>NZ_JACSMK010000002.1:0-421266 GCF_018618595.1 Exiguobacterium sp. s133
ATTACGTGAAGGGGGAGCGTGAAAAGCAATTCGCCTATTCCTTTCATACAGCATGTGATCGGAATGGTTTTGTCCTCGGGACAATTGTCACACCAGGTAATATTCACGATAGTATCATTTTAAAGCCCTTGCTCGAACTCATCATCCACCGTTTTACCGTCCCGTTTGCAGTCGTCGCAGACTCCGCCTATAAAACCGCCCCCATCGCACATTTACTTCTCAGACAGCGTATTTTGCCAGTCTTCCCCTACACCCGCCCCAAAGGGGTGAAGGGTATGTTCAAAACGAATGCCTTCTATTATGATGCGTATTACGACTGCTATCTCTGTGAAAATAATCAGCCGCTTATCTACCGAACAACTACACGGGAAGGAAGACGGGAGTACGTATCAGATCCAAAAATCTGTGAAACTTGTCCATTTCTAGAACGGTGTACGAAAAGTCAGACGATGCAGAAAGTGATTCATCGGCATGTCTGGCAAGATGCAATCGACGAAGTCGAGCACCTTCGCCACACACTGGTTAATAGGCAGCTGTATGCCCGACGAAAAGAGACAATCGAACGTGTCTTTGCCGACGCGAAAGAAAAGCATGGCATGCGTTGGACTCGCTACCGCGGGTTAAAAAAAGTGACGATGCAGGCCATGCTCACTTTTGCTGCCCTGAACCTCAAAAAATTGGCCAATTGGTCATGGGATTCCAGTCGGAATCCTAATGGAGTGTCATATTTTTTACGCATACATAAGACAAACCCTCATTTCCAAGCGGAAATGAGGGTTTGTCTACAGTCTGAGACCGGACATGATGTCCGGCCTTCGTGTAGATAAACTCTTACGAAACGTGAACATGCGATATCGAGGCGGATTGCGCTCTAAAGTGTCTGCATGCTGGATTTCCATCATGGTATTCCCTAAAAAGCGTCACGTTTCGTTGACTCCTACGGAAAAGTGCGTGTTTAACGCACGTTCAGAGGCAGGCAAAACCCTGCTCGTTGTCCGCTAGGATCCAAGGAGCAACGGCTTGCGCCTCGCCCGAGGAAAGCAACAAAAAAAGACGCTTGATCTCCCGATAGCACGTTGTCTACAGTCAGAAGACCGGACATGACGTCCGGCCTTCTGCATGTTAGTACTTATGCATTTTGTTCAATCAATCCACCGACACGAACTGTGTCACGTGCGATCATCAATTCTTCATTCGTTGGAATGATGATGACTTTGACTGGTGAGTGCGGGTAGTTGATGAAGAGTTCTTCTCCGCGCGCTCCGTTGTTAAGCGATGGATCCCAGTAGACGCCCATGAACTCGAGTCCACGGAGAACACGCTCACGAATCGAGTCAGAGTTTTCACCGACACCTGCCGTGAAGATGATGGCATCGACGCCGTTCATCTCTGCAGCATATTGTCCGATGTATCCATGAATCCGGTTCGCGAAAATACGAAGTGCCATTTCAGAACGATGGTTTCCTTCCGTTGCTGCTGATTCAACATCACGTAAGTCACTTGAAAGACCAGATAATCCGTAGATTCCTGATTCTTTGTTCATGACGTTCAAGACATCTTCTGCCGACTTCCCTGTTTTCTCCATCAGGAACGGAATCAAGGCCGGGTCAAGCGAACCAGAACGTGTTCCCATCGTAATTCCTTCAAGTGGCGTGAAGCCCATCGTCGTATCGAGTGACTCACCGCCAGCAACTGCTGCAATCGATGCCCCACTACCGAGGTGACAAGAAATCAAACGAAGGTCTTTAAGCGGACGTCCGAGCAACTCAGATGCACGTTCCGTAACATATTTGTGGCTCGTACCGTGGAAGCCATATTTCCGAATGCCGTATTCCGTATAGTATTCGTACGGAAGGCTGTAAAGGAAGTTTTCTTCTGGCATCGTTTGGTGGAAGGCCGTATCGAAGACAGCCACTTGCTCGACTTCCGGCAAGATTGCTTGGAACGCACGAATCCCAATCAAGTTTGGTGGGATGTGGAGTGGACCGAGCTCTGTATAGGAATCGATATCTTTAATGACATCTTCCGTAATCACGACAGAATCCGCATACTTTTCTTTACCATGAAGTACACGGTGTCCAACACCTTTGATTTCATCGTAAGAAGAAATGATGCCAAACTCCATCAACTTTTCAAGTGAGAGTTCTACTGCTTCTTTATGTGTTGCAAGCGGAAGGACGTCTGTATACTTTTGTCCTTCACCATATTTAATTGTAAAGATTGCATCGTCTTTCCCGACACGCTCTACTAAACCGATTGCTACTAACGTTTCACTCGGCATCTCAAGTAGTTGGAACTTAAGCGACGAACTACCAGCATTTACCGCCATAATTTTTGCCATGATCTATTTTCCCCTTTTCCATTCAAAATCAGTAGACATTCACATCTGTGTGGGTGTTCTATTTTTTCTGTCTTACATTAGGATAGTCAAATTAACAATAGAATTCAATTACTTTTCACTTTTCATTTTAATTCTGTATTAATCCATTCATCAATCTGTTTCACCATTCCACCAAATGCACGTGCATCGGTGAATGACGGGAGTTCAGCAAGTAATGCTTGTTTTGGCATCGTCATTCCCGCTAGGTGATTTCGGACGATTAAATAACTTTTTGCTGCCTGTTCTTGCTTGAACATGGTTAATGGCAGTTGCAAGATGCCGACGACATGTGCCTTCGTCTCAAAATACTGCTTCAATTTCCCTTCCGTATCGTGCTCAAATAAGCCATTCGGGATGACAAAGACACCGAATCCGCCTGGTTTAACATAATTCATCGCCTGTTCAATCAAAAGAAAGTGGCTGTAACTCATTCCTTCTTCTCGTTTTAACACATACTCTTTTGATACTTCTTCGTCCGGATAGTAACCAATCGGCAAGTCTGCCATCGCGAGATCGACCGGATCTAACAATAGAGGACGGAGTGCATCTTGATGCGTGTAAGTGACGGGATAATTGAGTAATTCCGTGATTGAAGCCGATAACCGGACTAACGTTTCATCGACTTCGACTGCTTCTGCTGCCGTCCCCGTCGGAAGTTGACTCATGACGGCATGAAGCATCCCACCTGTTCCACTACCAAGATCAAGTAACCGAGCGTCGTCCTTCTTGATTAGTTTCCCGATTAAATAACCTGCAAACAATGCAACGCTGTCCGGTGTCGGCAAATGATTCGGTTGTGCCTGTTTCATTCCTTCGAGAACAGCAAGCGAAACAGATTTCCGAATGACTTCTGGATCGACTTTTTCAGTATGGCGGTCATTTAAGCGATCAATGACCTCCGTCAGCGCCTCTAAATAGGGCATATCAAGGTCGCGTTCTAATTTTCTCGTTTGTTGCGTTAGTTCCTTATATAATTTTTCTAATGCTTCCATCGTCAGTTCATCCTTTCAAAACGAAACGGCCCCCCATATTTCCTGGGAGCCGTTCTTCTCATTACATCCATTGTATCTGTTTTACGTCGTTTGTAAACTATTCTTACTTCGCAGCTTTTGCTGCGGCGATCGCCGCATCAAAATTCACTTCGTCTGTCGATTCTGGCATATATTCGACATAGACGACTTGATTTGCTGAATCAATAACGAATACCGAACGAGCTAGCAAACGAAGTTCTTCAATCGCGACGCCATAGCTATGCCCAAACGATAAATCACGGTGATCCGATAATGTTACGACATTATCAAGCCCGCTTGCGGCACACCAGCGACGTTGTGCGAACGGAAGGTCGTTTGAGATTGTCAACACTGTCACGCCATCGATTTGTGCTGCTTCTTCATTGAACTTACGTGTTTGAGCGTCACAGACGCCCGTATCGATCGATGGAACGACGCTAATCATACGAATTCCTTTGTATGTATCGCGCGAAACCGGCGAAAGATCGTTAGCGAGTACCTCGAAGTCTGGTGCTTGTTGTCCGACTTCAACTTGTGTACCAAGTAATGTAATATCATTTCCTTTAAACGTTGCCATGTGTATTCCCCATTTCCCCATGTTGTCTTTCAAATGCATTTCCAATCTTACTATAGGAATGTTCGCCTTATAACGCAAGCTTTCTGACGAACTTCCTAGCTATCGGTTCCCGATTTCTGAAAAAACAGTTATAATGAAAGAGTACATGAAACGCTTTCAAGGGGGAATTGACCATGGCTCGAAACAATGTCTACCTGTATTACCGAAATAAACAAAGACACGAGACGCAGGTACGTAAATTAGTTGAAGTCGGCAAGCGATACGGATTGAATGTCGTCCAGGATCATAAACAAGCAAATATCATCGTTTCAATCGGTGGTGACGGCGCGTTTCTTCAAGCAGCTCGCTTTACAGGCTTCCGTGACGATGCCATCTATGTCGGTTTCGCAGAAGGTCCAAATTCCTTTTACTGTGACTTCGACATTAATGACCTGTCCTCCGTCGAAGCCATTTTCAAAGAAACAGGCGATCGCGTCTCGAATGGCGAAATTGAAGTCCGACGTTATCCATTGCTTGAAGCATCGATCAATGGCGGGCCAGGTATGCTTTGCCTCAATGAATGTTCCGTTAAATCGAGCATCATTAAATCACTCGCAATTGAAGTCTACATTGATGGATTCTTATTTGAAACGTTCCGTGGCGATGGTATGGTCATTTCGACGCCGACCGGATCGACCGCTTATAACAAGTCCTTGTCTGGTGCAATCGTCGATCCATTGATTCACTGCCTCCAAGTCAGCGAAATCGCATCCGTCAACAATAACCGCTACCGGACGCTCGGATCGGCTTTCCTCTTGAACCGCGGTCGTAAATTATCGCTTCGCATCATCGAAGACGGAAACGACTATCCGATCATCGGGATGGACAATGAAGCGTTAAGCTTAAAACGAACGGACTCCGTCGACATCCAATTGTCCGATAAAGAATTAAAAACCGTCAAATTAACGAACAATACATTTTGGCACAAAATCCAACGGTCATTCTTATAAAACAAACAAAAACTTCCCTGTCCACCAAGGACAAGGAAGTTTTTTTATCACCTAAGGAACGTACAGAAAAGAACGTCTTGAATCGCTTTAAACCGCGAAAAGCGGATCATCGGTCATTTGATTGATAGAGGACGGAAACGTTCATCCTCGACTCCGAGGGGAAAGGAAGCGCGTCCGTCACAAAGGGTGGTGTTCATCTGACTATGAGTCATCCCCTTTTGAGGATTTACGGAACGAACGCAACCTCTTAAGTCGTTGTCAAAGATGCTTCCTGGCGATAGACCGTTTTTCCTTGTTGTACCGTTTCGACTAGTCGATTCGTAAGAATCTGTTCATCTGCAAGACGATAAAAATCTTCTTCGAAGATGACGAAGTCTGCATTATATCCAGGCAATAACATTCCTTTTCGTCCATGTGTCTCTGTTGCGACATGTGGATTTTTTGTGAATAATAACAATGCTTCGTACATTGAAAGAACTTCGTTCGATTTATTAATCCGCCCTGCTTTCCCCACGGTCGCTGCATAGAGCGCTCGGCGAACATCGGGACTTGAAATCGGCGCGTCAGAGCCGCCACACATTAAGGCTCCTGTGCCCGCTAGCGACTTCAAGCGATAGGCCGAGTCGAGACGCTTCAAACCGAGACGTGCTTCAGCAAAATCAGCATCATCTAACAAGAAGACCGGTTGCACATCAATTAAGACAGGCAACTTCCGAATCCGTGCCAATAATTCAGGTCGTACGACCGTTGCGTGAATAATACGATCGCGCGTCCCTTTCGGAGCCGGATACTTTTCAAGCACATCCACGAAACGTTCGATTGCAAGATCTCCGATGACGTGCGCCGCGACAGTGAAACCGTAGCTTCGTGCTCGTTTCACGAGTTGTTCAAGTTGGTCCTGCGAGTGAACTTCAATGCCACGCGTCGTCGGGTCGTCCGAATAGCCACGATGCAATAATGCCGTTCTTCCACCGAGCGCACCATCGACAAATAATTTCATCGCTCCAATTGAGAGCGTGTCAGGGAGAACAGGGTTTGCTTGAATGAATTCATCAAGGACGAGATGATGCACGAGAAGATGGGCATGAAAACCCGTTTCTTCCGTCACTTCTTTATAAGCTGATAAGACTTCGTTTAATGCACCGTGATAAGATAAATCCTCTGTATGTGCCGCCACGATCCCATGACGATATAAGTCTTTGATTGCCGCGCGCAACGATGATTTGTTTCGTTCCGTCGATCCTGCTTGCAACGCATAGAGCGGTTCCATTGCTGCATCATAAAGAAAACCATCTGCTTCCCCTGAATCGAGCAAACCGATTTTCCCACCCTCGATGACCGTTGATGCTTTATATCCCAATTGTTCAAACAATACGTCATTGACGAGTACCGTATGCCGATCCGTCCGCTTTAGTAAAGCTGGTTCTGTCGGGAACAGTTGATTCAACCAAGTTTTTGTTGGCGCTTGATCTAGCTTGGTCTCGTCGTAGCCTTCTGCCACATGAATTCCATTGATCGCTTCCGCTTTTAAAAAGGCCTGTCCGAGTTCTTCTAGCGTCATGTAACGCGAAGCATCGACACGACCTATCGCTTCGCCATATCCAATGAGGTGGATGTGCGCATCGGTAAAGGCAGGATAGACGGCTTTGCCATTCAGATTCTCAATCGAATCGACGCGTTTACCGAAACGTCGCCGTAACTTCCCCTCATCCCCCATGGCTATAATCCGACCTGCTTCGATAAACATCGCCGGATGAACATCATGTTCATGCGCCATCGTTCGAATGATTCCGTTTACATAAAGTATTCCCATCTTAATCGCTCCTTTTTTTTACGAAAACAGGGTGACCGCGGCGGCCACCCTGAGTTGTCAGTGATGATTACATATGAATCGTTTCTTGCTTGGCACATGCTTGTTTGATTCGTTCAATTGATTGTGGATCAAATTGTTCGAGGACACGTTCCCCTAGTAAAATCGCACGTTCGTAATCGCCAGCGAGGAACTTCGTCTCAGCAATCGTCAACGACATATGTATCTCATTATCATTGCGACGGAAACGATTCGCGTACTGGACAAGTCGTTCTGCATAAGTGACTTCGAACACTAATGTATCTATCCGTTCTTGCAATTGTTTAAACGTCAACTTGACATCTTCGCTTTGCGAAACGATGTAACCGACATTAAACGGAATCTCCTCAAAACGTGCCTCGAGCGTCTGTAACGAACGACTCGCTGTTTGAAGCGCTTCTTCGACATCTTGCGGCATCTTCGGTAACCCGAGCCGTTTCAATCGTAACCGGGCACTAGAGAATGCATGACGCCATTCATTGATGCGTTCGCGTACTTCCAGCTCTTCTTTGCGTAGTGCTTGGAGTTCGATACTGAACCGTTCGTATTGAATCGTTAATTGTTCTTCCAGCCGAATGGCATCACGCATCTGATCTTCTAACATGCTGAACGGAATGATTCGGCTAGCGATGGATTCGTCTAAATCCTTCGCTGCCCCAAACAACATCTCTTCATCGCGCTGAATCGACTCGTAATGCTCTCCTAAGTCAGCTGAAATCTCATACTGTTCACGGAGCGAACTAAATTCTTGCGCCAATTGGTGGACTTTTTCACGCATCCGCAGTGCTTTTTGTTTCAAGACTTGATTTTCTTTTTTCACATGATGACGCGCGTCGACTTCACGACGGAACGTATCGTACATTTGGTCGACATCAGCCGAAAGTTGCTGGACGCGTTCTTCTAAATCGTCCATTTCTAGAAATTCAAGTTTTTTAACTAGGTTGAGGCGTGTTTCCTCAAATCGTTTAATATCCGACTGCATGCCAAGCGGCTCAAGCGGATAGCCATCCAGCGTCATTTCATTATATCCGGCGCTCAATTGGTCGATTCGTTGACGTAACTCATGTGCCAGGACTTTCCAATGATTCGGAATCACTTCGACTAATTGACGCGTCTGTGCGACTCGTTCTTCAAGCTGAAGGCTTGTTTCATACGCTTTCGTCACTTCACCTGCTTCCTCAAAAGCAGACATTTCTGTACGCAACTGATCGATTTCTTCACTGCGTTCTTCAAGTTTCGCTAATGCCGGACCAAACGACGTCGCTTGTAGGAGCAACGATTTACGGACTTGACCTGAATCTGTCTCACCTTGCGCTTTCAATGAAGTCAATGCAGATTGATTATTTTTAAACGTCTCCATCTCACGCAGCATCTCATCGATTAACCCTTCAAGCTCACCGATTAATTGTTCCGTTACTTCTAAATCATTCTTGACGGCAAGGAAATGATATTTATCGAGCCCTTCTTCCGCTCGATACAATGTTTCATCGATTTGCGCGACGTGGACTGTCAACAGTTCCTCCCAAGCCTGATGCCAGGAAGTGAATTTCGTCTCCGTCTCGCCCGCCATCGGAAGCTGCTTTAATTCTTGTAGCTCCTTCGGAATTGATGCGCTAATAATCCCCTGTTTGCGCATATCTAGCTCGTCAATTTTTGTATAATATTTTTTTCGACTAATCATGCTAAATAACATGACGAGTAATACGATGACGATGACACCAATCACCCATGCCCACATTTGTCACGACCTCCACCCTATCAAGCGATTCCATTTTTCAACAATTTCGCTTTTTATCTTATCCTTATAATAGTATAGCGCAACCGATTTGCATAGATTTACTAAGGCTTTTCCTGATTTCTTCGACAGATTACAGCGTCTCGCCGAGAAATCAATTGTTTGTCAGCATCTTTAAAACTCGGGTAAGATAGATTAAATATGATTTTTCAGGAGGAATCTTAATGATGTTTGAGACAACGACGTATGATGGTGACCGAACAAAACAATATGACATGCTGAATAAGCAACTTAATGCTTTACTGACTGGAGAAACGAATCAAATTGCCAATCTTTCAAATGCGAGTGCGTTACTTGGTCAATTTCTCGATCGAACGAACTGGGTCGGCTTCTATTTAACGGACGCAGAACAAAATCAACTCGTTCTCGGACCATTCCAAGGCTTACCTGCTTGTGTCCGGATTCCATTCGGTCGTGGTGTCTGTGGTACAGCGGCAGAAGATCAAACGACACAACTCGTCATGGATGTCCATGCTTTCCCAGGACATATCGCGTGTGATGCGGCAACGAATTCCGAAATCGTCATTCCATTAATTAAAGATGGAAAAACGATTGGTGTCCTCGATATCGACAGTCCTGAACTGAATCGTTTTGACGAAACCGATCAAGCCGGCCTTGAAGCCTTTAGCGAAATTCTTCTTCGTCATATTTGATTGACAGCAGGAATAAGCAGACGTATACTTGTAAAAGTGCAGAAATGATAACGATAGCGGTCAAATCGCTTGCGTATCACATTTCATGACTCGGCTTTGCCGGAGGGGCATCGTGTAACTTTGCTATCAAGCGAGGGTGCTACACCATGAAATGGGCGTAACGTGGGTTTGATGGCGTTATTATTTTTATGCAAATAATAACGAACACTAAGGAGGAGTCTTATTATGGCTCGCTATACAGGTCCAGCTTGGAAACTTTCACGTCGTCTCGGTATCTCTCTTACTGAAACAGGAAAAGAAATCGCAAAACGTCCGTACGCTCCAGGACAACACGGTAACAGCCGTCGCAAAATGTCTGAGTACGGTCTTCAACTTCAAGCGAAGCAAACGCTTCGTCACATGTACGGAGTAAACGAACGCCAATTCAACCGTATCTTCAACGATGCTGGCAAAATGCCTGGTATCCACGGTGAGAACTTCATGTTCTTACTTGAAGCACGTCTTGACAACGTCGTTTACCGTATGGGTATGGCTCGTACACGTCGTGCTGCTCGTCAGCTCGTCAACCACGGTCACATCCAAGTTGAAGGCGCTCGCGTCGACATTCCTTCATTCCGCGTGAAACCAGGTCAAACGATCTCAGTTCGCGAAAAATCGAAGAACTTTGTCGTTATCAAAGAAGCACTCGAAGTTGCACCAGCAACTAAAGACTTCGTTACTTTTGATGCTGAGAAGCTCGAAGGAACGTTCGTCCGTCTTCCAGAGCGTTCTGAATTGAACGATCAAATCCAAGAACAACTCGTCGTTGAGTACTACTCACGTTAATCAGTTGTTTTTAGCACTCACTTCGGTGGGTGCTTTTTTTGTGTCCTTTTAACATTTTTTAAAAATAGTAGTTGCATCATTTTCTTTTTGTGTTAACCTTTTATTTATATTGGTTAACACAAAAAGAAAAGAGGCCCTCATCCATCATGAAAACAAAAGATCTTACATTTACTGCACTCGGTGCTGCAATCATCTCAGCCATTAGTTTACTACCACAACTTCAACTCGTCGGACCTGTACCGATCACACTCCAGATGCTCGCCATCATGACGGTCAGTGCCATTCTCGGTGCGAAGCGCGGCGGGCTTGCCGTCTTGATTTTTTTGCTGCTCGCTGCTGCCGGATTACCACTTCTCGGAGGCAAAGGTGGTCTTGCGCCGTTCGTCGGACCGACCGTAGGGTACTTAGTCGCCTTCCCGATTGCCGGCTTCTTCATCGGCTATGTCGCCGAACGAACGACTCGCTTCATCCCATTGTTTTTTGGAATGGTCGTTTTCGGACTCGGTCTCGTTTACTTACTCGGAACATTCGGTTTAATGCTCGTCCTACATTTATCATTCATGGATGCCCTCGTCATTAATGTCCCGTTCATCATCGGTGATACGCTAAAAGCGTTACTTGCCACGACGATCGCCGTTCGTTTATTACCACTCCGTATTTTTAGAACAGCCTAAGCAAAAAGAACGCTGACGAGCATTCGTCAGCGTTCTTTTTTGTTATATCACTTACGCATGTTCAAGTACGAAGTATTTCTTTTTCCCACGACGGATGATCGTGAAGTCACCAATCGCATCTTGCTTCGTGATCTCTTTCGTCAACTCTTGTTCACGGTCTCCATTGATGTAGATTGCGCCATTCGTCACGTCTTCTCGCGCTTGACGCTTCGAAGGACTGATTTTCGCTTCGACGAGTACGTCGACGAGATTCGTTGCTTCACCAAGCGTAAAGCGCGGCATCCCTTTAAAGGCATCTGCGATATCATCTGCCTTTAACGATTTGATGTCGCCACTAAAGAGTGCTTTCGTGATTCGTTCTGCCTGTTCAAGTGCGTCGCTGCCATGAACGAGTTTCGTCATCTCTTCTGCCAGGCGGCGCTGGGCAATCCGTTTTTCAGGTGCCGTTTCCACTTCCGCTTGCAATCCTTCCAGTTCTTCGTGTGTCAAGAACGTAAAGTATTTCAGGAATTTGACGACATCAAGGTCATCGACGTTGAACCAAAACTGGTAAAACTCGTACGGTGTCGTTTTTTCGGCATCGAGCCATACTGCCCCGCCTGCTGTTTTCCCGAATTTTTGCCCGTCTGATTTCGTGACGAGTGGTACAGTGATGCCGAATGCTTTCTCTTCATGACCAACGCGTCGGATCAGTTCCATCCCTGCTGTAATGTTTCCCCACTGATCACTTCCGCCGACCTGGAGTCGGCACCCTTCGTTTTCATATAGCTTTAAGAAATCAAATGATTGTAATAGCATGTACGAAAACTCTGTGAAAGAAATCCCGTTCTGAAGGCGTGAATCAACAGAGTCTTTCGCTAGCATGTAGCTGATTGGGAAGTGTTTTCCGATATCGCGTAAGAAATCGATGATCGTTAAATCTTTTGTCCAATCCAGGTTGTTCGCAATCGTCACAGGGTTTTCGCCATCCAGCGGTAAAAAGCGTGATAATTGCCCTTTGATGCGGTTCGCAAATTCTTCGACGATATCCGACGTGTTCAGTGATCGTTCTGTCGACCGCCCACTTGGATCTCCAATCATCCCGGTTGCGCCACCGACGAGACCGACCACGTGGTGCCCCGCTTCTTGGAAACGGCGTAGAACGAGAATTGGTAACAGGTGTCCGATATGCAATGAATCTGCTGTCGGGTCGAATCCCGTGTACAGTGTTGTCGGACTTGCCAGGAGTTCTTTAATACCTTCTTCATCTGTCATTTGGCTGATTAGGCCGCGAAACTCTAAATCCTCAAGTAACGTCATCTGTTTTCCTCCTAAAAAAATTGTATAAAAAAACCGCCCCTCCGACTGAACGAAGGGACGGAATATTCCGTGGTACCACCCTAATTGCATGCAACACATGCCACTTAGATCGTCGATAACGGGACGGTCCGCCTGATTTCTCAAGAAGCTCCTGGAGACGTAATTCATGAACACGCTATGTCCTAGTTCGCAGCACCACTAGGTCTCTGATACAGGGAGCGTTCCATTACTAATTCCAATCACAGCTGATTTTTTTCGTATATTTTTCATAAGATGTTTTCATGATACGTCGAAGTAGAATCGACTGTCAAGAGACATTGTCACGTTTCAGTTGTGGTATAATACGTCTATCTGTGATTTAATGTTAATTTACACCCAAGTTTAAGATGTAAAGGAGATCATTTATGCGCGAGAACTGGTCCAAGTTTTGGAATCATCCCCGAACGAAAGCCGTTCGGCACTGGTCGAATATCACATATGACGTATCTTGGAATATCATTTTATTCCTCATCATTGCTGTTCTACTGATTGGGAGTTTTTCTGTCGGTGCAGCAGGCGGCTATTTCGCTTCGCTCGTCAAAGATACAAAAGCACCAGAATTAACGGAAATGAAGCAACAAGTTAATAGTTATGCCATTACGAGTGAAATTTACTGGGGCAGTGGCGAAAAGTTGACGAACATTTCAACAGATGAAGAACGTCAACCGGTCAACATCAAAGAAATTTCACCTTACCTGCTAGACGCTGTTCTTTCGACGGAAGATGTCGATTTTTATGAACATGATGGCGTCGTACCGAAAGCAACACTCCGGGCAGTCTTACAGGAGTTAACGAACTCGTCTTCTCGGACGGGTGGCAGTACGTTGACACAACAATTGATTAAAAACCAAATTTTAACGAATGAAGTTTCATTCGAACGGAAAGCAAAAGAAATCATCTTAGCACTTCGTCTCGAAAATGCGATGACGAAGGATGAAATTCTACAAGCCTATTTAAACGTTGTCTCATTCGGTCGAAACTCTCTCGGACGAAATATTGCCGGAATCGAAGCCGCCTCTCGTGGTGTCTTCAATAAATCCGCGAAAAAACTGACATTACCACAAGCAGCCTTCTTAGCAGGCATTCCGAAAAACCCGTATTATTACACACCCTACCTTCAAGGTGGTGTCGTCAAAGAAGATTTGACAGCAAGTACGAACCGGATGAAAACTGTTCTAAAACGGATGTATGTCGCAAAAAACATTACGAAAAAGCAATATGAAAAAGCCGTCAAATACGATATCACAAAAGACTTCGCCAAAACGTCAACACGTTCGCGTGATACGTACCCGTACGTTTACGATCTTGCTGAAAAAGAAGCCTTGAAAATCATGACGAGCTATTTCATGAAAAAGGATGGCGTCAAAGAAGATGAAGTAAAACCATCCGAACTCGCAGAAGTCAAAGCGAACTATCAGGAACAGGCTTTAGTTGCCATGCGTCAAGGCGGATACAAGATTCACTTGACACTTGATAAGAAAATTCACGAGGCGATGCAGGCACCAGCTAAAAATGCTGCCAACTTCCCTGCTTCTCCACAATACACGCAAGTCGTTGATCCAAAAACGAAAAAAACGGTCTCGAAAAAAGATCCAGAAGAAACAGCTGCTGTCATGATTCAAAATGAGACAGGTCGTATCTTAGGCTTCGTCGGTGGACGTTACACGGATGGAACGGCGGATGATTTCAACCGCGCGTTCCAGGCAAAACGTCAAATCGGTTCGACAGCCAAACCAATTCTTGTTTATTCGAACGGTATCGAAAACGGCTTGATTACACCGGCTTCGACCGTTAATGATGAAAAGTATTATTATCAAACGGTTCCACGTCAACCAGGTGACAACCCAATCAACAATGAAGGCGGGCGTTACCGAGGTAATGTGACGGTCCGTGAGGCATTGGAACTTTCACTCAACGTTCCAGCCGTGAAGATTTACGAAAAAATGAATATGTCGAACTCGATTCAAAAACTAGTCGACATGGGTATTAAAGTTCCTGACAGCATCCGGTACGCACCATCTGCTGCTCTTGGAACGATGGAAATCACACCGGTTGAGCTTGCTGGTGCTTATGCGATGCTCGCGAACTACGGTGAATACGTCGAACCGTATATCATCTCGAAGATTACGAAAGACGGGAAAAGCATCTATAAAGCTAAATCGAAAAAAGAAAAAATCTACGAAGAGCGTACGGCTTATTTAACGCTTGATATGATGCGTGGTGTCTTTGATAACGGAACAGCTCGTTATGCGAACTCGTTATTAAAAGTACCTGGCGATTGGGCCGGTAAGACCGGAACGACGAACGAAATTAAGGACTCTTACCTCGTTGCTTCAACACCAGGGGTTACACTGGCGGTTTGGACGGGGCATGATCAAAACAACTCATTGATGGGTGCAACGACATATTACCAACGTACCCAGAACCTGTGGGCACAGATGGCAAATGCAACGTATGCTGCGAACAACAGTTACTTCAAGTCAGGTGCACGCTTCAATCAACCGGCTTCAGTAGACGCAGATGACTTCAAGAACTCAGGTTCATTCAAAGAAGAAGATAAAAAGAAAAAAGAAGCGGAAGCGAAGAAAAAAGCCGCTGAAGAAAAGAAAAAAGAGGCCGAGGCAAAAGAAAAAGAAGCAGACGCGAAGAAGAAAGACGACGCTGAAGCGCAAGCAAAAGCTGACGCTGAAAAGAAAGCTGCTGAAGATAAAGCAGCCGATGCGGACGCGAAAAAAGCGGCCGATGCCAAAGCGAAAGCTGATGCAGAGGCTAAGAAAAAAGCGGCTGACGACAAGGCGAAAGCCGATGCGGAGGCTAAGAAGAAAGAAGCAGAGGCGAAGGCTGATGCTGAAAAGAAAGCAAAAGAAGACGACAAAAAAACTGAATGAAGCCATTCAAAAAAACGAAGTTCACGTAACAGTGAACTTCGTTTTTTTGTTCATATTAAAAAACTACCAACGAAGCATCGTTGGTAGTTCAAGAACAGTCAATCCTATACGTCACTTACTCTGACATCATTCTTCCATCGTCGAGAGGTCACCCGCTTCAAGATTTAGTTCCCACGCCTTCAAGACGCGGCGCATGATTTTACCGCTCCGGGTTTTCGGAAGCTTGTCTCGGAAGTCAATCTCACGTGGCGTCGCATGTGCTGCAAGCCCTTCTTTGACGAACGCCTGAATTTCTTGTTTCAATTCTTCAGTCGGTTCATAGCCGTCTCGTAACGAAATGAAGGCTTTGATGATTTCACCACGTACTGGATCCGGTTTCCCGATGACACCGGCTTCTGCAACTGCCGGGTGCTCGACAAGACGACTTTCAACTTCGAACGGTCCCACCCGTTCTCCTGCCGTCATGATGACATCATCGACGCGTCCTTGGAACCAGAAGTATCCTTCATCATCCATATATGCAGAATCTCCTGAAACGTACCATCCTTTGAAGAAGTATGATTCATACTTTTGTGGATTATTCCAGATTTGCCGCATCATGGATGGCCACGGTGTTTTCAAAGCTAAATTGCCCATTCTAAACGGAGGTAACTCATTCCCTTGATCATCGATGATTGCAGCTTCTGTCCCAGGAATCGGTTTCCCCATCGACCCTGGTTTGATGTCCATCGATTTATAGTTGCAAATCATCATTGCCCCTGTTTCCGTCATCCACCACGTATCATGGATGCGTTGGTCGAATGCTTCTTTTCCCCAACGAACGACTTCTGGGTTGAGCGGTTCTCCGACGGATAACACGTGCCGTAAGCTCGACAAGTCATGTGTTTGTGCGACGTCTGCGCCGGCACCCATCAGCATCCGGAATGCGGTCGGTGCACTATACCAAACCGTTACCTTGTATTTTTCAATGACACTGTACCAAAACTCCGGATTGAACCGACCACCGACGATGACATTCGTCGCACCATTTAAGAACGGGGCAAAAATCCCATAACTCGTCCCCGTCACCCAGCCCGGATCTGCTGTACACCAATAGATATCATCTTCCTGAAGGTCAAGAACCCAACGTCCGGTCATCATGTGTTGAATCATCGCATTTTGAGCGTGTAAGACCCCTTTTGGTTTTCCCGTCGACCCAGACGTATAATGTAAGATGAGACCGTCTTCCCGGTCGAGCCAAACCGGTTCGTACACATCTGACGCGGACTCGAACGCTGCCCGGAAGTCCAGTAGCCGATCTGTCGTCTCGATGTCTTCATCGACTAAAAAGACGGATTCGAGTGTCGATAACTCTTCAAGCGGAACACGTGGTAATAATGCTTTCGTCGTAATCAACATCTTTGCTTCAGAATCAAGCAAGCGGTCGCGTACAGCTTGTTCCATGAAGGCTTCAAACAACGGACCGACGATTGCTCCGACTTTCAAGGCACCGAGCAACGCAAAATAAAGTTCTGGCGAACGTGGCATGAAGATAAAAATTCGGTCTCCTGCTTTGATTCCAGCATCCGTCAAAACGTTTGCCGCTTTGTTCGTCAAACGTTTCATGTCAGCATACGTAAAAGTTTGCTCCGTCGTTCCATCAAAGTAAATCAGAGCTTTTTTATTCGCTCGTTCACCTTCAGCATGACGGTCAATTGCTTCATGGGCCATATTGACTTTCCCCGTCGTTGCCCATGAAAAATATTGTTCCGCTTCTTGCCAATCGTATGACGCCGATTCATTATAGTCGGATAACCAATGCTTACCCGGAAGCGCTTTCAAAACTTTCATCTCTCGTTCCTCCCCTTCTCTATACTCTTCTCCATTATAAGCTAGTTATGGTGTAGTTCAATCGATTGCCGTTAATTTGTTAAAAAATCCCTCTCTTTCCGCAACTCGCTTCGGCTATAATAAAGAGAAAGGTGGTGACGCTTACATGTTTGAAAAACAATTCAATCATCGTACTCATGAAACATCGCTCGGTCCAGTTGAAATCGAAGGACCTGTCGCGAGTAAACAACTCGCCACTTACCTCCTCGATGACGGTTTAACTGCCTTCAGGCAACCGAAAGAGCAGCATCAAGCGCTCCTTGAAATCGCGGATTTAGATGAAGGACGGATCATTATCGCTAGGCAAAATAAAGAAATCATCGGCTATGTCACATTCCTTTACCCTGATCCCTATGAGACATGGAGCGAAGGAAATAATCCATATATTTTAGAGTTAGGTGCGATTGAAGTGTCTGCTCGTTTTCGCGGTCAACAGATTGGTAAAAAGCTTCTCGAGGTATCGATGCTCGATCCGGCCATGGAAAACTACTTAATCTTGACGACTGAGTATTACTGGCATTGGGATTTAAAAGGCAGTGGACTATCTGTTTGGGACTATCGAAAAATCATGGAAAAGATGATGAACCACGGAGGACTCGTCTTTTTCCCAACCGATGATCCAGAGATTGCATCGCATCCGGCTAATTGTTTAATGGCACGTATCGGGAAACATGTCGCACCAGAAGTCGTCGCTCATTTCGATGCTTTACGGCTCCGCCGTCGCTTCATGTACGATTAAAGGAGGAATAGCATGTTAATCGAACAAATCATGAAGACGAATTGTATTACGATTCAACCAACAAATTCTATTGCGCATGCCGCAGAATTGATGCAACGTCATGAGATTCGCCATATTCCCGTGACAAACGCCCGTCATGAACTTGTCGGTCTCATCGGTCTAAAAGAGCTCCAAAGTGCAAGCAGTGTCTTTCATCCAGATACCCTTCACGTTGATCAACAAAATTCCGTTTCCAGTATTATGCAACAAACTCCTATCACGGCACACCCGCTTGATTTCATTGAAGACGCCGCGATTGTATTTTATGAACATCGCTTATCTTGCTTACCGATTGTTCGGGGACGGCGTCTCGTCGGCTTAATGACAGAAACCGATTTGCTTCGGACATTCGTTCAATTAACAGGAGCGCTCGAGCCGAGCTCACAAATCGAAGTGCGTGTTGAAAATACAGCGGGTACATTAGCAAAGATTGCGAATCTACTCGCCAAAACGAATATCAATATCTTAAATGTCCTCGTGTATCCTACGCCTGATCCGTATGTCCGCATCGTCGCTTTTCGTGTCCAGACGATGAATCCGATTCGAATCATCGAAAAGTTACGGAAGGAAGGATTCGATGTACTCGGTCCCGACGTCAGCCGATGAAAGAGTTTGCTTATATTTACAGTGAGGAAGAAACGAATTATCGTTTTTCCGATACACATCCTTTCAACCCAATTCGACTGGACTTGACCGTCTCTCTCTTAGAGACGATGGGGGCACTCAAGGACGTCGACTGTATCGCACCACGTCGCGCAACGGATGAGGAGTTACGACTCGTACATGATGCCGATTATATTCAAGCCGTCAAGCTGGCGGGTCAAGGTGAACTGACGCCAATGAAGGCACAGATGTATGGGCTAGCAACAGAAGATACACCCGTCTTCCCTGACATGCATGAAGGTGCCGCACTACTCGTCGGTGGAACAATTGAGGCTTGCGAACTCGTCTTGTCCGGACGATATAAACGGACATTTCATATCGCGGGTGGTCTGCACCATGGTTTTCGTGGTCGTGCTTCAGGATTTTGTATCTACAACGATACAGCAGTCGCCATGGCGGCGATGATTGAAAAATATGCGTGTCGTATTCTTTATGTCGATACCGATGCGCACCATGGCGATGGTGTCCAGTGGGCTTTTTATAATCGTTCCGATGCCATGACGCTGTCACTGCATGAAACAGGACGTTATCTCTTCCCGGGGACAGGTATGGTGACAGAGCGCGGATCTGAAGAGGGTTATGGCTTCAGTTGGAACATTCCATTTGATGCTTTTACGGAAGACGCTTCGTTTTTACTCGCCTATCGGACTGCCTTGTTCGAAGCCTGTGAGTTGTTCCAACCTGACTTGATCATTACGCAAAATGGTGCCGATGCCCACGCGCTTGATCCATTGACTCACTTGTCGCTCACGATGAAAAGTTATGAACAAATTCCGCAAATCGCCGTCGAAGCAGCAAACCGTTATACGAAAGGCCGGATTGTCGCTTTAGGCGGAGGAGGATACGATTGGTACCGTGTCGTTCCCCGCGCCTGGAGTCAAGTCTTCGCAGCTTTGACAAATCGTGCACCATTTAGTGGGGACCTCCCGAAAGACTGGATTGAGCGATGGACAAAACAGAGCACGACGGTTCCGACTACGTGGGCAGATCAATTGCCAGTGTATCCTTCGATTCCCCGTCGACCTGAAATCGAGGAAAAAAACTGGGAAACCGTTAAACGACTCCTATGGCCATTTATCGATGACGCGAAAAAAGACCGTTTATCAGAAGCTTCACCCTACTCGAGTGATTAAAAATTGTCCTGTACTTTTCACATATACTTCGTTCGGATTTCACAAGTTATTGGTATACTAAATAAGGTTTCAATACTTTACATAGTAAATGAATAATTGGGGGACTGAACATGAAGAAAATGATGGGGATGAGTGTTGCCGTACTTGCAACTGGTCTATTTCTTGCAGGATGCAACAATAGCGAAGAAAAAGCGATGGACCACGACGCGATGCAAGGTAGTGGGAAACCGGCAGTCGACGTCAAAGTAGAGGTTCCAGCAAAAACGATGGCTGATGAAAAGGTCATATTTAAAGCAACTGCTGTCGAAGATAAAAAAGCAGTCAATGTAGAAGATGTGACGTTCGAGATTTGGAAAGCAGATGAAAAAGATACTGCTCATAAAAAAATTAAAGCTTCTTTGAAAAAAACGGGTTCTTACCAAGCAGAAGCAACACTAGCTGAAGGCGAATACGAAGGACTCTATCATATCAATGATAAAAAGGGTCTACATCACATGGATAAAATTTCTTTTACTGTGATGGATCATTCGCATGAAGAAGCTTCACATACTGATGCTGAGCACGATCATGCTTCGAGCGAAAACCTTGCAGTCCACTATATGGGGGCAACGAAAGTCACGGCAGGTGCGACGCTCCCCGTTTCGTTTCATATTTTTGAAAAGGGTGAAGTCTTAAAAGCAGATGTCCAAGTCGAAGTCATCGAAGAAGGTGTCGAAAAACATACGTACATTCCACTAACGTTGAAAGACGATATGTACGTCGGTCAAGTCAAATTAGCACAAGCCGGTCAAACGACGGTCCGGCTTCATGTTGAAAATGATCAGTTGCATCACCATCAAGATCAACTTATTACCGTGACACCTTAAATAATTTAGAACAAAACAAAAATCGTCTTTTTTCCTAGACTCGACTAGGAAAGAGGACGATTTTTGTTTGAACATCATGAACGTGTAGAGTCCCGGTGCTCAATCCGGTGCGGTAACGTTACATCATTTGTTTCAATTTCTTCTTGATTCAAGATTTTAGTCAACAGACGCATCGAAACTGCTCCGATATCATACATCGGTTGCACGACAGTCGTCAGCTTCGGACGAATCATCGTCGCGAGACGTGTATTATCGTGTCCGATGACTTCGAAGTCTTCAGGAACACGGTGACCTGCGTCCTGTAAGGCATGAATGACACCGAGAGCCATTTCATCCGTCCCAGCGAAGATTGCACGTGGGCACTCCTCACCGAGTTCAAGCAGTTGGTTCATTGCCTTCATTCCTGAATCATACGTGTAGTTTCCTAAAACGACATTTTGTTCGTCAAACGGAAGATTGGCTTCTTCCAGGGCATTACGGTACCCGGCAAATTTCTTCTCACCGTTAATCTGTTGCTCGAGTGGACCCGTGATGAACCCGATCCGTTTATGTCCATGATCGATCAATGATTTGACGGCGTCATATGCCGCACTCTCGTAATCGATGTTGACAGCAGGAAGATCATAGTCTTGATTGAGCGTCGCTGCTAATACGATCGGCACAGGGGATGTTTTGAATTCGCGGACTAAATCTTCATGAAGGCGTCCACCCATGAAAATGATGCCATCGACTTGTTTTCCGAGCAACGTATTCAAGAGATGGATTTCTTTTTCACGATTTTGATCGGAATTACATAAAATGATGTTGTATTTGTACATCGTCGCGACATCTTCAATCCCACGCGCTAAATCGGCAAAGAAAATATTTGAGATATCCGGTACGATGACTCCGACCGTTGTCGTTTTTTTACTTGCGAGTCCACGTGCGACGGCATTTGGGCGATACCCGAGTTGATCGATTGCATCCTGGACTTTCTTGCGCGTGGATGGCTTGACGTTCGGATTTCCGTTAACTACCCGGGAGACAGTCGCCATCGAAACAGCGGCTTCGCGTGCTACATCATAAATTGTAATATTACTGTTCAAAGCAAATTCCTCCTTATTTAAACAATCATTTCGTTTTCATTCTCATTTTCATTTTTAGACAACACGAAAGGAAGACAGGAAAAGATATCTTTCTTTTCCCATTCTTCCTTCATTGTAAAACGTTTTCATTCGCTATAGGTTACCCTTTTTACAAAATCATTGAACGTTTAGTGCCGGAAAAGTTGACGTTAAGTTTTCGACGAACGCATCGAATTCTTTAAAATCAAGTTGTTGGTTCGCATCAGACAGTGCCAATGCAGGGAATGGATGCACTTCGACCATGACGGCATCCGCCCCAACAGCATATGCAGCTTTCGCCGTCGGTAAAAGAATATCTTTTCGTCCTGTCGAGTGTGTGACATCGACCATGACAGGAAGATGCGTTTCTTGCTTCAGGATAGGAACGGCAGAAATATCAAGTGTATTCCGTGTCGCGCGTTCGTAAGTACGAATACCGCGCTCGCATAGGATGACTTGATCGTTCCCGCTCGCCATGATGTATTCAGCTGCGTACATGAATTCTTCGAGTGTTGCTGAAAGACCACGTTTTAAAAGAACGGGTTTGTTCGTACGCCCGACTTCCTTTAACAAATCGAAGTTTTGCATGTTACGTGCACCGACTTGAATGATATCAACATATGGTAAAGCAGATTCAACGGCACTCGGTGTCATAATTTCGGTAATGACATGTAAGTTATGCGCATCTGCTGCTTTTTTTAACATCTTCAATCCTTCTAAACCGAGCCCTTGGAAATCGTAAGGCGATGTCCGTGGTTTGTATGCCCCGCCACGCATGAAGCGAACACCATGCTTTGCAAGCTGTGCGGCTACTTCAAAAACTTGTTCCTCACTTTCAACGGCACAAGGTCCAGCAATCAGTTGTTGGGATCCGTCACCGATGACATCATCTCCAACACGGATAATCGTATTCGTTGGTTTTTGTTTACGTGACACGAGCAATTTACGTGTCCGGTCTTCCCCTTGTAGTTCAAGTGACGCTTTAAAAATCTCTTTGAACATATGCTGAAGGCGCCCATTTTCAAAAGGACCATGATTATTTTCGGCTATCGACTCAAGCATCTGACGTTCACGTACCGGGTCGTAACGGTCAAGCCCTTGCGCACGTTTTACTTTACCGATTTCGACGGCGATTTCGCCCCGCTTGTTGATTAATTCTAGTAAATCAGCGTTTACTAAATCAAGTTCATCGCGTAAACGCTTTAGTTCTGCTTGTTGATCCATCTGTCTACCACTCCCTAATCAGCATATAGCTCGTAATAGCAACTAATTATAGCCGACTTCATGCCGATTGTACATGATAGAACTACTCGAACCCATTCTTTTTTTGATGTGCTCTTATCAAATCAAATTATACAAAAAAATAAAACGTATTAGCTACTAAAAGCAGCTAATACGTTCAGTAAATTACTTCTTCGGCTTTTTCTCGTTTGCCATGTCTGCTTGCGGATCGTTTTCCTCAGCCTCATCTTCTTGATCTTCTTCTAAACCTTCACGCAGTTCTGAAAGATCAGCGACAGTCTCTGTATCGAGTTGTTCCGCAACAGCTGCACCGTTCATTTCCTCACCGATTTCACGTTCGATGTCTCGTACGAGTTGTTCTGCTTCTGCGAGTGCTGCGTCAATGCTTGCCTGATCTTTTTCAAAACCAGCGTATTGTGCCGCTTCTTGAACAGTTGAATTTTTTTTCGCTTTTTCGATGACCGGTGCTGCTTTATCTTTTGCCAGTTGAATCCATTCGCCGACGAGCGGCTCCGCTTTTTCACGGACCACTTGCGTCTGTTCATTCAAGCGTTGACGTGCAGGAGCTGTACGCTCATCGAGCATGCCACGCATCTCGCTTCCTGACTTCGGACTTGAAAGTAACGCAGCGGCTGCACCAATCAATCCTCCAACGATGATACCTGCTAAGAAGCCGCCACCTTTTGAAGTATTTTGGTCCTGGGCTTGGTATGGGTGTTGTTTTGTCATGATTTACGATCTCCCTTCAATTCATCTGGAATACTTTCAACATCCGGCACTGACACGACTTCCGGTGTCACCGGTGTATCTGCCTGTTTACGGAAACGGCGGCGTTGTTTTTTCTCCACCGTTGTCGTAGCCGTACTAGAAGATGAAACAGGTTGACCTGATTCCGGTTTATTCTTTTTAAAGAGTTCAACAGCGACTGAACCCCAACGAACCGCTTGAGCAATCTGTTCTTTGTTCGTATCTGCTGCCCCTGCTACTGTATCAGAAACAGTTCGAACAGAATCCGTCACTTTGTTTAGCGATGTGCCTAACTCTTCAATCGAATTCGCAACCGGCGCAAGGAGCTCTGTTTTTTCTTCGATTGTATCGACAAGACGATTCGTTTTATGTAGCAACGCCGTCGTCTCCATCATAATTCCGTCCAGCTGGCGTTCAAGCCCTGCTGTCGTGTCTGCGACATTATTTAGTGTCTTGCTTGCTGCACCAAGTACGCGCGCAAGGAAGATAACGAGCACTACGAATGCGATCGCAGCGACTAGTCCGGCGATACCGCCTAATGTGATTTCCATGATTCATGCCTCCAATTTCTTTTGCTAGTGTCTTGTTGGTAGTTCGACGTATCTCGAGTCGTTCCTGCTACTCCAATTGGTTTATTTCCGTTACAATGATAGATGAAACCTACATACGCAAATTAGAGGGGGAACTATTCATGCGCGATCCACGTCTTACACAACTTGCAACGAACTTAATTAATTATTCTGTTGCACTCGCTCCTGGTGAAAAAGTTTTAATTGAAAATTTCGGAATTGAGCGCGAATTAGTCGAAGCACTCGTTGATGCTGCCTATGAAGCAGGCGGACTTCCATTCGTCCTGTTGAAAGATAATCGTATTCTACGAAAATTATACCGAAATGCATCAGAAGAGCAACTTCAATTGATGGCTGACATCGAGCAAAAGCAGATGCAAGCGATGGACGCTTATATCGGCTTACGTGCCGGGGATAACATCAATGAATTATCTGACGTGCCATCGGACAAAATGAAGTTATACGGACAAACATTAGGGAAAATGCATACCCAAGATCGTGTTAAAGGAACGAAATGGGTCGTCCTCCGTTTCCCGACAGCTTCGATGGCTCAACTTGCCAACCAATCGACAGAAGCGTTTGAAGACTTCTACTTTGATGTCTGTACGCTGGATTACGAGAAAATGGGCAAGGCGATGGAACCACTCGTCGAGCTGATGAACAAGACCGATCGTGTCCGCCTCGTCGGGGACGGGACAGATTTAACGTTCTCGATTAAAGATATCGCCGCAATCAAGTGTGCCGGTAATGCCAACATTCCGGACGGTGAAGTCTTTACGGCCCCTGTCAAAGATTCCGTCAACGGCGTCATTTCCTATAATACACCGTCACCTTATCAAGGATTTACGTTCGAAAACGTAAAATTGACGTTCGAAAACGGAAAAATTGTTGAAGCAACGGCGAACGATACGGAGCGCATCAATCAAGTGTTTGATACAGATGCCGGCGCCCGTTTCGTCGGTGA
This sequence comes from Exiguobacterium sp. s133, assembly GCF_018618595.1. Classification (NCBI taxonomy): domain Bacteria; kingdom Bacillati; phylum Bacillota; class Bacilli; order Caryophanales; genus Exiguobacterium; species Exiguobacterium sp. s133. The sequence continues at coordinate 24,913 of NZ_JACSMK010000002.1, forward strand.
GTTTGCGATTGGTGTCAATCCATTCATCCAACATCCGATGAAAGATATTTTATTTGACGAAAAAATTGATGGCAGTTTCCACTTTACGCCGGGTCAAGCTTACGCTGAAGCCTATAACGGAAACGATTCTTCGGTCCATTGGGACTTGGTCAACATTCAACGCCCGGATTATGGCGGCGGTGAAATTTGGTTTGACGATGTCTTGATTCGTAAAGATGGACGATTCGTCCTTCCTGAACTCGACGTCTTGAACCCGGAAAATCTAAAATAAGTAGAAAACGGATGGCCGAATCCTCTAAGGATGCAGTCATCCGTTTTTGTTCACTTATTTTTTTAGTGTCGCACGCAACATCCAAATTTGTTTTTCGATTTCTTTTGCTTGAGCCAGTAAATCATCTTCGACCGTCACGTCTTGCGCCTCTAAATGTTCAATCGCTTCAAGCATTTCTTTACGTACTTGTTGGAAGTCGCTGATGACGGATTCAACCATCTGATCGGCAGATAAGCCAGATTTTGCTTCTTCAAGCGTCGTCTGCTCCAAATATTCTTTCATTGTCGCTGAAGGATTTCCATTGTTCATCAACAGTCGTTCTGCGACAACATCATATTGCTCAGATACCCACGTGTACAATTCCTCTAGTTTAACGTGTAACGTCAAAAATTCTGGTCCTTTAATGTACCAATGATAATTATGGAGTTTTACGAATAAAACACCATAGTTTGCAACTTGTTGGTTTAGTGCTGTTTTTGCGTGATTACTAATCATCTTCGATTACCCCTCTCACGAATTGTAATTTGTTCTATATCATCTTTATCCTTAAATAACATAGAGTAAACATCTTTTTGTGGAGAATCCCGTGATGTTCTTCAAAAGTTTTCATTACTTTTGACGTTTTAACCCCTTCAGCATGTATCCCCCTTTGAAGTCGACCGAATCGAAAGCAACGAGGAATGCTTTTGGCTCATATTCTTCGACTAAACCACGCAATACTTTCATCCGCGTCCGTGCAGCAAGTACATCGAGCCGGTACCGGACACCGTCTCGTCCTTGTCCTTGGTAATGGGTGACACCAAATCCGTTATCGCGGATGACTTGAATCAGTTCAGCCGGAAATTCTTGTGTATGGACTTGAATCATATTGTAGCCAATCGCAAGTTTTCTTTCGACGAAGCCACCAATTAAAATACCGAGCCCGAATCCGAGTGCGTAGACGACCATTCCGAGCGTCGTCAAGTCACGGAACACGACGCCTAAAGCAAAGATATAGATTAACGTTTCGACCGTCCCGAAGACACCAGCGATGACAGTCCGCCCTTTGACGAGCATGATTGTCCGGAGTGTCAGGACAGGCACGTAAATGAGCTGCAATAATAAAATCAAGAAAATTTGTCCCATGTGATTGATTCCTTCCTAAATTAACATACCCCCACTATTCCAAAATTCAATTCAAGATGCAATAAAAAAATGGTTCGGCGTACGTCATCTTTTCTTAACTTCACGAAACCGACAAAAAAGGCATGGATGCCTGAATGCACCCATGCCTTTTACTGATGAAACATTTTATTTTGTTCCTTCATACTGCTGTTGGTACGTTTGGATATCCCCCGCACCCATGAACAATAGAACAGCATTGTCATGTTTACTTAAAATCGAAACATTATCTCGCGTCAAGATGTCAGAATTCGGAATCTTCTCTTGGAGATCCTCAATCCGAACTTGCCCTTCTTGCTCTCGCGCCGATCCGAAAATCTCACAGAGATACGTAGCGTCCGCTTCCCGAAGCGATGTCGCAAAATCATCCATGAATGACTTTAGGCGTGTGTACGTATGCGGTTGGAAAATCGCGATGACTTCCCGGTCCGGATATTTCTTACGTGCCGATTCAATCGTCGCACTAATTTCTTTCGGATGGTGTGCATAATCATCGACTAAAATCTGTGATCCGAAATCTGATTCACTAAAGCGACGTTTGACTCCTCCGAATGAAGCGAGACGTTCCGCGACATCCTCTTTGTTCAACCCTTCATACTGACAGATTGCGATGACCGATAAAGCATTCAAGACATGATGTTGACCGAATCCCGGAATCAGGAACGTGCCATAAAAATCATCCCGTAAATAGACATCGAATGATGTGCCGTCTGGTGTTGATGCGACATTTTCAGCGCGGAAATCATTGTTCTGTCCAAAACCATAGTAGAGGACAGGCACATTCGCTTGAATGTTTTGAAGATGCTCGTCGTCCCCACAAGCAACGATCGCTTGCTTGACTTGCATCGCCATTTCTTGGAACGCCGAAACGACGTCATCAATGCCTGTAAAATAATCCGAGTGATCAAAATCGATGTTCGTCATGATTGCATAATCTGGCTTGTAGTATAAAAAGTGACGTTTGTATTCACATGCTTCAAACACAAATGCTTTTGCCTCTTCGACACCTGCACCTGTACCGTCACCAATCAGAAATGCGGTTGGCGTGATTCCGCTTAAGACATGTGACAACAGACCTGTCGTCGATGTTTTACCGTGTGACCCTGTGATTGCGACTGAACGATATTCGTCTGCTAGGTGACCTAAAAAATCGTAGTAATGATAAATTGTTAAACCAAGTTCATTTGCCCGCGCGATTTCTGGATGTTCATCACCAAACGCATTTCCTTGAATGATGATTTGATCTTCTTTGATGTTGTCGGCGTTGAACGGGAAAAACGGAATACCTTTCGCCCGTAAAGCGTCCTCAGTAAAGATGTGTTTTTCGATATCAGAACCTTGTACTTGATGGTTCATCTCATGTAATACTTGGGCAAGTGCACTCATTCCAGTCCCTTTAATCCCAACAAAATGATACTTTGTCATATAAAAGCCCTCCAATTCACGTTCCGGTTCGTACCATCGGGCTTGGGTACAAAACCTGTACCATTATAGCAAACCGACTTATTTTTTACCATGTAAATTATTTTGTTCACGTCGTGCACGATACATCGCCATTAAGTCTTTAGTTGTCATCACAACGTTGACAGGCGGTCCAACAGGTTTCTTGACTGCACTTGACTGTACTTGTGTTTTTTCTTCAGCGCGCTTTTCCGTGAAGACATGTTGTTCTTGCACGGTTTCCGTCTCAAGGACATGTTCGACGGTGTTTTCCGAAGAAATCTCATCTCCGTTTTCGACGGGAGGTTGTTCCGTGTCTTCACTTAAAGATGTCACTTCTAATGATTCATCTTGTTGTTTTAGTTCAGTAACCGGTTCTTCTTCAACTGGCTCTTGTTCCGTTAGAGCTGAATCAAAAGATTCTACAGCAAATGCTTCAGTTGATGACTCGATTGATGGGTCAGGGTTGAGTAGTTCAGAATCCGTCACTGGAACAAGACCTGCGTCTACTTCGGTTAAGTCCGTCTGTTCCATCGTCTCGATCCCTGACGCTTCAATTGTTTCATCTGTCATGTTCTCAAGCGCCTCATCGGTTTTTCCCTCTTCTGATTCACTTGAAACGTCCATTTCCGATTCAATCGAAGTTACATCTTCTTGGATCGACCGTTGCTTTTTAGGCCGTTGGAATCCGTAAATAGGCGATGGAACATCCGTCAACACGAAGCGATCTTCTCGCTCTTCTTTTTTCGGTCGTTCGACTGGAGTCGTCTCTTTTTCGCCCGCTAATTCCCGTCGAATCCGTGCCGCTTGTTCCTTCAATGACTGTTCGTAACGATTGCTCATTCCTTCACCCCTCCATCTTGTTAAAAAATCGGCCGAATCAACGGCCGATTAAGAATGCCTCTCCAGTATGTGCTGAATCCTCTAATACAAGAATTCCTTTTTCTTGTGGTGCGTCTGGTAATGCGAGTTCACGGGCAGAACACAGCATCCCGCTTGACGGTATACCTCGAAGTGCAGAAGGTCGAATGATTAAACCGGATGGCATGACCGCCCCTGGTTTAGCAACGACAACTTTTTGTCCTTCTGCGACGTTCGGCGCGCCACAAACAATTTGAAGTGTGTCTCCGTCCACCTCGACTTGGCAAATCGATAGTTTATCCGCATCCGGATGTTTTTCACAAGAGCTAACGTATCCAACAACGAATTTTGGTGAGTAATCGATGTCATCGATTACAAGCGCTACGCCGTTGTCCGCTAAAACGCTTTGAATTTTTTTGACGAGTTCGGGTGTCAGTTCAACTGGTCCGACTGCATTCAATTCAAATTGCTGTGACGCTTCAAAAATATTGTATCCAATCACGCGCTCATGATGGAAAATCGTCGCGACAGCACCTGCACGTTCAGCCGTAACTTCCGCTCGTGGTGCATCTGATAAGATGACCATCAAGACGTCTCCGACACCTTCTTTATTATAAAACACATTCATTCAATCCATGACTCCCTTCAGACTTTCTCACAATGCTTATTGTATCAGATTATTCAAGGTTTCGGATGCTTGTTTTTCGCAAGGACGAAGACCGGTTCAAGATTTCCGTCTTCATATAGGAATGGGAGTGCCGTAACCGGTACACGTCCATTTGTGAAGAAGTCAAACATTAGCTGTTGCAAGACATCATAGCCCGCGTCATTTCGGATATCCGCAAAAATTAAGACGTCCTGATGAGGAATCCCAATCGAAAATTCACCTGTCACTTTGTCTGCATAATCTGCTAACAATTGTTTGTTGAGGACGCGGCTAGCCTCATAGCCATCTCCTGTACTCAAGAAATAAAAGACATTTCCTGCGACTTCATCGACCTTGAATGGTGCTTCGAGCGACTTCAAGTTGAAGCGTGCTGCTTCAGACAAGTGTTCAGTCGTCCACCCCGCCTGTTCAACTAAATCTTCATCAATTAGGCGATAGGTCGCTCCTAAGTCAAGAGCGTACATGATTTTTGTTTCACCCGTATGTGGCGTACTGATGATTCGCTTGCCATCTTTCGTTTCGTCAGCGAACGACTTCGCTCGAATGACTGGTAATACTTTTTGTTCATTTCCGACTAATGAGATAGGCTCCGTTTGTTCTAGAACCGCTTTGATGTACTCAATCGTCTCTTCAACAGCAATGACACCTCGCCGCTTTGCCTTTGCGACGAGCGGGTTTAATCCAAGGTCAACGCCCGTCCGGTCTTGTTTTCGTTCAATCCGAAGGACCGATTTTTCACGATCAAAGTACGTCGTATAACGTTCTTCTTCAAATGCTTCCGTCACCATACGGCGAATTTGTTGCAGTTCCATGGGTCATTTCCATCCTTTCTTAATGAAAAAAAGCGAGACAGCGCTCGCTTTCGTGTCAGACTGTTTCTAAAAATTCGGTCACTTGTTCAGGTGTTTTACGTTCTTTTCCGACGTAACGTCCTGTTTCTTCGTTTCCACGATAGGCAACGAAACTCGGAATGCCGAAGATGTCCATTTCCTGGGCAATTTCCATATGTTCATCACGGTCGACGTAATAAAATTCAAACTCACTGAATTTACTTTCGATTTCTGGCATGAACGGATCGAGAAAGCGGCAGTCCGGGCACCAGTTTGCTGAAAAGAGAAAAACAGCATTTCCTTGCTTCGCTGTTTCAAATAGTTGTTGAGAATCAAGTTTTTTCATGGTAGTTCCTCCTTTGATTACTTCTTAATTTCATTGGGTACATCATAGCATATTCGAATGTTTCTGTGCGTTTTCACGCTCTGTTTGCTATACTTCAACTAGAAAACGCCTTGAAAGGAAATCACTATGACGGACCAACCTATTAAACATCCATTCGAACGTTTCGTCGGCTTCGTCGGAATGACGAGTTGCCTTCGCTACGGTTACTCTTTTATCGATTCTGAACGAGGATTACCTGAGATTTTAACATTCTTAGTTATCGGGTTTGCGATTATCCTTGTCCTTGAAGCACTCGGGAAACGTGTCGCCCGAAAGTTACCAGTTGTCCGGATGCGTTACTTGACCCCCCTCTATTTAATTTATCTCTACGTATTTCTGACGAGTTTCTACTCGAGTTCGTTCGGTTTTTCTTTATAATGACAAAAGGGACTGACTTAAAAGCGTGAACGACTCTCAATTAATTAGAAATGGCCGACGATCCCGTGAAAAGTGGGATCATCGGCCTTTTGATTGATGGAGGACGGAAACGTCCGCCACAAGGATTATTTTTTTTGCTTATGAGTCAGCCCTTTTTTTAGATTCAATAGTCGATTTTTAAATCGCCGTCCTTAATACGTCCATACCGGTACAATACCCGATAAATTAGATAACTGATGATTGCCGGAGCGACGAAACATAGGATGCCGACAGCAAGATAATATTCTGTCGTGAAGCCCATTGTCTTCAGTACCATCAATGGACCAACTAATCCGCTCGTCCCCATTCCAGAACCCGCCGGATTACTCTCGAGACTGAACAAGACTGTCGCGAATGGTGCCAACAACGCACCGGCAAGCGTTGGGGGAATAATCGTCCACGGATTACGGATGATATTTCCGACTTGAAGCATCGATGTCCCGACCCCTTGTGCAATCAATCCACCAATCCCGTTATCACGATAACTGATGACACCAAATCCAATCATTTGGGCTGCACAACCGATCGTCGCTGCCCCTGCGGCTAATCCATCCAGTCCTAACATGATGCCTAAAGCAGCACTTGAAATGGGCGCTGTCAATGCGAGTCCCATGACCGTCGCAACAAAAATCCCCATCAGCAGTGGTTCGCGTTCCGTTCCCCAGCGAATGACTTCTCCGAGATCCGTCATCAACGTTCCAATCCAAGAACCGATATACTTCCCACTTAAAAAGCCGATCACTAACGTAAGTAAAGGTGTCACGATAATATCGAGACGCGTCGTTTTTGAAAACAGTTTTCCGGACTCCGTCGCAATCAACGCCGCGATATAGCTCCCGGCAGGTCCGCCTGCTTCATAACCGAACGCTCCGACAACGACTGCTGAAAATAAAATCAACGGCGGTGCCTCTAAAGCGAACGCGACAGCAACACCAATCGCTGGTCCGGTCAACGCAATCGCTTGATCCCCAATCGTGACGAGAATCGATGCATCGACTCCGCGTGTCACCAACCCGTCGCCAATCGTTTTTAGAATCAATCCCATAATCAACGAGCTAAATAAACCGAGCGCCATATAACTGAGCACTGTAATGAAATAAATCCGAGGGCTTAATGATATTCCTTTATCTTTTAACAAGTCGCCACGTCCTTTTCGTCAAATCAACGTTATTATAACAAATTTCCCACAAAAGAAAACACAAATGTTATTTCATCTGACAAGACATGTGTTTCGCGAAAAAGAAGGTGAATTTGTCCATAGAGACAAATCCACCTTCCGGATTGCTTACTTCACTTGTAGTGTCGCGAGCGTTGTCGCATCCAATTGCGTGACGAGTTTTTTCAACAACTCTTTCGCCGCATCGTAGTCATCCGTATGCATGATTGAAGCATGCGTATGGATATAACGAGCCGGTAAGCCGACGACCGTCGTCGGAATCCCATTGTTCGAACGATGAATGACACCGCCATCCGTCCCGCCCGCTCCAACATAATACTGATACGGAATCTGATTCGATTCTGCCGTATCAAGTACATAATCCGTCATTTCCTTCGATAGAATCATGACGCTATCCTTGATGCGTAACAAAGGACCTTGACCAAGTTGACCAAACTCCGTTTTATCGCCTGAAGCATCGTTCGCTGGTGAAGCGTCGACAACAAATGCGACATCCGGATCAATCATGTTCGTCGCCGTCTGTGCTCCGCGTAATCCTACTTCTTCTTGGACAGTTGCACCAGAGAATAAGACATTCGGATGATCGGCTGCCTTCGTCTCTTCAAGCAACTCAATCGCCATACCGACCCCGTACCGATTGTCCCAGGCTTTCGCCATGATTTTTTTCGGATTCGCCATCGGTGTGAACGGGAAGAATGGAACAGCCGGAATTCCTGGTCGAACGCCAAACGATTCCGCTTCTTCTTTTGAATCCGCCCCGATATCGATAAACATGTCTTTGATCGCCATTGGTTTATTCCGCACTTCCTCTGTTAAGAGATGTGGCGGTGTCGATGCGATGATTCCCGGAATGATTCCATGATCGCCGCAAATCGAAAAGCGTTGTGCAAGTAGAACTTGACTCCACCAACCACCTAGCGGCTGAATCCGAAGCATCCCGTTCTTCGTGATTTGTGTGACCATGAAGGCAACTTCGTCCATGTGACCTGCGACCATCACTTTCGGACCATCGGCCTGACCCGTCCGTTTACCGAAAATCGATCCGATACCATCTGTAACGATTTCATCCGTCACCGGTGTAATCCGCTCTCGGACGAACTGTCTGACTTCATGCTCAAACCCCGGAGCCCCGTTCAATTCCGTCAATGTTTTAAATAGATCTTTTGTCTTTTCATTCACTATGTATCGCCTCCTATTTTTCTATTATACAAAAAAATGCTTCAATCACTTAAGCTTTTGTTTCTATCTTGACGAATTATTTGGTACAGTAGGTATAGAAACCTGTAAGGAGGGGAAATTTTAATGAAAAAACGCTATTGGATTATCGGTTTGGCAGCAGCTGTCGTTGCAACTTTCGCAGTTAAGAAGGCTGTCGACAACAAACAACTATCTGCCGAGGAAGCTCTCGAAATCACGAAACGCACATTTTCAGCAAAAGGACGTGTCCAAGGTGCATGGATCTCTGCAACACCAGAGGCGTACGCATATGAGTCACGTGACTACCAAAGCTACAAAGGTGGCATCTCGGTCCTTGAAGGTGACGATGAAAAAACGTATCAATTCACAGTTGATGCAGAAACAGGCGCTTTACTCGAATACGCATAATATCGGGACCATACTTCGTCAGTCGAAGTATGGTCTTTTTTTAAGGAGCGAACTTTCATGAACCTACTCGGAACGATTCTTGTTTTACTTGTTGCCCTTGAACATTTCTATATTTTAGCTCTTGAAATGTTTTTCTTATCTTCAAAACCAGCGCTTCGTACGTTTGGACTGACGAAGGAAATCGCAGCAGATCCACGCATCAAAACATTGTTTGCCAATCAAGGATTATACAATGGTTTTCTTGCTGCCGGATTGATTCTCGGTCTTGTCCTTGATTCATCTGTCATTCAACTGTTTTTCTTAAGTTGTGTCATCATCGCCGCCCTGTACGGTGCAGCGACAGCAAATGTCTCGATTCTCTACAAACAAGGACTGCCTGCCATTTTGGCATTTCTCGTCGTATTATTTTTTTAGTTCAAAAAAAACCCACCTCTTCGGAATCTTACTTCCTCTTAGGCGGGTGTTTCGTTTTGTCCGACAACGATTAACGTGGGTTATCGTTACGTTCGTAGATCGGGTTCATGTATTCACTTGTCGAATAAAGACGTGGTACGACGACATAAAGTACAATTGCTGGTACGGCAATCAACAAGATCATCAATAACATCGGTAACCAGTAGACTACTTTCTGCTGTAAGTTGTTCGAGTTTTTGTCGATGTATTCTTTGACGCCATCTACTTTCGCAGCATCTGCGTTCGTCAACATCTCTTTACTCTCCGTGTTATAGAAGTGGATTTCACGTTTGATTGTGATAAAGATGCCATCACGGACTGTCTCGATGACAGCGATTCCGCCGATGATTTCTTCACCTTTTTCACCAGTGAATGTTTTCGGGTCCTCGATTTCTACAGAACCTTTTTTATAATCGTAATGCGAACTCTTTAATTCCTCGTCGAGAGCCTTTTCCATTGCTGACGTATCAATCGCAGCGAATACCGATTGACCGATACTCAGCGCGAGAAAGAGTGCTGTTACGAAGGCTAAGCTTTTTTGCCACATCCCCAAATTCCCCCTTTACCTGTAAGTACAAGTTCTTCAGTCAACAACATTGTACCAATTAATAAGAAAAAAGTGTGAAAGAAATACCAGGAAAATAAGAAAACTTTTTGTCTAAATCATTTTCCGTACGTTGCTTCCATCCGATAAATCGGTTGACCAAGTGCTGAAAAACGTTCTTCGTACTCCGTTCTGACGTTATCTTCCGGCTCATTAACGTGTAAATCAAGCGACATCCAGTCGAATGTCATACCGTAAGCTGACATCGTCATCAGGCTCGATTCAAATAGTTTACGGTTATCCGTCTTAAAGTGAATCTGACCTTGCTCCGGCAAAATGTCTTCGTACGTCGCGAGGAACGTCTTATATGTGAGACGTCGTTTCGCATGACGCGACTTCGGCCAAGGATCAGAGAAGTTTAAGTAGACACGAGTGACTTCTCCCTTTTCAAAGAAGTCACGTAAGTCTTTTGCATCGACCGTCAAGACACGGACGTTAGGTAGTGGCTCTTCGACCAATTTTTGAACGATTGCAACCGCAACACTTTCAAATAATTCAATCGCGATGAAGTTGATATCCGGGTGTTGCTTTGCCATGCCCGTGATGAATGCCCCTTTTCCGGAACCTACCTCAATGTATAGTGGATGTTCATTTTTAAATTCTTCTGACCAGTTTCCTTTTAAGGTCGCCGGGTCCGCGATATAGATCGATGCCTGTTCTTTCATATAATCCAGCGCCCAAGGCTTGTGGCGTAAACGCATATTGTTCATCCTTTCAATTCTTAAATTATCCGCAGATAAGTTTATCATGATTTGGGTAATTATATAAGATGTTATTCGTTTAGCAGAGTCGAATGTTCAGCAGATCGTCACTTGAGAATTACTGAGCAATCTACTACACTTACTATACGGACTATCCCTAAAGGAGGTTTTGACATTGGAAAATTTCTTAATCATGTGGGCATCACCGATCGTTCTCGTCATGGGCGTGACTGCTCTTTTCGTTTGGGCGACATTCGGTAAAGTTGACGCTAAATAATCGCGATTCAGTAGGCATCTTGTGTTCTGTCACAAGATGCCTTTTTTACTTTCTAAAGGATTATGGTTGGTTTCTGACTAAAACAGATGTATAATTTCGATGAAACAGTTTTTATATTACAGCTATCAATCGACAAAATACGTTGATAAAGAAGGAGAATTGTAATGAACAAAAACGAAAACAGAGAAAATGAAAATTTAGTACAGAAAAAAACAGGAGCTGATTTGGTCGTTGATACGTTAATCGAGCAAGGGGTCGAATACATCTTCGGAATTCCCGGAGCAAAAATCGATTCTGTTTTCAACGTCTTACAAGATCGTGGTCCTGAATTAATCGTCGCACGTCACGAACAAAATGCCGCTTTCATGGCCCAAGCAATCGGACGTTTGACGGATAAACCAGGGGTCGTCCTCGTTACGTCTGGTCCGGGCGCATCAAATCTCGCAACAGGTCTCGTGACAGCTAACTCGGAAGGCGATCCGGTCGTCGCGATTGCCGGTGCCGTCTCACGTGCCGATCGACTCAAACGGACGCATCAATCGATGGACAACCAAGCACTCTTTACGCCAATCACGAACTTCAGCGCGGAAGTTCAAGATGCGGATAATATCCCAGAAGTCCTCTCGAATGCTTTCCGGACTGCCGAAACGACGTCCGGTGCTGCTTTCGTCAGTATTCCGCAAGATGTCGGTTTGAACGAATCAAACGTCACGTCCTTTAAAGCCGTACCGACACCAAAACTCGGGATTGCTCCAGAAGAATGGGTCGAAGAGACGGCCACACTGATCGAACAAGCGAAACTCCCTGTTCTCCTGCTCGGTATGCGTTCCAGTCAACCGGACGTCGTCAAAGCGATTCGCACTTTATTGAACCGTGTTTCGATTCCCGTCGTCCAAACGTTCCAAGCTGCGGGGACTTTGTCACGTGACTTAGAATCTAATTTTTATGGTCGTGTCGGTCTATTCCGCAACCAACCAGGTGACGCGTTGCTCGCTGAAGCGGATCTCGTCTTATCCATTGGTTATGACCCGATCGGCTACGATCCGAAGTTTTGGAACAAACCAACGAATGAACGGACATTAATTCATATCGACCAAATGCGGGCTGAAATTGATCACTTCTATCGTCCTGATCGCGAGCTTGTAGGTGACGTCGCGAAAACGATTGATGCGTTATCCGATCGTCTGAAGCCACTCGCCTTGTCAACAAGCACGGATACATTCTTGAACGGTCTTCAACAACGGCTCGTCGAGCGGGACGTCCCGCCGGTTGTCGAAGACTCGCTATTGACGCATCCACTTTATTTCATGAAGACATTACGCGAACAGATTGCAGATGACGTTACCGTAACGGTTGATGTCGGTTCACATTATATCTGGATGGCGCGTCACTTCCGTTCATACGAACCACGTCACCTCTTGTTCAGTAACGGGATGCAGACACTTGGTGTTGCATTACCTTGGGCTATCGCAGCGACACTCGTCCGTCCTGGTAAAAAAGCCGTCTCGATTTCAGGTGACGGCGGGTTCCTTTTCTCTGCAATGGAACTTGAGACAGCCGTCCGCTTGAATGCTCCGATCGTCCATTTCGTTTGGCGTGACAGCGGCTTTGATATGGTCGCGTTCCAACAAGAAATGAAATATAAACGGAAATCAGGCACATCATTCGGCGATGTCGATCTTGTGAAGTATGCGGAAAGTTTTGGTGCAAAAGGCTTACGCGTCAATCATCCGTCTGAACTCGTCGCTGTCATGGAAGAAGCTTGGAAAACAGAAGGACCTGTCATCATTGATGTTCCGATCGATTACAGCGATAATGCTGCGCTCGGAAAAGAAGTACACTTGGATCAATTAAACTGATAAGGAGATGAGCAGATGACGAACGATGATACGTTACTTCAAATCTCGACGATGATGGCGTTACTCGACGGCGTCTTCGAAAGCGAGGTCAGTTATGCGTCCGTTCTTGACGGGCGCGACTTCGGCATCGGAACCTTCGACCATCTCGACGGAGAAATGATTGGTTTTGATAATACCTTTTATCAATTGCGTTCTGACGGGAGCGCCCGCCCGCTCGACCCCGAAACGACGACACCGTTTTGTACGTTGACTCGATTTACTCCGACACAGTCGATTCAAATCGATCAAGAAATGACGAAACAAGACTTCGAGCATTGGCTAAGCACGCAACTCGCGACAATCAACAGCTTTTATGCCGTGCGAATCGATGGAGAGTTCACGGAAGTCAAGACACGGACGGTCGCACGCCAAGAACAACCATTCGTCCCGATCACGGAAGCCGTTGCGACACAAAGTGCACGGACGTTCGAACAGACGGAAGGGACACTTGCCGGCTACTATACACCACGCTTCGGTCACGGGATTGCCGTCGCCGGATATCATCTACACTTCATCGATCAAGCCCGCGAAGGTGGCGGGCACGTCTTCGATTACACGGTCAAGAACGTCACCGTCTCATTCGAAGAAAAACCACGCCTTGATTTACGTCTACCGACGACAGCTGCTTACCGAGAAGCAGATCTTGAAAGTCATGACATCGAACAAGAAATAAAAATAGCAGAAGGTTAATGTTCAGGCTGTAGACAAAGTTCTATCAGGAGATAAAGTGTCACGTTTCGTTGCTTTCCTCGGGCGAGGCGAGACAGGGCAACGCGAATTGTTTGCATCTCGATATAGCATGTTCACTCTTTATAAGAGTTTGTCTACAATCTGTGGTTAATTTTTTCGCTTCAACTAAAACCGCCAAAGCGCTTATTGCACTTTGGCGGTTTTTTAGTTATTTTCATTTTCTGTGACTCCTGCGGGAAACGAATGTTTTAACGGTATCACAGAAAAAAGATGGTCGATCACCCGCAAGTGATGCCCACCTTTTTTCACTGGTCCAACCGCCCCTGCCGATTACATTTCATTTTCGAGCAACTGCGCGAGAAAAACATAACTTTCTGGTGCATCCGGATGTTGTGCATCTTCATACCAGTAAATCGACAAAATCGCTTGCGCCACCACGTACCAATGCATGCGCTGTTTTAATTCAAGGGTCAACGGATGACCGTAACTCGCAAACCATTCCGGCCAGTATTCCTCGTCAACATAACTATAGAGCATCATCCCTAAATCATAGGCACGATCGGCGATGATCGCATCATCCCAATCATTTAAATAGAGATGACCATCCGCCCCCGTCAACCAATTGTTGTGATTTAAATCTGAATGACAAACGACTTGCTCATCCGTTCGGACAAGCGCTAAATGCGTCTCTAGATAACCAATTGCCTGTTCAATCAAGTTTGCTTCACGTAGTTCTGCCGGTTGAAAATAGAGCCGGCATTGACGCAATAGCTCATCTGGTTCAATTGGTCGTTGATCAAGTTGTTGTAACATGAACAACAACTCTTTTGAATCATGTATTTTCCCTAGTAATCGGGCCACCTCTGGACGCTCCATCATTTCCGGTTCGAGTTCGTTTCCTTCAATGAATTGTTGCGCACTGATGACATCCCCACTGTAAATTCGTTTAGTCCAAAGCAACTTCGGAACGATTCCATCCGCCGATAAAATGGCTAAGAACGGAGAAGAGTTCCGCTTCAAAAATAATTTTGACTGTCCAGTCGAAGCGACGTACGCTTCACCTGTAATGCCGCCTGCTGGCGTAAGCGTCCAGCCTTCGCCAAGCGCATCTAAAATATCTAATTCCATCATAATCCGCTCAACTTTTTAATAGATTTGCCATAAGGCACAATGAATATCTTAACATGTCGCAATCGTCGTTGACAACGGAAGCACTTTAATCTTGGCGACGCCTTTTTCGATTGGGGTGACGGATGCTTCATCACCTTGAACATGAAGATTCCACATCGGGTGATCGAGCGCAATCTCGATTGTTTCATCCGTCACATTATGCACGACGAGTGTTCGCTGCCAGGCATCATAAGAGTGAATCGCATCCACTTCGTAAGCGATGACACCCGGTCGCATCGGTAAAAAATGAAGCGATTCTTGAATCTGATTCGCCCAGTGCAAGCGGAAACCACCGTGCATCCGTCTAATCTGTAAGATATTTTTAATATAGTCGACCATCTCAAAATGACGATCCCGCAATGTCCAATCCAATCGATTAATGGCATCGGGTGCATTATAACTGTTTTCGACACCTTGTTTCGTCCGACCAAATTCTTGCCCGGCATGAAGAAATGGAATTCCCTCTGCTAAAATCACAATCGTTTGTGCAAGACGACTCATTCGTAGAAGTTGGTTTTCATCGAGATCCGGTCTAGCAAGGCTCAATTTATCAAACAGCGTATGATTGTCATGTGCTTCGACGTAGTTAATCGAGTAGGTCGGCTCTGGGAAACGACCGTACGTTTGATTCTCAAGCGTCACACTTCCGGCTATTCCGTTTCGAACCTCTCCTTCTTTCCAAAGATCGCCCGACACAAATCCACGGTCATGTTCATTAAACGTTGATCCCTTCAGTGCATCCCGAAAGACATCATTAAAATGACCAATCCCAGGCATCCGTGCAGCAGAGGAGCTAATCGCTTTTCGCCGTGCGGCTAACGGTGTCGCAAGATCCCATCCTTCCCCGTAGATGAGGATTGTCGGATCAATCGCATCAAGCGCCGTCCGAAGGCTGTTCATCGTCTCCACGTCGTGAATTCCCATCAAATCAAATCGGAAGGCATCAATTTGGAGTACCTCCGCGAAATAGGTCACGCAGTCAACAAGCAATCGTTTCATCATAAAACGTTCTGATGCTGTATCATTTCCGACGCCCGTTCCA
Source organism: Exiguobacterium sp. s133 (assembly GCF_018618595.1). Taxonomy (NCBI): domain Bacteria; kingdom Bacillati; phylum Bacillota; class Bacilli; order Caryophanales; genus Exiguobacterium; species Exiguobacterium sp. s133. The sequence goes on from NZ_JACSMK010000002.1 coordinate 40,562, forward strand.
TTCGCTAGCGTCCCGTCGAGTTCATAACGGAAGTAGTAACCAGGAACAAGATGTTCGAGTGCTGCCTGCTCACGAATATAGACATGATTCATGACGACATCAAACGTGACCCGGATACCGGCAGCATGCAGCTGATCAATCATCTCGACGTACTCGAAAATCCGCGTTCGCGGATTTGTCGCATCACTCGCATAGCTACCCGCCAGTGCGAACCAGTTTACGGGGTCGTATCCCCAATTGTATGGTGAGCGTGTAATTTCATCCGTCGAACCGAACAAATGTACCGGTAGAAGTTGAACGTGTGTTACGCCCAAGTCAAGCAAATAATCGAGTCCCGTCTTCTTCCCAGCCGGAGAACGCGTCCCCCGCTCGGACACACCCAGGTATTGTCCCGGGTGCGTCGATCCTGATGTCGCATCAATCGTGAAGTCCCGGATATGCGCTTCATAAATTACTGCATCCGTCGGTTTCACAAGAATCGGACGTTTTTTCCGCTTCGGAAATCGCTGCCTGATTTCTTGATCGACATCTGACAGGACGCCGAACCGTCCGTTCGCCGTCACTGCTTTTGCATATGGATCGACGACTTCGGTCGTCCCTAAGTACGTCGTCACGCGATAACGGTATCGGGCGTGTTCATATTCGCGAGCTAACGTAATTTGGTAAACACCACGATCGCCCCGTTTCATCTCGCTCGTTTTCAGAACTGTTTCTGTTGTATCGTAGATGACACACTCGATACGTTCCGCAATCGGTGACCAGACAAAAAGTGATAACATCCCATCATCCATCATGACGCCAAGCGGTCCTTCGTAACTATATTTACGATCGAACAACGATGTTTGAACAACACGCCCCGGAAAGATTCGAATCCGTCCCTGTGTCGCACTCACTAATTCATACACACTCCCTAACTCAATCGCTCCCTCTACTTCCAAAATGAGACGTGCGACTCCTCCGTCTTGTTGTTGCGAAATGACAGCATAATCGATGATTGCCTGATTTGAAACTAACTGCACGTCTTCTTTAGTGAATGACTGTTTCGATTCGACCAAAATCGATTGAAACGTCAAAAATTCCGCTGAAATTAATTGTGGGTGCATCAGCGCTAGTTCGCTACTTTTCATTTTCGTCATATGTGCGCGACAACATCAAAATTTTTGCCGCTCCCTCCTCACGTCTGAATCCGTTCATTCTCTTGATCATTGACCGCCATTTGAAATGTGATCGATGACGTTTCTTTTAGTATCTTTTCACAAACTCGCATTTGAAAAGCTTTTGTATAGGGGGCGGATGTATTCATTTTGTGTAACCAGTGTGCAAAATCGACTTTACTTACATAAGTAGTTTTCGACTCTTTCGGCAGTTGATCAAAATAACCTTTCGACGCAATGACGACTCGTTCGATTGGTAGTTCAAGTTCACTTCCTAAAACAAGCCGTAAAATATCTTCTGTCCGTTTCAAACTGATCAACGGATTCAGAATGTTTTTCGTCGGTGCCTTAAACGGCTGCTCACGCCATAATTTCTCTCGTTTAATATGATAGATGCTCTCTTCTCCATCCAACCAATCGAGTAAATAAATCGCGGATGGGCCGACGGCAAAGGAACTTAACTCGACTTCTCCTTGTTGATAATGAATGACAGCACGATAAAACAAACCGTATTGATCATTTAACAGATGGACCATCTGATAAAAGTCGAGGTGTCGCCGAAGCGGCAATTTCCATATCTCATCTTCAGTTGCCCCGCCCGCTACATAGAGCAACTTTTGAATCTCGACTCGTTTTTTATACCATTTATCAAACGCTGGCTTTGAGATCTGTTTCCCTGGTAACTGGACGACGACAGGAGATTTGAAAAATTGCCACCATTTCTTAGGACGGACGATCGTCTCGCCCGGAAACAAGTCTCCAGCTTCCCACTTATGGAATAGATTCTCGTAGTCTAACTGCCGTTGCTCTTTGTAGCGTTTTGAGACTTCGAGCGGGTTCTTCTCATACTTACTCTCTAAATCATATAACTTCATCAATAACGCCATGAGATCACCTCACTGTTCTTTCCCGCATCTAGCTAAGGTATTGATTCGATATCTCGGACGATTAGCTGGATGGATTTCATATAAAATAAGTTCCGTGACATTAATTTTCGCTTGTAGCGTCATGTCTGGCAATGGTTCTTCACAGTCTGCATTCCAGCGTTTCGCAAGTGTGATATGAGGAACGAACGGTTTATGTCGTTCCGGAGCCAGTTGATTCGCGAGTCGTAATAAAGAAGTCGTCTCTTCCACCCCCGCAGCGAAAACACGTGGACGGTCCTCATTGCCGAACGTAACGAGATGATTGATTATCAAAGTGAACGGCTGAACAGTAGCTGCAATTTCTTTAAGACGACATTGCCATTCATTCAATTCGCGCTCCGTCAATCCACCTAAGAAATGTAATGTCAGATGAAAGTCTTCCTGGCCGTAGACCTGTTGATAGTAATGACCAAGATTAACCGCTTCAGATAACTGCTTCAACTCGAGGAGCGGTACAGGAATCGCGATAAAATAATGTCGGTCCAATTTAATCACTCCTTGATCCTTCCACTTATCAGATAGAGCACTGCCCCAAGCAAGCTACTACTTGTATATACCCAAAAGACACTATAAATTGTCCATTGTTCGAGGACAACGCCACTCATCAAATTGAAAATCGCGGTCGCAAGTCCCGTCGTAGTAGCCATATATGTACTGACAGCCGTAGCTACCATTGATGATGGGACAAGCGAACGCACATAGTCCAGCGCAACGGGAATCAGTAATCCAACAATCATCCCTTGTAGTGCCGCAAGGATCCATAACGAGAAGACCGGTGGTTCTAAAGCAAGCAATCCCGTCCGAACAGCAGATAAAATTGAGACAAACGCGAGGACAGGAATCGCGCCAAATCGCATTAAGACACGTGTCGCAATTCGCATGAACGGAATTTCGCAGAGGACAGCTACAAAAAATAAGGTCCCGACGAGTGCCGTCGATTCGCCTCGAATCGTAACATAACTTCCGAAATAATAGTTGTTCGCAAAAATCGGACCAAAGACGAGACTTCCACCTGCTAAAAATAACAGGAAGCGCTTATTTGAAAATAGTCGTGAAACGGGCATCCGTTCACTGACCGTCAACTGGACTGGAGCTGCTTCGATACCAATCAATACTAAGAACGCTAAAATCAGCGCTGCTCCACTTGCATAAAAAATCGCTCCGAGCGTCCCCCCTTCTGTCACCTGCCCAAGTACGAAGACAGCAAGCGCAAAACCAGCTGAACCGAATAAACGAAGTGCGCCATAATCGACTGATTTCCGCTTCGAAAATTCAATGGCGAGTGTATCGACTAACGGAATATGTGCACATTGGAATAAGGCCCATAAACATGCAATCAATAAGAGCAGGATGTAGACCGATGTCAGTAAATAACTGACAGTAAATCCTGCTGCTGCGAGGAGCGCAACGAGCAACAGACGTTTCGGTCGACCAAAACGATCAGCCGCGAGTCCCCATAGTGGTTGCAACAAAATCGATAAAATCGGACCGATCGCAACAATCGTCCCGATTTCTGAACCAGATAACTGAAACGCATCATTCGAAAAATAAAGCGTTAAGTACGGAATGAGTGCACCTTGCCCGAAGAAGATAAAAAAGTAGAGTGCCTGAAAGTGATATTTTTGACGATTGATCACGCGGTGTACTTCCTTTCAAGAATCAATCCCCCGTCATCGGTGTGCCGGGGGATTCATGTCCATATTATTTGGCTAGTTCATAAATCGCTTCTGCATAAATCGCGACCGCTAACAATAACTCTTCAAAATCAACGTATTCATCGACTTGGTGCGCGACTTCCGGACCACCCGGGAAAACTGGACCGAATGCAACACCTGCTGTTAACGAACGCGCGTACGTGCCTCCACCAATTGCAATCAAGTCCGCTTTTTGATTCGTGTGACGTTCATAGACAGCACTGAGCGTCTGAATCAATTCATGTTCTGGATCAACATGGTGCGGTGGCATGTGCGTCCGCGTCTGAAGGTCGAAACCATAGGCCGAAGCCGCTTCCTTGATCAACTGTAGACGCTCCGTGAAATCAGCGCTGTGCGGATAACGAATATTGAGTGACGCCGTTCCTTGTCCCTCTTCATAGCGGAAGACACCACCATTGATCGTTAAATCCCCCGTTTCATCTGATGCCGCGACACCCAATGCGACACCGCGTGAATCACGGAACATATGCATGACGAGTTCGATGTAACGCCGTCCATTGTAGTCGAGGTGAAGCGTACTTAAGAAACGAGCAAGGTGTAATGCCGCGTTTTTACCATTATCCGGCTCCATCGCATGCGCTGCTACTCCGAAGACGTCAAAGACAAGACCTTCTGCCGTTTGCTTCACTGTCCCTGTCAATCCTTGCTCTTCCAGGTAGGCATGGAATGAAGATTCAATCGATCCGTGTTCAGCTACATGGACCGTCGCTGTCGCATGACCCGGTACCATGTTCGGACGTTCTCCGCCTACGAACGTTACGAGATGATAACCTGTGTCTGCAGTTTGTGCTGGTTTCCCTTGGATCAAAAGGCCATCATATAATCCTTTTTCAGCATTGATGATTGGAAAATCAGCGTCTGGTGCAAATCCAATCGTCGGCATCTCTTCATGCTTGAAGTAGTGATTGACACAACGCCATTCGCTCTCTTCATCTCCACCAGCAATTAAACGAATCCGTTTCGATAACGGTAACCCTAACTCTTTGACGATTTTTAACGCATAGTATGCCGCAATCGTCGGTCCTTTATCATCAATCGCACCACGTGCATATAGTTTTCCGTCCGCTAGCGTCGGATTGAACGGTCCATACGTCCAGCTGTCCCCTCCAGCAGGAACAACGTCGAGATGGCAAAGAATCCCGAGCAGTTCTTCACCTTCACCATATTCAAGGTGCCCTGCATAACCGTCGACATTTTTTGTTTTGAACCCATCGCGCTCCCCAGTCGCTAACATCCAATCAAGTGCACGTTTGACTTCTAGACCAAACGGCGCCCCTTCTTGAATTGTTGTTTCATCGAGTATACTCGGTATGCGTAACAACTCTTTTAAGTCTGTCAAAAGTGCTTCGCGTCGCGTTAAAACTTCTTCTTTCCAATTTACCATATGACACCTCTCCCTTATCCGTTAATACGTTCACCTTTTCAGTATAGCGAATGTTCGGCGATTACGAACATCCAAAATCTTAATTCTTCCATTTCTCTTATTAAGACGAACATTAAAAAATAATAAAACGATTACATTCGTTAATCAATGTTCAATTTGTATGTTTTTTTCAATAACGTTCGGTTAAATTACTTGCATTCTATACTGAAAGAGTTATACTAAAGACGAAACAACTTGATATATCACCGTCTATTGTCACCCGAAGTTTTAGAACACTATTCTATCCATTGGGGGAGTGGTTATACCAATGAAAGATTCTACAGACCGTATGTTGACCCGAATTAAGTCGATCTATCTCTTTATCAACGAGAACGGAGCTACTACGACAGCAGAGTTGGTTGAAGAGTTTGGCATCACATCAAGGACCGTTCAACGGGATTTGAATGTGCTCGAATACAACAATCTCATTGTGAGCCCAAGACGTGGTACTTGGACATCAAGTAAAAAGCAACGCCAAGCCGGTTAATCAAGCAGTTTCAACACTATTTTTCTTTTACGACGCGAATCCTTCGCGTCTTTTTTTGTTTTTATTTTTAACAGACGGGTATACCTAGTCTAGAGAAGGAGATGATTTGAATGAATATCATTATTATTGGAGCAAACGGAACAACAGGTCGAAAAATGGTTGAATTGATTGCAAAACAAGGACAACATCAAGCGATTGCTGTGGTCCGAGAAGAAAATCAAATAAACGATTTAATCGCTCTTGGTGCATCTGAAGTACGAATCGGTGATTTAACAGAAGACATGTCGAATGTCGTTAAAGATGCTGACGTTACGATTTTCGCAGCAGGTGCCGGTGGAGCATCGGACGAATTGACTCGCGCTGTCGATAAAGATGGAGCCATCAAAGTCATCGATGCATCAAAAGCAAACGGAATTGAACGCTTCATCATGCTCAGCTCTGTCGGTACGGATAATCCGCGTGGCGAACTAAAAGTTTATCTCGAATCAAAGGCCGCTGCCGACGAACACTTAAGAGCGAGTGGACTTGATTACACAATCGTCCGCCCTGGTCCATTGAGTGATGAGGACGCAAGTGGTACAGTCGAAATCAAAGAACACTTTGAATCGTACGAAGATCGTAAAGTCCCACGTGCCGATGTCGCCACACTGCTCGTGACATTAGTCGACCACAAAACACAATCACGTCAATTCGAAGTATTAAGCGGTCCTTTCCCAATCGCGGAAGCACTCCGGAACGTTTAATCTGCTCTTCAATTGATGGAATCCAAATAAAAAAACGCTTCTGCCAAGTGCAGGAGCGTTTTTTGACACGACACTTATTCCGGTGTCCAGTCGAACAGCGCTAACTCGCCACGCGTCAGTTCACGGTACTCACCTGGTTCGAGTGTCGAATCAAGTGGCAATTCACCAATCGATAGACGTTTTAAATACGTCACTTCTTTTCCTAACGCCAGCATCATCCGTTTGACTTGATGGAACTTGCCTTCTGTAATCGTCAGTTCCAGAGTCGATGTCTCATCCGTTGCCTCTAAGATCACGAGTTTCCCCGGTTTCGTTTTATATCCATCCTCCAACGTGACACCTTCTTGTACTTCAATCACGTCTTCTTCCGTCAACGTACCGATGACTTCTGCATAGTACGTTTTCGCAACATGTTTTTTCGGTGACATCAACGCATGATTAAATGAACCGTCGTTCGTCAACAGTAATAAACCTTCCGTGTCTTTATCCAGTCGTCCGACCGGGAATGGTTTGAAGTACGTCACGTCCTCGAACAATAACTCAATCACTGTTTGGTCCCGCTTGTCTTCCGTCGCACTGATTACACCAGGCGGTTTGTTCATCATCAAGTAGATATACTTTTGGTAAACGACAGGTTCACCATACATGAGAATATCTTGTGTCTCGACATCGACATGCTGTTTCGGGTCGAGTACAATCTCACCATCTACTTGAATCGCACCGGATTTTAAGAGTTGTTTGACTTCTTTACGGGAGCCTGCCCCCATATTGGATAACAATTTATCTAGCCGCATTGCCACGTCCTCGTTTCATTGAAAATTTTCTTCCTAATACTGCTTCTGCCAGTCCCGTCCAAATGGCTAATCCGGCAAAAATTACGATGCCAAGTCCCGCACCGACGATTAAAATCGCGAGTGACGCAAGTGTCGTTTCTGGCAAGAATGCAACCATTCCCCATTTCACGAGTGCAACACCGATGCCCATGATGGCACTGATGATCATGATTAACGATGTCCGGCGCAAGACACTACTGAACGGAAAATCGACCGTTTGAGTGATGCGGAAGAACATTAACCCTGTCGCGACGAGGTACCCGAGAATCGTTGCATACCCGGCACCCGTTCCGTCACCTGTCAAATGAATCAACGGTGCGTTTAGTAAATACTTCGTCACTAGTCCGGCAAGTGTCGCAATGATTGTAAAGTATTGGCGATTGATTCCTTGTAAGACGGCCGCTGTTACAGAGTAAAGCGCTAGGAACAGCGCACTTGGAGCATAACTTAAAAGATACACCCATGCCTCCTGGTCTTTCGGGAAGAGGACATGGAATGTCTCTTGACTCAATAAAATCATCCCGACGACGGCTGGAATCGTGACGAAAAATGCCAATTGATAAATTTGTGAAATTTGTTTTTTAACTTTTTTCATGTTGCCTTGCGTGAATGATGCTGTCAACAACGGCGTTGCCGACAACGACAATCCGGTTGCGACCGAAACAGGAATCAAGACGATTTTATGACTGTCGGCAATTAAATACGCTGTCGCGTTACCCGCTGCCTCAAGTGTATACCCGATACTTTGTAAGGCTGCGTTCATCGTATTTTGATCGATGACTTGATAAAGTGGCGTCGATAACCCGACCATGACGATCGGAATCGCATATGTCAAAAGTTCTTTGTAGAGATCTGTTAACGGCCGTTCCGGTGATTGAACCGTTTGACTGTCACGTAACTCTTGTAATCCGGGAGCACGCTTCCGGAAATAGTAAACGAGGATTGCCACACTGCCGATTGCTCCAATGAATGCACTGAAGGTTGCAATCGTTGCGGCCCATGCTGCATCCGCATCGAAGATATAAATCGCAATGCTAACACCTGCCAGTAAAAAAACAATTCGAACGATTTGTTCAAGAATTTGCGAAATTGCTGTGGGTCCCATCGATTGGTGACCTTGAAAATACCCGCGCGTCATGCTCATCGGTGGGATGAGTAATAACGCGAAGCTGACCCCGCGAATCGTCATCGTCACGGCATCGATGTAAGAAGCCGAATTGACGTCACCGCCAGGAATTGCCCGATGTGCAAGATAGGGGGCAAGTAAGAATAAGGCGATGAACGAAACGATCCCGGTCAAAGACATGATCTTTAATCCAGAACGATACAGACGTTCACTCGTATCGTATTCGCCAAGTGCATTATATTTAGCGACGAATTTAGAGACAGCGACTGGAATACCCGCTGTCGCCAGCCCAATCATGATTGCATAGTAGTTATACGCATACGTATAAAACATGATGCCGGTCGCACCGACCATAAACTGAAAAGGAAACAGGTAAATCAGACCAAGGGCTCGTGAAATAAGTGATGCTCCAGACAAGAGCATCGTTCCACGAACGAATCCCGAGTTGCCGGATGAAGTCGATTGCTTTTTGTTAACAGTGGCCATGATAACTTCCCTCACGCTTTCTTTTTTTATTAAAATTAGACGAGAATACTCCCACTTTTAAACGTTCAGCGCGTAGTCCTAGTGTGAGTGGGAGATGAATCGTCTTCGGGCAAGACGTGTCTTCCGACACGTCAATTGTCCGACACTCTTAGTTTGAAAACAACCAAGATCAGGAATCCTCTACCTCTAAGCGAAGCGTAGGTGGAGGTAGTTCAACGCTTGACAACCTATAATATATTGTCTCAATTAACAAGTTCTATGATGCACAATTGCAAATCATTATACCGCTCCCCTCTCATAAAAGAAAGAGACGGTTTGTTTACAGACCGAACTTCTGCTAAAGTGGAACAAGCAGAAAACTATTCAATGAGGTGACAGCATGTACGATGTAATCGTAATCGGAGGCGGACCGAGCGGCTTGATGGCAACGCTCGCCTCTTTACAAGCAGGCGCGAAAACACTCCTGCTCGATAAAGGAAATAAATTGGGAAGAAAACTTGCGATTTCCGGTGGCGGGCGTTGTAACGTCACGAATCGTAAACCGCTCGACGAACTCGTCCAGTCGATCCCAGGAAACGGACGTTTTTTATACAGCGCCTTTTCACAATTCAGTAACGAGTCGATCATCGACCTGTTCGAAGGGTTTGGTGTGGCGTTAAAAGAAGAAGATAACGGGCGGATGTTCCCTGTCTCGGATAAAGCAGCTGACGTCGTCCGTGTCTTGATTGATCAAATCCGAGCGCACGGTGCCGAGATTCAAACGAATGCAGAAGTCGCGTCGCTCGAGTTTCACACAGACGGTTCATTTGCAGCCGTTCTCATGCAAGACGGCACACGCCTTGAAGCGAACAGTTGTGTCGTTGCAGTCGGTGGACAATCCGTGCCCCATACGGGTTCGACCGGTGACGGGTACCCATGGGCTGAAAAAGCCGGTCATACGATTACCGAACTTTTCCCGACCGAAGTCCCGATCTTACTGAACGATGCTTCTATTCAAGCGAAATCACTTCAAGGGCTCTCGCTCCGCGACGTCGCTTTGACGGTTCACGGAAAAAAAGATAAAGCCATTAAAACACACACGGGTGATTTGCTCTTTACGCATTTCGGGCTGAGTGGTCCGATCGCACTACGTTGCAGCCAATATACAATCAAGGAACGCAAACGCTCCGGCGAACGAATCGTTCATTTATCGGTCGACTTATTCCCAGAAGAATCAATCGGAGCATTGACGGAACGTTTTCAGGCTGCGCTTGCAGCCAATCCGAAAAAAACCGTCCGAAACGCCTTAAAGGGATTCGTACCGGAACGTTTGCTTGAATTACTCTTCACACAAATCGGTTTTGGTGACGAAGTTTGTACGCAAGTGAAGAAACAAGATTTCACGCAACTGCTGACAACATTAAAACGTTTCCCACTTCATGCGACCGGGACACTTGATTTTGATAAAGCCTTCGTCACGGGCGGAGGGGTCTCAATCAAAGAAATCCATCCAAAAACGATGATGTCGAAAAAAGCAGACGGTCTATTCTTTGCCGGAGAAATTTTAGACATTCATGGTTATACCGGCGGCTACAACATTACAGCTGCTTTTGTAACAGGACACTGTGCCGGAACGAATGCTGCTCTACTCAATCAAACGACGTAATTAAAAAAAGGTGTTCGTTCGTGATTTTTTTCACGAACGGACACCTTTTTAATTTTTTGATCAATCGATCGGGGTAAACGAACGGCTCGAAAATTTGTCTGTTTCGACCAAAGCAAACAGTTCATTGTCTTGAACAAAGATTCCTTCTGCTCCGTATACTTTCGGACTTGCAGATTCTCCCGTGATCGTCTTATCCTTCGCATCAATCGAATAAAGATACAAGGAATCGGAGTCCAACGTATAGATGCGCCCTTGTCGTTCTGCGAGTCCAATCGGACGGAAATTTTCTTCAAATGCTTTTTTTGCATCTGCTCGCATACCATCTGTAGCATCGATTCGATCTCGCGTAACAACCGTCAAATACGGAGGTTTCTGCTTTTTCTTGAGTTTCTTTTTCTCTTTTGCTGTCGCATCAGGACCAATTTTAATTTCATCTTGCTTCATTTTAAAATACGTCAATTCGATGCGCCCTAACGACCGGATGTTATTGATCGTGTAAAATTCTTTTTCTTCAGCATCGTACCCAAGCCCATGAAAATTATCTCGAATGGTCGTGCCTTTGATTTTTTCACGCGTTTCTTCCGACCATGCACCGTCTTTTCGCGTAATCGTCACAAGAATTTGATTTGATGTCAGTAATGCAACCGTTTCACCATCAACGAGTGCCATTCCATCAAGCCCTGCGAGTAACAGTTTGCCATCATTCTTCAATTGGAAGGAAGCATTGATTCGCTCGCCCGTCCCACTGACTTCAAAGAAATGATAATCTTCCGTCACAACAAGATAGGAACCAATCGAATCATCATATAACATCTGTTGAACATCCTTGATTAATGGTTCTTCCGGATTCGGAATCGAAGAAGGAAGGCTTGGCGGCACTTGTTTGACAGCCGCTTGGTGTTTTGATTGCGTCTCGATTTTTGTGAAGGTCTCTTGAATTTGCACTAACGTCTCTGGTTTTGAGAAGACGAGTAGAATACAAAGGATCAGACCGGAGACGACGGCAAAAATCGTTGTATAGACTATATAGGATCGTTTCATTTACACAGATCGCCTTTCTCTCTCGGTTTCTGATTCAGTGTAGCAGAAGGCGCACTAAAAAAAAAGCGGACGCGAGACTGAATTCAAAAACAATCCCCTTCCCCCATGACTACATGGGCAAGGGGATTCGTATTAGTTTGCTACGATATTGATGAGCTTTTTCGGTACGACGATGACTTTACGAACCGTCTTGTCGCCAATCCACTCTTTTGTTTTTTCATCTGCAAAAGCGAGTGCTTCGATTTCTTCTTTTGTTGCGTCGATACTGATTGTCAATTTTGAACGGACTTTTCCGTTGACTTGAATGACGAACTCTATCGTATCACTGACGAGTTTCGTTTCATCATATGTCGGCCATGCCGCATACGTTAATGTCTCTTCAAACCCTAGTTGCTCCCATAACTCTTCCCCGAGGTGAGGTGCGACTGGTGTCAACAACTGAATGAATCCACGAAGGAAGTGACGCGGTAACACTTGCTGTTTGTTCGCTTCGTTGACGAAGACCATCAACTGCGAAATCCCTGTGTTGAATTGAATGTTCGAGAAGTCTTCCGTCACTTTCTTGACGGTCTGGTGATAGACACGTTCAAAGTCGGCATCAACCGTCTCGACATCTTGAATGTCTGCAGTCCGTTCGAACAAACGCCAGACGCGGTCAAGGAAGCGACGTGCACCGTCGAGCCCATTTTCCGACCAAGATACGGACGCATCGAGTGGTCCCATGAACATTTCGTACAGACGAAGCGTATCTGCTCCGTGTGATTTGACGATTTCATCCGGATTGATGACGTTCCCGCGTGATTTCGACATTTTTTCGTTGTTTTCGCCAAGAATCATCCCTTGGTTATACAGCTTTTGGAATGGCTCTTTTGTCGGAACAACGCCGATGTCGTATAACACTTTGTGCCAGAAACGTGCGTACAGTAAGTGAAGGACCGCATGTTCTGCCCCACCGATATAAATATCGACCGGAAGCCAGTATTTTAATTTCTCCGGATCCGCGAGTGCCTCTTCATTATGCGGATCGATGAAACGAAGGTAGTACCAGCAGCTACCGCCCCATTGTGGCATCGTGTTCGTTTCGCGGCGTCCTTTCATCCCTGTCACAGGATCCGTATAGTCGAGCCACTCTTCTGCAAGAGCAAGCGGCGACTCTCCTGTTCCCGACGGTTTGATTTCAGGAATCATCGGAAGTTCAAGCGGCAACTCTTCTTTATCCAGCGTCTTCATCGTTCCATCTTCCATATGGACGACTGGAATCGGCTCGCCCCAATAGCGTTGACGGCTAAAGAGCCAGTCACGCAGACGATACGTAATTTTCTTCCGTCCGACTTGGTTCGTTTCGAGTTCCGCGATGATGGTTTCGATTGCGTCCGCCTTCGAGAGACCGTCGAGCATTTGTGAATTGACATGCTCCCCTTCTCCCGTATACGCTGCTTCGTCGACATTTCCGCCTTTTACGACTTCGATGATTGGAAGGTCAAACTGTTTCGCAAACTCATGATCGCGTTCGTCATGTGCCGGAACGGCCATGATGGCACCTGTTCCATACGTCGCAAGAACATAGTCGGCAATCCAGATCGGAAGACGTTCGCCAGAAATCGGGTTGACGGCGAACGCACCCGTGAAGACACCTGTCTTCTCTTTTGCAAGATCCGTCCGTTCAAGATCCGATTTCGTCTGAACAGACGCGATATAACGTTCGACTGCTGCCTGATGTTCTGCTGTCATGATGTCCGCGACGAATGGATGCTCCGGTGCTAAGACGAGGTACGTTGCGCCGAAGACTGTATCCGGACGTGTCGTGAAGACCGTGACTTGTTTTTTGTGGCCGTCAATCGTAAAGTCGATTTCCGCACCTTCCGATTTACCAATCCAGTTCCGCTGCATTTCTTTCACCGACTCCGGCCAATCGAGTTCATCTAAATCGTCGAGGAGACGGTCCGCGTATTCCGTAATCTTAAGGACCCACTGGCGCATCGGGACACGGACGACGGGATGATTTCCACGTTCAGACAATCCATCGATGACTTCTTCATTCGCAAGGACCGTTCCAAGTGCCGGGCACCAGTTGACTGCCACTTCATCGACGAACGCAAGTCCTTTTTCGTACAGTTGTGTAAAGATCCACTGTGTCCATTTGTAGTATTTCGGATCCGTCGTATTGATTTCACGGTCCCAATCATATGAAAAACCGAGGTCTTTCAACTGACGTTTGAACGTTTCAATATTTTGTGCCGTGAACTCACGCGGGTCATTCCCCGTATCGAGTGCATACTGTTCTGCCGGGAGTCCGAACGCATCCCATCCCATTGGGTGAAGGACGTTATACCCTTGCATCCGTTTCATGCGAGCGAGGATATCCGTTGCCGTGTATCCTTCCGGGTGTCCGACATGCAGTCCTGCTCCCGATGGATAAGGAAACATGTCGAGGGCATAAAAGCCTTCCTTACTTGGGTCTTCCGTCGTTACGAACGCGTTATCCTGTTCCCAGCGCGCTTGCCATTTTGGTTCAATCTCACGATGATTATACGACATCTATTCTTCCTCCTCTGATTAAAAAAACCGGTCCTCCGCCCCTAAGAATAGGGACGAAAGACCGGTTTGGCTTCCGCGGTACCACCCACGTTGTCTGTCAATGACAGACCGCTTGACTCACAGATAACGGTGTGAAGGACCGGATTCGCTACTCGTTGTTCACGAATCATGCTCCCTGACGAGTTCATGGACAGTTCCGACTGGTTTGCACCACCCACCAGTTCTCTAAACGGAATGTCTCCACTACTACTTCAGTTCGTTGCATCTGACTATCTATTAGTTAGTTTAATCTGAATCTTAATCAACCGTCAACGTTTCCGTAAAATTTCTCCAATCGCAGCATGTGTTGAAACCTGATGATCCGCGTGATGTAACATCTGCCCCGGCATCCGGTCGTCGAGTAACGCGATGACTTCCATCCCAGCTTTTTTCGCCCCCATCATGCCGTTCGCCGCGTCCTCAATGACGATACATGACTCTGGGGCGAGACCCATCCGTTTTGCTGTCAGCTCGAAGATAGCTGGGTCCGGTTTAGAGCGCGGGACTTCAAAACCGCTCGTGTAGGCGTCGACTGTCAACCCATAAAATGCGATGACGCGTTCAATTTTTTCAAGCGAACTCGATGATGCAATTGCAATCCCGTAACCTTCGCTTCGAGCGATACTCATCAACTCATGAACTCCTTCCTTTAATCCACAGTCTTCCGGCTTGGCGTGTTGTTGAAATAAGTCATGTTCCTGTGCAAGTAACACATCCGTTTGATGCGGTAAGCGATGTTGTTCAATTAATTCCTGCCACATCTCGTCGCCCGTCTTACCCATGAAGGTCGCATATTGAACTAAATCAAGTGGAATCCCGAGTTGATGAAACATTTTTTTATGTACCCCAAAGTAGCGAATTTCACTATCTAAAATGACGCCATCCATATCGAAGATTAAACCCCTCGTTTGCATCCCATTCACTCCTTTTTTTGATTTTAACAAAAAAAACGACAGTGATGGACTGTCGTTTTTATCATTTCGAAATCAGTGTTGGTTGCGAACGATATCCCGGAAAATAATGTTCCAACTCTCCGTCTCCATAGAGCTGGCACAGTTGTTCATATTGAGCAGGCAGTAGAACATTTTTTCCTAAATGATATTCAAATAAACGATAGCCCGTATAGCGACACTTACTCTCGAACAGGCTATCACGCTCTTTATACCCGCCACCTAAATGCTGTTCGACCAACCCGGCATCTTTCGCACATAAAATAGCCTCAAATTCTAACCGTTGATTTGGATAGACCTTATGTTCATCCCGCTTACAGCCAATCAAATGACCATGTGCAAATTCTCGGCCAAGTAAAACGAAGTAACCTCCGATGATTTCCTCGTTAAGTTCTGCAATCAAGAGGAGCGGCGTACAGAGGCTCGTCGACTCAAATAACTGTTCGAAGTAGTCTCGAGAAAAGTAGTAATGGCTCGAGGCATCCTTTCGGTCCATCGTCTGATAATACAACTGAATGAATGATTGTAAATCTTCGTGTGTCCCTCGTCGGACAACTAAGTCAGAAGCCAATGATTTCCGAACCATACTCCGCGTCTTTTTATGAAATGTCTGTGTAATTTCTTCTACGGATGGTCGTAAGTCGATACTCGTAGTATGTCGAATAAATTCTTTTTGCGTCCAGTGGTGCGCAAACCGCTGATTTTCAGTCAACGGATTGTATCGGATCAACTCTGTGACAATCTTTTTCTGCAACGCCCAGTCATAAAAGGAAGTTCGAGCCTCTGCCCACTCTTTTTCAGTCAAATCACCCACCACTTCAGGGCCGCCATATCCGTATGGAGTAATCAAATCCCAATACTCCGTATCAAAAATAGCTCGTTTTAAGAAAGGATAAAACAGTTTCCCGGCCTCTCCTTGAAAATAAATCAACCCGGGATGTTCCCCTTCTCGTGCATTTAACATAACGTATTCATAACTGTAAAAGATGTCTAGCGGCTGATTGCAAATAAGTGCTGTCCAAGTTGCTTGATCGTCGATG
The DNA here is from genome assembly GCF_018618595.1 of Exiguobacterium sp. s133. NCBI lineage: Bacteria > Bacillati > Bacillota > Bacilli > Caryophanales > Exiguobacterium > Exiguobacterium sp. s133. The sequence continues at coordinate 56,708 of NZ_JACSMK010000002.1, forward strand.
AAAACGCACTTTGCCATTCTGGTACACCTCCTGTTAAAAAAAAGACCATAAAAATAAAATTAAATTTCTTTAATTTGGTTAATTAATTAAATTTTACCTCTTTAAATTATTACCCTATTTGATTTTTTTTATTCCGTCCAGCAAAAAAAAGACCAACTATTTCATTTTCGAAACAGTTGGTCTAAGATATCTTAATTGATTTTAGGAATTGCTCGAACAAATACGATACCTGCAAGTAAAATTAATCCGATTAGCGTCAAGAAGACTGCGTTCATTCCAGATAAATCGTAAATCAATCCACCGACCGTCGGACTAATCATCCGTCCAGCGGAAGCCGCAATGTTGACGTACCCTTGGAATTCCCCTTCTTTACCGATCGGTGCAAGTCGTGCCGCCATCGCAGGGACAGCTGGCCAGATGAACATCTCTCCAACCGTTAAAATGACCATCGCAACAAGAAACATTTCAAAACCTTCAGCAAACGGTACGATGAGATAGGATAATAAGAAGATGCCCGTTCCCGTCAATAATTGACGTTTTAAATCATCTCCGAACCATCTTAAAATCGGCGTCAAGAGCGGTTGTGCGAAGACGATTAATGCTCCATTGATTGTCCATAAAATCGAGTACTCGGAAATCGTCACACCAAGTGATTTCGTGTGGACGGCAAACGTTCCTTGCCATTGTACGTAAACGAACCAAAGCAACGCATACCCGACTGAAACGTAGAGCATCGTCCGAACCGACTCCTTCGATAACGGCTCACGGACTTCTTCCGTCGTAAACTCTTTTTGTCGTTTAACCTGCGGCGCCTGAATCCAGTTCAAACCTATGAACAGAACAATCGCAAACACTACATAGAGCAATAAGTTCGCGATGAAGATAAATTGAATATCAATCGCAGCAATTTGACCACTGACTGCCGTACCGAGCGCAACTCCAACGTTTTGTGCTACATAGATTGCATTAAAGGCACGTCGTCCGCCTTTTGGCCAAATCAGACCGGTTAATGCGTAAATCGTCGGGAACACCATCCCCCCGACGAAACCGATCAATCCAAGCATCGTCACATAACCAATGAATGTCTGATGGAACAACAGCAGACCAATCGAAGCAATCACGAGTCCGATGACACTGATGATGAGCGTCCGCTTCCCACCTAAACGATCAAACGCTTTTCCACCCATGTAATTTCCGACGATTGCGAGCGCAGAGTTGACGAACAAGGCCATTCCTGCCTTGGTCATGGATTCGCCTAAGTATTCATGAATATATAATGTATTAAACGGCCATAAAAAAGAGGCTCCTGTCGTATTGATCGCCATCGCCAACACGAGGATCCAGACCGCACGAGGTAATTTCGGCATAATAGGTGTCCTCCAATATAGTTCTCACCCTTGCCACTTTACGAAATTGTTCTGTGCTCTGTCAAGAAACTTCATTTTGAATGAATTATCGGAATAATGGTATAATCAGGAACAAAAGAATACGTGATGAACGAACAAAGAATAATCTTACTTGAACAGGAGTCTGAACCCATGTCACTAGCCCGCGTCTTACCTTATGCCAAAGAACTCTTAGAATCTGTCATCCACGAAGGAGATTGTGTCGTCGATATGACTGCCGGAAATGGTCACGATACCTTGTTTCTTGCGGAACAAGTCGGACCAGACGGTCGTGTCATCGCCTTCGATGTACAAGAACAAGCGATTGAAGAAACGAAACGTCGTCTAGAAACCGCTCACGTCAAAGAGTGGGTCGATCTTTACCACGAAAGTCATATTCATGTTGGCGCACGCCTCGTTAATGAAGCCCGTCCGATTCGAGCGGGCGTTTTCAATCTTGGTTATTTACCAGGAAGTGACAAGTCCGTCACGACGACCGGTGAAGATACGTTAGAAGCGCTAGGTGCTTTGTTACCCGTCCTCGTACCCGGCGGTTTAATCGTCCTCGTCATCTATCATGGACATGTAGAAGGAAGACGTGAACGGGATGCTGTTCTCGATTATGTCGAAAGTCTTTCGCAGCAAGACTACGCCGTCTTACAGTATCGTTTTCTCAATCAACAAAACAATCCACCTTTCATCATCGCCATCGAAAAAAAATTAAAAAAGCAAACACTCGATTAATAGCAAAAGACGCTGTCAGCACGACAGCGTCTTTTTTGTCATTCCTCAACCATCTTCAAAAAAAGCAATAATTTTTCAGCGAACCGCGTATTGAGACGTTCAAAGCTGAAATGCGGAAATCCATGGAGCCGTTGAAGATAGATTTGATCGCCACCCATTTTCCGGCAAATCTCTAACGTATATTTTACGTCCGCGAATTGATCGTCCGGTGCATAAAAACAAGCGAGGTTGACTCGCGGTAGTTTCTTCCGCTCTTCATCATGTAAGACGATTTCTTCTTCAATCTCCCGGTACTGTGCATATGTCAACTCACCGAGACGTGCCGTATCTTCACTATTTTGACCAAACGGCAACATCCCGAGTGGCGCATCCGGTCGAAAACGATCGAATGCACTTGCAAATACTTGTTTGACGCCACCGAGTTGTTTTGAATTATGCCAATCAAATAACGGCGAAATATACGACAAACTCGCAATCGGCAATTCATATTCCTGCAGTAGCCGGTTGACGACGAGTGCGCCCATGCTGCAGGCGATGATATGAATCGGTAACTTTCGTTTTCCGGCTTCTCGTAAAGCATCCTTCAGCAGTTGTTGATGTTCCTCAAGCGATATCCGGCGCGGAGCATCTACACGTAACACTTCATAATCCTTTTCAAGGACTCGAATTAACGCATCGCTCGGCGTCGCTCGCAGTTGAAGGGGATAGACAAGTACGATAATTCCTGTTGCTTGATCTTCCACAAACTCACCTCTTCATACAAGTATCTCTGTATTATAACGTTTACATCTTGATGTCAAAACCATCTTAAGTTGGATTTTCATTCATATATACGCTTTAAGCGTGTCACAGGTTCCACTTGACCGAAAATTTCTTCAGTCGTTTCACTTTCTTCTTTAAAACCGAAAGAGACTAGAAACTGGCGCGCTTTATAATTTCTTGATTCAACGTAGACTTCAATTGGGGAAGCACCTTGGTGTTCAAGTTCACGAATCAACTTTCGCCCAATCCCATTTTGTTGATATTTCGGTAGTACGTACAAGCGAACGATTTCCCACGTGCCGTCAACATCGATTGCATGGATGAAACCGACGATTTCTTCCTCGATAATGGCGACATTGAAATATTCTCCCCGCGCTTCCTCCGCCGTCCGAATTGCTCGAACGACTTCTTCTTGCGGATACGCCTCTTGTACGAAATGGGCTTTCGAGCTTTCCGAGTAAATCTCTTCATACGTATCCATCCAAGAGGTGATGGCAATATCATGAATGCGTGCCGCATCAGTAGGAATTGCTTCGCGTATCTCCATATCGGACTCCCCCTTTTTTCCGTTTACCGGTACATGTTCTTTTACCCTGTTCTAGAAAAATCATTCGTTTCCCTCCAAAATTCGAGACAAACAAAAAAAGTTCAGAAACAAACTCGTGCGAGTCTGCTTCTGAACTGAAAATTAAGCGAATCGTTTCGCTTGTTCTTCAAGAATTGCTGCTTTATCAGTTTGCTCCCATGGTAATTCGATATCTGTACGACCGAAATGACCATAAGCTGCTGTCTGACGATAAATCGGACGGCGAAGATCAAGCATCTTGATGATCCCTGCTGGGCGAAGATCGAAATTTTCGGCAACGAGTTCGACGAGTTGTGCTTCTGGAAGTTTACCTGTTCCAAACGTATCAACTGCAATCGATACTGGGTGCGCGACACCAATCGCATACGCAAGTTGAACTTCTGCTTTATCTGCAAGACCAGAAGCTACGAGGTTTTTCGCGACGTAACGTGCTGCATATGCTGCAGAACGGTCAACTTTTGTTGGATCTTTACCAGAGAATGCGCCGCCGCCATGACGTGCATAGCCACCATACGTATCAACGATGATTTTACGTCCAGTTAATCCTGCATCACCTTGTGGTCCACCGATGACGAAGCGACCTGTCGGGTTAATGAAGAACTTTGTTTCCGCATCGATGTATTCTGATGGAATCACAGGTGCGATGACATGCTCTTTCAGGTCTGCTTGGATTTGCTCAAGCGTCACTTCTTCTGCATGTTGTGTTGAGATGACGATTGTATCGACACGAACCGGTTCGTTGTTCTCATTGTATTCTACAGTTACTTGCGTCTTACCATCCGGACGGAGGTAGTCAAGTTGTCCAGTTTTACGGACTTCTGCGAGACGACGAGCAAGTTTGTGTGAAAGTGAGATCGGAAGTGGCATCAATTCAGGCGTTTCTTTCGTTGCATAACCGAACATGAGACCTTGGTCCCCTGCACCGATTGCATCGATTTCTTCATCTGACATGTTACCTTCGCGTGCTTCAAGCGCTTGGTCAACACCGAGAGCGATATCTGCTGATTGCTCATCGATTGAAGTCAATACAGCACAAGTGTCTGCATCGAAACCATATTTAGCGCGTGTATAGCCAATCTCACGAATTGTTTCGCGAACGACTTTCGGGATATCGACATAAGTCGATGTCGTGATTTCACCTGCGACGAGGACAAGTCCTGTCGTGACAGATGTTTCAGCAGCGACACGAGCATTCGGATCGGCTGCGAGGATTGCATCTAAGATAGAATCCGAGATTTGGTCACAGATTTTATCCGGGTGACCTTCAGTAACTGACTCCGACGTAAATAGTCGGCGATTAAGGTTTGTCATGTTTGACCCTCCCAAAAAAGAATTTGACGGTGTACTCATTTCCCCTAGTTGAGTGGGACGGTAAAATGAAAAAAAACCTCTCCATGTCCAAAAAATGGTCAGGGAAAGGTTGTGCGTTCTTCCTTTACCCTCTTATCGTTCGAAGTGTTTACTTCGCTTCAGGAGAGCACCTTTTCCTTCATTAATAGAATTCTTAATGTAGGACGGTTGCCGGGTTTCTTCGGGCCTTGTTCCCTCCACCTGCTCAGAATAAGAGTATCCGTTACGAATTACATGATATAAAGTTGTGACCACTCTGTCAAGCTACGTTTTAATTTCTAGTCGAAACTTTCCCGAAGAGATGTTAAACTGTTAATGCTGAAAGCGTTTCCAAATAAATAGAAATCAGCGCTAAAAAAGGATTGCTCATCCTTTAGTATGTCATATATAATAAATGTGTCATACTAAATGTCAGAGCTAAACCAACGTAGGGGAAAGGTGGGGTCAGGATGCCGATGACGGTCCTGAATATCGAAGAGCTACTCAAGAAGGAGCATGTGTTCAAACAACTATCTGTTGCTGAGCTAGTCGAACATGCAATTCGTAACGAAGAAGGGGTTCTTGCTGAAAATGGCGCTCTGTCTGTAGAAACGGGGAAATTTACAGGTCGTTCACCTAAAGACAAGTTCATTGTTCGCGATCAGTCATGCGAGTCACATATCGATTGGGGCCATGTCAATCAACCGATGGAAGCAGACAACTTCGAGCAACTTTTACAAAAAGTTCTTCGCTACATGAATGAAGCAGATCAGCTCTACTACACAGAAGCTGCTGCTGGTGCAGACACTCATTTTACCCTTCCGGTTCGGATCGTGACACAATATGCTTGGCATAATTTGTTTGCAAAACAACTATTTTTGCGTGAATATCCGACAGAAGCTGCTTTTGAGCCTTTCACGGTTATTTATGCGCCTCACTTCAAAGCAGATCCGAAAGTCGATGGAACGAATTCCGAAACGTTCATCGCCATGTCATTCGAACATCGGATTGTCTTAATCGGTGGAACAGAATATGCGGGCGAAATCAAAAAATCGATTTTCTCTGTCATGAACTACCTTTTACCTCAACGAGACGTCTTATCGATGCATTGCTCGGCTAACGTCGGTCATGAGGGTGACGTCGCCTTATTCTTCGGATTATCCGGTACTGGTAAGACCACACTGTCTGCTGACGACAGTCGTCAATTGATTGGTGACGATGAGCACGGGTGGTCCAACGACGGCGTCTTCAATATCGAAGGTGGCTGTTACGCAAAAACGGTCAACCTATCGCGTGAAAAAGAACCACAAATCTTTGATGCGATTCGGTTTGGCACTGTCCTTGAAAACGTCGTCCTCGATGATGCACGAATTCCTGACTATGATGATACGTCAAAAACGGAAAACACACGGGCCGCTTATCCGATTACAGCGATTGATAATATTGCAGTACCATCACGCGCCGGACATCCGAAAACAATTGTCTTTTTAACAGCTGATGCTTACGGCGTCCTGCCGCCAATCAGTAAGTTGACGAAGGAGCAAGCGATGTATCACTTCTTATCCGGGTATACATCGAAGTTAGCCGGGACAGAGCGTGGCGTAACAGAACCGGAAGCGACATTCTCGACATGCTTCGGTTCACCCTTCTTACCGCTCATTCCTGAAAAATATGCAACGATGCTCGGTGAGCTCATCGACCGGCACGGTGTCACGGTTTACCTCGTCAATACAGGCTGGACGGGTGGCGCATATGGGACGGGAAGTCGGATGAAGCTTGCATATACACGGACGATGGTCAATGCAGCTGTCAACGGCACACTCGCTGATATCCCGACGGAAGAGCATCCGATTTTCGGGCTACACATGCCGCTCGAAGTCCCTGGTGTCCCAAGCGACTTGCTCAACCCTGTCAAAGTTTGGTCGGATGCTGATGCGTATGAACAACAAGCACGGGCTTTGGCGACTAAATTCAAACAAAATTTCACACGGTTCGACAGTGCAACTACTGAAATCAAATCAGCAGGGCCACGTGTTTAATTAAATTAAGATAATTAAAAGGCACCAGACACTGTATGTTCAGTGAGCTGGTGCCTTTTAACGTCCATCAGACGATTGAATCTTCTTCATCCGGTTGCAAATGAAGTTCTTTTTTAGTCAACCAATCTTGACTCTCTTTTAATAGTGCATAGGCACGCTGTTTTGAAATACCAAAACGATGGGTTAGTTTTTCAAACTGTTCAAATTCACCACGGTCGGCACTAATCGCGAGCAATAAACAATCACGAAACGGATGATCTTTTCCTTGTAACACGATTTTCAACGTCGACTCGATTGGTAATTGATCAATGATTTCATCAATATCGACTGACAGTAATGCATCGATATGCGAGAGTAAGCCAATCATGTAGGCACTTTCCGGACGTAACGTCTTTGTTTCAAGTGCAAATAACTCGCATAACTTGGCACAATGCAGTGAAGAACGCAACAACTCGTCTGACCACTTGTACGGACTCGCAAGTCGCATCTCTCGTAAAACGATTAACGAAATCCAACTTTTAAGTTGTGAAAACCCGAGTAGTGAAATCGCTTGACGAACGGATTCGACGGTATTTCGAAGACCAATCCCGGGAGAATTGATGAGCTGGAGGACTTGCACACTAATGTATGGATTTCCTTCGATTTCATCGACGACTTGGTCATAATACTCATCTGATTCGAGCCACTTCAACATCTTTAACAATACAGGCAATTGTGGCGGAACAGCCTTCCCTTTCATCAACATCGGTTTTGCATAAAAATAGCCTTGGAACCAGTCGTACCCCATGCTCAAACTACGAAGATGATCTTCATGCGTTTCGACACGCTCTGCCAACAAACGGATATGCGGATAGTTTCGTTTAACGATATGTAAAATCGCACTTTGTTCACGTGGGTTGATTGCTTCGATATCAATTTTTATTAAATCAATTAAATCAAACAACTCTGGACCATGATTTCGTAATAAATCCGTCACGAAATCATCCAAGGCCAATTGAAATCCAGCCTCTTTCCATTTTTTCAAAACCGACAGCATATGTGAATCGATGACGACGGTCTCAAGCACCTCGATGACAAATCGTTCCGGATCTAAGTGATCAATCAGCTCACCTTGTAATAAATCACCGGTGAAATTGATGAATAAACGTTTTCCTTCTGCCACTCGATCGACACCTAAATGGACGAGCGTATTCGTCAACACGTCCATCGTCGCTAATTCACCATCAAAAATAGCAGGCGCTTCCACTGAACGATATAATAATTCAAATGCATCGATGGCACCGGATCGATTCACGATTGGTTGTCGTGCCAGCAAGATTTCCATCCCGTTCTCCCCTTTTGTCTTCCACCCTATTGTTCACTTCATATTTTCTAGTATACCAAATATTGTTTTTTGTTTAAAAAATGCTTTTTTAAAACATATCAATGTTACTGATTTCCTAAAAAAAGTCACCCCGGCTGTTCGAGGTGACTACATCCTATGTTCCATCAGCGCAACATCCAATCGATGATTTCCTTCGTCACAGCAAATTTTTCGTGCAACGGAAATTGATGGGCCTGCTCGTAAATACGAAGCCGCGTCTGACTCGGATAGCGCGCAGCATAATTCGTTGCATGACGTAAGCGAACCTTTTGATCGTACCGTCCGTGAATCAGCAAGACTTGCCCTTGTGGAGCGGCGTAGAGCGGCGAACGGATTTGATACGCTTGTTGTTGCGTCTCTGGCAATCCACCCGTGAAACGGCGTAACATTTTTTGCATCGTTCTCTGTTCTTCATATGTCCAGACGAGATTCGTCACCCCTGCCCATGAGACCGTGCGCGCGACCGGGCGATGATGTGCCAACAACAAGGCCATCTGCCCACCACGAGAGAAGCCAAACACCGAGACGCGTTCCGCGTGACGGGTTAACCAATCATATGCCCCTGTTGCATCACGAATATCATGATGACCAAAATCTTCCTTCCCTGTGCCTCCTAAGTTCCCTCGGTAAAAAGGGGCCATGACTAAAAATCCGGCTTGAGCAAACTGCATCAGTCGCGTCGGTCGAACCATTCCGATATTACGTGTCCCGCCACGTAAATACAGCATCCCTTGCCCATTCGGACGTGTCGGTAAAACGACATAGGCACCGACCCGTTCGTGATCAGATGTTTCATAGTATATACGAAACGTCCGGAAGGGACCTTGCTTCGGCAATTCAAACCAATCGGCGTTCGGCGAGTACACGAAGTGTCTCCGGAAGGACACGGTCCTTCATCATAAAGCTGTATTTTCGATTCGCGTCAAGACGCTGCGGGAGGTCGTCCAACAAAAAGGCTCCGTCTGTCTCATCGACAGCGAGATGCGGAACGAGTGATTCGATTTCGGCGAAGTAGATATTCTTAATGATTGTATCGCCTCGTCCTTCGACACGATATTGACCAATGTAGGCGAGGCTTGCGATGCTACCGCCTGTCTCCTCCATCACTTCCCGGCGTGCCGCTTCTTCCGCTGTTTCACCCGGTTCGACTTTTCCCCCAGGAAACTCGTACCCGCGCTGCTTATGATGCGTCAATAGCCATTTCCCCTCGTACACGGCAATGACCCAGACATGGAGAGGTTTTGTCGAGAAAGGATGATCATCGAAACTCAACTCAACTTGATTTTGATAGTAATCTAAAAATCTAATCACGTACGTGCACCTCATTTCTTCTTCTACCTTCACTTTACCTGTTTCGAAAGCATTCTAAAAGTGAAAGTGCGTAGGAATCGAGGAGAATGACAAAAAAAGGCATCCCCTGTCATCCAGGAGATGCCTTTCCAACTTATTTCAAGCGTGCTTCGAGCTCTGCTTTTTCTGCTTCAAAACCAGGTTTTCCGAGAAGTGCGAACATATTTTTCTTATATGCCTCAACACCCGGTTGGTCGAATGGGTTAACTCCAAGAAGATAACCGCTCATCGCGCAAGCTTTTTCGAAGAAGTAGAACAAGAATCCGAGATGGTACGGCGTCATCTCTGGTAATTCGACTGTTAAGTTCGGAACTTGACCATCTGTATGAGCAAGTAACGTCCCTTCTGCCGCTTTATCGTTGACGAATTGGATTGATTTCCCTTCGAGGAAGTTCAAGCCGTCAAGATCTTGTGCATCTTTTTCAATCGTCAATTCATGACGCGCTTGACCGACTTTAATGACCGTCTCAAACAAATCACGACGCCCCTCTTGCACGTATTGACCCATCGAGTGTAAATCTGTCGAGAAGTCGACCGCTGCCGGGAAGATCCCTTTGAAGTCTTTTCCTTCTGATTCTCCGTACAACTGTTTCCACCATTCTGATACATAATGTAACGCTGGTTCGTAGTTAACGAGAAGCTCGATCGTTTTTCCTTTTGCATATAATGCATTTCGGACGACAGCATATTGATATGCTTCATTTTCAGCCAGGTTTTCGTTCGCAAATTTCTCTTGTGCGTCACGCGCGCCAGCCATCAATTCTTCGATTGAAATACCAGCAGCAGCGATTGGCAAAAGACCGACCGGTGTCAAGACAGAGAAACGTCCACCGACATCATCCGGAATGACGAACGTCTGGTATCCTTCTGAGTCAGCAAGTGTTTTTAACGCCCCACGTGCTTTGTCCGTCGTTGCATAAATTCGGTTTTTCGCTTCAGCCTGACCGTATTTCTCTTCCATGAACGATTTCAACAATCGGAATGAAATTGCCGGCTCCGTCGTCGTCCCTGATTTAGAGATGATGTTGACCGAGACGTCTTTTCCTTCAAGCACTTCAAATAAATCGTGCAGATACGTCGATGAAATGTTATGACCCGCATAAATGATTTGTGGCGCCTTCCGCTCGTCTTTTGATAACAGGTTGTGGAAGGAATGACCTAACATCTCGATTGCGGCACGCGCTCCGAGGTAAGATCCACCGATTCCGACGACGAGCAAGACGTCTGAATCTGATTTGATTTTTTCAGCTGATTCTTGAATGCGAGCGAACTCCGCTTTGTCATAGTTCGTCGGTAAGTCGACCCATCCGAGGAAGTCGCTGCCGGCACCTGTGCCATTATGAATCGCTCCATGTAATGTCTTAACCGTGTCTGCCATGTAATCTACTTCATGTTGCCCTACGAATTGTAATGCTTTCGAATAATCAAAACGTACCGTTGTCATTCCATCGTCCTCCTTATTCATTCGCAAACAAATGCGACCTTCCTTCTCATTAAAACGCAAGAAGGAAGGTCGTTCAAGTCTTTTGTGAAAAGATTAGCAAATGTTAGAGAAACTTATAACGCTGCCGTTACGATTTCACGAACATCTTCATTACCAAGTGATTTGAAGTTACCGAAATCACCGCGTGTCATTGCTGACTTGACGATTGAATCGACTGTATCTTCTTTAATGTCGTAGTCCGCGAGACGGTTTGGTGCACCGAGTGATGTCCAGAATGCACTGATTGCATCGATCGTCGCATGAGCTGCTTCGATTTCTGATTTACCTTCTGTGTCGACGTTAAAGACGTTTTCACCGAGTGTGACGAAACGATGTGCGTTTGACTCGTCTAACACGTGGCGCATCCAGTTCGGGAAGAGGATTGCAAGACCACCTGCGTGTGGGATGTCATGAACCGCTGAGACGGCATGCTCGATATTATGTGAAGCCCAGTCACCGCGTGCTCCCATTTGAAGTACGCCGTTAAGTGCCATCGTACCTGCGAAGAGAATCGTTCCGCGAAGTTCAATGTTTTCAAGATCGTTGACGAGTTTTGGTGCTGCTTCGATGACAGCTTTCATGACGCCTTCTGTCATCCGTTCTTGGACAGGTGCGTGTGCTGTGTGGAAGTACTGCTCAAGACAGTGACTCATCATGTCGACAATCCCGTAAATCGTTTGGTCTTTTGGAACACTGACCGTGTATTTTGGATCAAGGATTGAGAACGTCGGGAATGTAAGCGGGCTACCCCAACCGTATTTCTCTTGCGTTTTCCAGTTCGTGATGACAGAACCAGAGTTCATTTCTGAACCGGTTGCTGCAAGTGTCAAGACGGTACCGAATGGAATGACTGTTTCCGGAGTCGCTTTCCCGATGACGAGATCCCATGCTTCACCTTCATACGGAATACCTGCTGCGATCAGTTTTGTACAGTCGATGACAGAACCGCCACCTAGTGCGAGCAATGCATCAACACCTGCTTCACGTGCGATCTTAATGCCGCGCTCTGCTGTTTCGATGCGTGGGTTTGGTTCAACGCCATCACATTCGACGTATTCGATTCCTGCTTCGTTCAGTTCGCGTGTAACGTCGTCATAGACGCCGTTGCGTTTAATACTTCCGCCACCAAAGACGAGCATGACTTTCTTAGCATTTAGTGTTTTAAGTTCTTCTTTGATTTGGCTGACTTGACCGTCACCAAAAATTAATTTCGTTGGATTGCGATATTGAAAGTTTTCCATTGTGTGTTGCCCCCTCGATAAGTAATGAACATCTTACATTATCCACACATTCCCCTTTCGCATCTATTTTAATGCTTATAACGTAAAAAAAAAGAGAACCGACCGATGTCGATTCTCTTAAAGATTCTTATTTTTGGAAGTTTGATTTTTCAATCCATTCTTCCAATTTGCCTTTTAACACGTTGAAGCCAGGAGCTTCTTCTTGTTTGAAAGCAGGACCTGCATCGCGGCGTCCAGCGTTTTTGCGTGGGCCTTTAGCGCGTGCTTCGCGTTTTGGAGCTTCCTGAGTTGCTTTGATCGAAAGCTTCATTTTTTTGTTAGCTTCGTCGATGTCGAGAACTTTAACAGTTACTTCATCGCCAACTTTTACGTAATCGTTGATGTCTTTTACGTAATCGTGTGAGATTTCTGAGATGTGGACGAGACCTTGTGTTTGCTCGTCAAGTGCTACGAAAGCACCGAAGTTTTGAATACCAGTTACTTTACCAGTAACGACTTGGTCTTTTTCAAAGTTTGCCATAGTTTATACACTCCCTAACTAAATTCATCAACTTATAATAACATACTTTTTACGGATGGTAAAAAATATTTTTTAAATTGTTTATTTTTTATTTTCCGAGGGAACATTTTAGTAGCAAGACTTCAAGTATTCCCCCTGATTCTGCCGGACTTTTCGAGTCCGGCCCTTTTTTTTGCTTTCTTGCTTTTTTATTAAAGGAAAAGAGAAAAATATGTAAAAAAGACAGCAACGTGTAGACAAACGATTAAGAAGCGTAAACATGCGATAACAAGAGGCAATCCGTTCGCGCTTCCCTGTCTCGCCTCGTCTTTAAAGCGTCTGCATGGCTGGATCTTCCTCATGGTATTCCTTAAAAAGCGTCACGTTTCGTTGACTCCTACGGGAAAAGTGCGTTTTCAACGCACTTTCAGAGGCAGGCAAGACCCTGCTCATTGTCCGTTAGGATTAAGGAGCAACGGCTTGCGCCTCGCCCGAGGAAAGCAACGAAAGAAGACGCTTGATCTCCCGATAACACGTTGTCTACAGTCTGAAAAGGACACGTCCGGTCTGCTCGCTTTCCGCGGACAAGTCATCATGCCGCTTCAGATGCGTTGCATCTTCCAGGGTCATGATTAACTTGTTTTTCCGCAGGAGTCGAGCATGACCTCACCTGTCCTAGATTATATGAAATTTCACAGTGAAGCAACCATAATTTAATTCAGATTGATTACTCAATTAAAAGTCGAAACGTAATTGGCAATGGCCATTTACGAATGAACCTGAACGAAAGTGTGCGTCAATCCAATTGTTTCCACGGTAATGACCGCAGACCCAATGGGAATTTCTATAATGCGGAATAATTTTACACATGAGAGTTCCACTCCTTCCCTATTAAGCAGGGAAGATTCACTATTCAACTTTAATTAAATAATAAAGAGATTTACCTAAAAACGCATATGTAGTATTGTTTAATACAACACAATAATACTATTCTTGTTCGAAAAGGCACGCCAATGCTTTTTCGAACGCAACGCGCAGTTGAAGGCTCATTCTTTCCTGCCGTATTAAAGCAGTTGCGCTTTAGCAGCTGCTTTTTTTTGTTCTTTTCGAACCACCCCCTTAAAAATCAAAATTTTCGGTTTTTTTCGGCGTTAGAAAAAGAACTAACTGATTTTGTAGATAAATTTACATCAGTTAGTTCTTTCTGCTTACATTTTATTCGGCTTACAAATCGTCAAATCCGTTCGCATCCGTCACTTTTGCATACGAACGTGATTTTTGTTCGAAGAAATCGGATTTCGTCGCATTCATCGAGTCATCCGAATACGCACGAATCCACGGCATGACGTCCTCGTCATGTCCTTCATAGAGATGGGAGAGACCAATGACACGAAGGCGCTTGTTCGCGAGATATTTGACGTAATCACGCATTTCACTGACATCTAGTCCATCTAAGTCACGCAGGACATACTCACTCCACTCGATTTCGAGATCGACGGCACGCTCGAATGTGGCATACACGAACTTCGTGAATGAACCATCGGCATCGATTTCCGAGTGTTCCGTCAAGACGGCACGCAACAATTGACTGATGAAGTACGAGTGTTGCAGTTCGTCTCGCTGGATGTAACTGATCATCGTCGACGTTCCGACCATTTTTTGATGACGCGCTAAGTTATAGAAGAAGGCAAAACCAGAATAGAAGTTGATTCCTTCAAGAACGATTGATGCGACGAGTGATTTCGCAAAGTTTTCCGGTGTCCGGTCGTTTTGGAAATCTTCATATAAATCAAGAATAAAGGCATTCCGCTTCATGACCATATCGTCATCTTTTGCGATATCGAAAATCCGGTTTTGTTCCGAAAGTGGAACGAGACTCGATAAGACATAGCTGTACGACTGGTTATGGACGACTTCCTGTTGCGCGATGATCGCAAGAATTGCATGAATCGATGCATCTGACGTGAACATCGCCGACTCTAGGATGTAACGCGTTTGGACCGAGTCTAAGATTGATAGCAGACCGATGATCCGTTCAAACGCATCTTGTTCTCGCTCACTCAACTGGTTCCACTGTTGCATGTCTTTTGACATCGAAATCTCATCCGGAATCCAAAAGTTCGACAAAAGCTGTTTATAGATTGAATAAAACTGCGGATAGGCGATATCGTTCCAGTTGACGATTGAACTCGTCTCCCCACCGATAATCGCTGTCGCACGATTCGGATGGCGGGCATCAAGCAGTTTGATCTTTTGTAACTGTTCCATGTTGTTCGACTCCTTCTTGCTGTAATTGCAGGATCGTTCGTTTCGTCCATTCTTTGACGGTATGCGGACGATTCCGTGGTGACTGTTCGATTTTTAACAGTTCACCGGCGAGCGGCACACCAAATTTCGCGAGATGGTAGGCCATTTCATCAACGGCGCGGCAGTACTTGACGAACATCTTATCGCCCGTACCGAAGACGGCAGCTTGCGGAATTTTGTGCGGACTTTCCTTTAAGACAAGCTTCAGGCAGTCACGCATTTCATCCGGTAATTGACCGTCGCCCCATGTGTAAGAACCAAAATAGACGATATCATAAGGTGCTAATTGATATGTCGTCACATCATCAGCGAACATCATCGTTGGTTCGACGTGCATGTCGGAACAGGCTTTCGCAATCAGTTCCGCAACCTCCTCTGTGTTACCGCTCATTGACGCATATACGATTGCTGCCTTCATGATATCGTCTCCTCTCTTATGACGAACACGACTCACATTCATCGATTTCGACGGTTGTCGAACGTGTATAATAAATCGTCTTCATCCCGAGTTGCCATGCTTCCATGTGCATCTCGAGTAATTCAGTCGCTTTGACGTTGTTTTTGACATAGAGATTAAAACTGATCGCTTGGTCGATATGACGTTGACGTGATGCATTTTGACGAATGCTCCACAGTTGATCAATCTCAAATGCTGATTTATAGAACCAGTTCGTATCCGGCGTCAAATCCGGAACCGTCACAGGAATCTTGTAGTTTTTCTTTTCTTCTGCGTAGACTTTTTTATAGATTGGATCAATCGATGCCGTACTACCGGCGATGATTGCTGTCGACGAGTTCGGTGCGACTGCCATCAGGTAGGCGTTTCGCATACCATGCTCTGTGATATCTGCTTGGAGACGATCCCAGTTCAGCGCGGCAGTTGATTTATAGTGACGACGTTTGATGTATTCACCTGTTTGCCATTCTGATCCTTCGAATAAACGGTATGCCCCTTTTTCTTTCGCAAGTTGCATCGATGCATCAATCGTCAAATAAGCGATTTTTTCGTAAAGACGATCCGCATACTGGACGGCTTCGACCGATTCCCAGCGAATCCCTTCGAGTGCAAGCAGATGGTGCCAACCGAACGTCCCGAGACCGACGGCACGGTATTTTTGGTTCGTGATTTGTGCTTGCGGGACGTCAATCGTATTCAAATCGATGACGTTGTCGAGCATCCGCATCTGAATCGGAATCAACCGTTCGAGGACATCCGAACGAACGGCGCGCGCGAGGGCGATCGAAGATAAATTACAGACGACGAAATCACCCGGTGTTTTCGTAATGATGATTTTTCCATCTTCCGTGTATTCTTCCGTCACCGTCGTCGGACTCATGTTTTGCATGATTTCCGAGCAGAGGTTTGACGAATAGATCATGCCGGCATGCTTGTTCGGATTGGCACGGTTTACCGCGTCACGGAAGAACATGTACGGTGTTCCGGTCTCGAGTTGCGAACGCATGTAGCGTTTGACGAGATCGATCGCCGAAACTTTCGTCCGGCTGAGACGCGGTTCGTTGACACAGGCTTCATACTTTTCAGTGAAGCTGCCCCCTTGTTCCGTCTCATCGAAATGATCTTCAAGACTAAAGCCCATCACCGTCCGGATTTCGTGTGGATCGAATAAATACCAATCGCCACGCGCTTCAACCGTACGCATGAAGTGGTCCGGCAAACTCACGCCCGTAAAGAGATCATGTGTCCGCAATCGCTCGTCCCCGTTGTTGAGTTTCGCATCGAGGAACTCGAGGATATCTTTATGCCAAATGTCGAGATAGACCGCAATTGAACCTTGACGCATACCGAGCTGATCGACACTGACTGCTGTGTTGTTCAACTGTTTCATCCAGGGAATGACACCACTCGAAACACCTTTGAATCCTTTAATGTCTGATCCGCGCGAACGAATTTTACCCATGTAGACGCCGATTCCGCCGCCGCCTTTTGAGAGTGTCGCAACGTCCGTATTCGAGTCGTAAATCCCCCGGAGTGAATCATCTACCGTATCGATGAAACAAGACGATAACTGTCCGTATGATTTCCCGGCATTCGAAAGCGTTGGCGTCGCAACCGTCATGTAGAGGTTCGACAAAGCCCAGTACGATTCTTTGACGAGCTCGACCCGGCGTTCTTTCGGTTCTGTCTGCATCAACGTCATCGCGATAATCATGAAGCGTTCTTGCGGTAGTTCATATAATTTTTTCACGTGATCCCGGGCAAGATAACGATCCGCTAACGTCCGGAGACCAATGTATGTGAAGAGTTGGTCGCGTGAAGGATCGATTGTCGCAGCGAGTTCTTCGATTTCATCCTTCGTGTAGGCTGAAAGTAAATGTGGTGTGAAAATACCAATTTCAGTGAGCTTTTCAATCAACGTGTAAAGCGATCCATAACGTTCATCTGCTACATATCCACGATTTTCACTTGCCTCGAGATAAAGACGATTTAAGTACGTTGCCGTCGCGACGAACGTCCAGTTCGGTTCCTCTGCTTTTAACATGTCGAGCGCATGCATCGTCAAAAGTTCGTAAACTTGATCGGCCTGGAGCGTTTTCCCTTCGAGCGCCCGAATCGCGCGTTCTGTATAACGTTCGATGTCGAGTTCTGGATAAGACGCTGTCACTTGTCGAATCACGAGATATACATCTTCTATTGTCATTGCACCCTTATAGATGCGTGCTGTATTCAGTGGAGATGCCACTATGAACCACTCCCATTCTCTATCGTTAAACAGGTTCGCATTACAGTAAAAAATGCGCTAAACTAAAAAAAGACGTCCTACATATAGAAAGAACTATTAAAGTGTCACTCTATATATAGACGTTTTAAGCGTTTTTAAACCTATTTATGTACAAGATATAGGTTATCACTGAATCAGTAAAAAATAACCCCTTGCATTAAAAATCAGGTCAAACAAATTTAAAAACGCAGACCACCGCCTTTTGAGATATATTGAGATAAGGAGTTGAACGCGTTTTGAGTTCAGAAGAACTTTTAAATAAATATGATCCTTTTCTCCTAGGGTCAGGAAATTATCCAACGGAAATGTCTGCTATACTAGTGCTATTAACGATTCACGATCAAGTAAGCCCACTTGCACTAGCAATTGGTGAAATATTTGAAGAATCGTTTGGGGAACAACCCGATCAGCAGGAACTAACAACACTCGCAACGAATTTACTTTTGTGCGAAGATTCGTGTGAACTTTGAAAGGAGACTTATTATGCAAGTAGACTACACACCAAACCCGAACTCAGTAAAAATCACGCTCGACGGAGACCGTTTCGGCTCAAAAAGTACGAGTGTCAAAAAAGACGATACACCAGAGGACGCATTACTCGCAGCATTGATTACGATCGATGGCATCGATAACCTCTTCGCTTACGGTGATTTTGTCACAGTAACGAAAGAACCAGCCGCTGAATGGAATGAATTACTTCCAGTTATCGAAGAACAGATGTAAGGAATACATGAAGACACCTGGATGTTGCAGGTGTCTTTGTTGAAGGAGCCGATTCTCATGCCAATGGTATCTGTCATCATCCCGACGTACAATCGCCCACGTGAGTTATCTGAGGCGCTCGAAGCATTGACCCGTCAATACTATCAAGATTTCGAAGTGATTCTTTTGAACAACAACGGCGACTCGATTATTCCCGTCGTACGTGCTTTTGAAGACCGCTTAACACTTATCCATGTCGACTTACCTGAAAATCATCACGTCCGGGCTCGCAACCACGGCGTGACAATCGCGAACGGTCAATTCATCTTGCTCCATGATGATGATGATTTATTGTTGCCTTCTCATATCGAGGAATCGCTCGGCGATTTAGAAGCCGGGGCAGACTTGACGTATGCAGATGCCGAACTCTTTACGTATCGCTGGGAGAATGGACGCCGGACCGTCATCGATACGGAGCCATTCGCCTATCCATATGACCGTGACGCGATGAAGCAAGACTCGACGTTCATCCCATCCGGATCAATGTATCGCAAATCACTTCACCAAACACTTGGTACGTTTGATGAAGACGTCTTCAACTACTGGGACTGGGACTGGATTCTCCGTGTCGGGAAGGACCACCTCGTGCTTCATCCAGCACGCGCGACGGTCCTCTATGCCTTTAATCCGTCCGGTAATCATCAATCCGCTCAGCAAGATGCGGCACGAAAAGTCTACTTCGACCGTCTCGTCGCTAAACACGAGTTGCCAACGACCGAAATGAAAAATTTTCATATTGTTCAGTCTGAACGCCGTGCCCGGTTACGTGAGACACGCCGGACGTTTGACGGACAATTGACAGAAAGCGAGTGAATCCCGTGTATACAGAAAAACAATTAGAACTCTTAGAGTTACTATCACAAAGTGGTCCTGTCGATTCGACACTCGCTGCTCAAATGCTCGACCTGCCAGTCGACGAAGTCATCGACTCGATTGCCCGTTTTAAACAAGATGGTGTCTTGTTAGGTTATACGGCAGTCATCGATTGGCAAAAAATCAATTCCCACCATGGCGTCACGGCATTCATCGATGTCAAAGTTACACCGAAACGGGGCCGCGGCTTTGATGAAGTCGCAGAACGGATTCATCGTTTCCCGGAAGTCACGTCGCTCTACTTGATGTCAGGTGCTTACGACTTACAAGTCGTCCTTGACGGAAAGTCGCTTCAGGAAGTCTCGCAATTCGTCTCGGAAAAACTATCGACACTCGATTCCGTCATTTCGACGACGACCCATTTCCGTTTGAAGACATACAAACACGATGGTGTCCTCTTCAGTCAGGATGACGGCGATAAACGATTGAAGGTGTCTCCATGAAGTCACTTTCTGAACGCGTCGAACAATTAGCACCATCCGGCATCCGTCGCTTCTTCGACTTAGCCGGTTCAATGGAAGATGTCATCTCGCTCGGCGTCGGCGAACCCGACTTCGTCACCCCGTGGAACGTCCGGGAAGCAAGCTTCGCAGCACTCGAGCAAGGGTATACGGCATATAGCGCCAATGCCGGTTTAGTCGAGTTACGGCAAGAAATCCGAAACTATATGCACGAAAAATTTGCAATCGAGTATCAAGTCGAAGACGAAATCATCGTCACGACCGGTGCATCCGAAGGACTTGACTTAGCTTTTCGGACGCTGATTAATCCTGGTGACGAGGTCATCGTCGTCGAACCGGCATTTGTCTCGTACGCGCCTTTAATTGAGCTCGCAGGCGGAATTCCTGTTGCTGCTGCCTGTCGCCCGGAAGACGGCTTCGCCATTCTTCCTGAGACGATTGAAGCCAAGATCACGGCACGGACGAAGGCCATCATTTTTTGTTTTCCGTCCAACCCGACCGGTTCTGTCATGACGTGCGATCAACTCGCAGATCTCGCCCTCCTCGCAAACAAACATGATTTATATGTCATCAGTGACGAAATCTATGCAGAGTTGTCGTATGAGGAAGAGGCGACGTGCTTCGCGACGTTACCTGGAATGCGGGAGCGCACGATTGTCATCAATGGTTTCTCAAAAGCCTTTGCGATGACAGGTTGGCGTCTCGGTTTTACCTGTGCGCCAAAAGAAATCACGGCGTGTATGCTGAAAGTCCATCAGTACGGCATGATGTGTGCACCGACGCTCGTCCAATTCGCTGGGATCGAAGCACTCCGTTCACGCCACAAGACGGTTCCTGACATGGTCCGTAGTTATCGCCAACGTCGTAACTACTTCGTCAAAGCTTTGAATGAAGCCGGTCTCCCGACTCATTCACCCGGGGGCGCCTTCTATGCCTTTCCATACATCGGAGATACGGGTTTGACGAGTGAAGCCTTTGCAGAACAACTGTTACTAGCAGAACGTGTTGCCGTCGTTCCTGGTTCCGTCTTCGGGGCGAGTGGTGAAGGTTATGTTCGCGCAAGCTATGCCAGTTCAATCGAACAACTGCAAGAAGCCATCCATCGTATTTCTCGCTTCATGCAACAACTTGAACAACGAACGGCAGTTGCTGATCGTCTGACATGATTTTCCCGACCGTTTTCTTTCAACACACAAAAAGCGAACCACCTTACGAGGCGGTTCGCTTTTTAGCGTCATTTTCTAATTACGCATCAATATAAAGCAACAAAAACATCCGGTGTTCGTCCTCTGAGTGAAACGGTGACACCGGCCCTAACTGTGAAGCATATACATCGATTCGGTACGGGGCTTCTTTAAAGGACAAAGGGGTTTGTTCCTTGATGATCCGTCCGATTTCTTCTGCTTGTTCTTTGACAGCGACCAATTGATCACTTCGCTCAATCGGTGCTTCCAGAACAAATGCCTCGATTCCCTCATTACGAGCACACCGTAAAAAGCGTCGCAACGACGGTAGTGCCTGTTGGATGTTCTCTTCTAAGGAACGTTCCGCTTCATACACCGGCGCACCCCAGAGTCGCTCCTCACTGCCGGTCGCACTCCGGTAATGATCAATCGTCGCCTCCGTAATGGGGTCTCGTGTCAGTGCGAAACGCTTACTGTCACGCACGAGGTTCTTTTCATTCGTCCGATCGATTTCTTTTAACAAATCAAGACCTAATGGACGGGCAAACCGGAACAACTCGCGCTGCAGACGGGCGAGTGACGTACCGACCGTAAGCGTTGCATCTGTCTTTTTCGGTGGCTTGTCTCCTTCGTAGCCGTTCATGACCCGGGCGACCTGACCTGCTTCATGAACGAGTCGGTAAAACGAGGCATCCGCTTCGTCCCGTTCTGTTTTCAACTGCTGATGCTCCGAGGCTAAATCGGTCACGTATTGGTTTGACAGACATGTTGAAATCATTAACACGTCGACGAGTTCGGCACAAAGTAACGTCGTGTCCTCTTTTTCTAACGCTTCTCCCACTTCCCCGACTTCTTCAATCAAGCGCGCGAGGCCAGAGAGCGGACGAAAATAACCACCTAACGCTCGAATCGTCTCATCGACTTTTTGTTGAAGTAGAATCATCTCCTGCATCCGTCTCGACCTCCATCATTTCTTTAATCAACTGCTGCTGCGTTTGTCGTTGATACTGCTCAGTAAATTTTCGGTTTTTACGCCATTCACGGACGGCTACACCACTTGCGATCGCCAAGGAAACCATTAGTCCCACTTCTTTTCGTTTCATCGAAATTCCTCCTCTGTTTGAACTACGTTCTCGTTCCTTAACATGCTATGATGATGGTATTACATATATATAAGAGGTGTTGCTCGTGTCGACTGAACGTCTTTGGCAATTGGCTCGTTTCATCGGTGTCATACTCGCCTTGTTTCTCACAGGTTTTATCATCATCCGCCTGTCTTCGTTGATGTATCCGTTCGTCTTCGCATTTTTATTAGCCCTACTCAGTCGTCCGCTTGTCGACTTTTTCCAAAAACGTCTTCGACTCAACCGTGGTTGGGGTGCGTTATTGTCCATCATCTTAATGAGCGGTCTTTTGATTGGTTCACTCGTCTTGATTGTCATGCAACTGATTCGAGGACTCGTCTTCGTCGCCAATCAACTCCCGGACCAAATTCAGGAACTCAGTCTCTACTTCCAAAAGCTCTACAATGACAAATTGGCCCCGATGTGGAACGACGCTTCGGAAGCGCTCCGGTCACTCGGTCCGTCACAACAGAATACGGTTCAAAACAGTATCGAATCACTCGGAAGCTCACTTGCAAGCTTCATCGGCGAGGGATCTAAAAGTATCGCCACGATGTTGCAAAGTGTGTTAGCGACCTTACCTTCAATCGCCTTGATTCTCGTCATCGTTCTGCTCGCCTGGTTTTTCCTCGCGAAAGACTGGCACAAATATGAAATCAGGATGAAACAGTATGAGATGTTCCCCTGGTTCGCACGTGCAGAAACGGTCGTTTCGAGTCTTCGGTCCGCCCTGTTCGGCTACATCAAAGCCCAATTGACATTGATTACGATTACATTTTTCATCGTCTTAATCGGTCTTTTGGTTCTCGGTGTCGATCATCCGTTTGCGATTGCTTTTATTGCCGCTTTCTTTGACATCTTGCCGTATCTAGGTACAGGGTCTGTCTTTTTACCGTGGATTGCTTACTCGATCATCACAGGAGATACGGGACTTGCGATCGGACTTGGTATTCTGTATGCAGTCGTCATTTTGCAGCGTAATATCATGGAACCGAAAATCGTCGGTGACAATATCGGCATCCAGCCGATTACGGCACTGATTGCCTTGTTCGTCGGGATTAAATTTTTCGGGGTCTTTGGTCTGA
Source organism: Exiguobacterium sp. s133 (assembly GCF_018618595.1). Classification (NCBI taxonomy): domain Bacteria; kingdom Bacillati; phylum Bacillota; class Bacilli; order Caryophanales; genus Exiguobacterium; species Exiguobacterium sp. s133. The sequence goes on from NZ_JACSMK010000002.1 coordinate 80,026, forward strand.
TTCTCGGACCGCTCGTCGCCGTCATCATCAAAGCGTTATATAATGCACAAATCTTTCATTATTTATGGGACTTTATTAAAGGATCACCCACACCATTCCGGTGAGGGTGATTTTTTAGGTGCTGCCGCATATAAGGGATGACCCGTCGCATCAACCGGTCGATGGTTCGGGAGATATTCCACCGGACAAGTCGCCGCGACGGCAAGCAGACAGGCATCAATCCAGTCGTCAGTCGCAACCCCTTTGACGGATTGTTCCCAAAAAGCAGGACATGCGAACTGTCGTAACAATTCTGTCCGCTCCTTTATCCCCTGGACCGTCTTTTTGTTATGGCGGGCCGGGTGACCGGTCAAGCGAGCAAAACAAACTTCCGGATGCGACTCGTACATCCCGTCCCGGTAATAACTACGCGCTTCCTGAATCTTCGGTAACAAGTACCAGGCTTGTTTTGATAAGCCAAGTCCTGCCGCTTGTTTTGACTGCGCGTTCGCGGTGGCATAGTCACATGCATCAAGCGCCGACACTAATGGTGCATTGAAGACGCTGCTCGTCCGCCCCGGCTTCAGCTCATTTCGTAACAGCTGATCGACGGTTCGTCTTGTGTCTGTTTCAAGCCCGATCGGCATGTCGATGTAGAGCACGTCGCTATTTTCGAGTTGATTGAGGTGTTCGACGATTTGATAGGAAAACTGACCCTCTTCAATCGAGACAGCGACCCAGCCGGCTTTTGCCGCGTCAATCCCGGTGACGCGCATTCGTTTTCTCCCGTAGCACCTTCAGTAATGACAAGACCGTGAAGACTCCTAAAAACGTAGCCCACGCTAGCGAAACGCGTGAACCCGACTCTACATACCAGACGATGCTGAGCACCGTCATGATGAGTAAGAGGACGTTCAGCCATCTCATCCTTCTTGTTCAGCGAACCGGTAAAGACTTCGCACCATGACACCTGTCGCACCTTTCGGACCAAGCTCCGATGCTGATTTTTGCTCTGATGTTCCGGCGATATCAAGATGGAGCCATGGCGTTTTCCCGACGAATTCACCAACGAACGCTCCGCCAAAGATCATGTGTCCCATCCGTCCCGGTGAGTTATTTAAATCAGCGACTTCCGACCGGCGCACTTGTTTAATGAATTGATCGACGTACGGCATCTGCCAAATCATCTCGTTCGTCTCTTTTGTGATGGTTTCAAAACGGCTGTACAAAGCTTGGTCGTTCGTTAAGGCACCCGTGATTTCTGTCCCGAGCGCAACGAGCACTCCACCCGTCAATGTCGCGAGATCAATAATCATTTTCGGATTGTATTCTTTTGCATAGGTGACAGCGTCCGCTAAGACGAGACGCCCTTCCGCATCCGTATTCAAGACTTCAATCGTTTTTCCAGCCATCGATGTAATGACATCATCCGGCTTGAAGGCATCACCTGAAATCATATTGTCCGTTGCCGGAATCACTCCAAGGATGTTGACGTTCGGCTTGAGTTGACCGAGGGCTTCGAATAAGCCGAGGACGGCTGCTGCACCACCCATGTCCCCCTTCATGCCGACGATACCGTCTTTTGGTTTAATCGAGTAACCACCTGTATCGAACGTGACACCTTTTCCGACGACGGCGATTGGTGCTGCATCACCCGCCCCTTTATATTCGAGGACGATCATTTTCGGCGGGATTGTCGAGCCTTGATTGACGGCAAGCATCGCCCCCATGCCGAGTGCTTCCATTTCTTCTTTTTCAATGACTTTTAACGCATGTCCATGACGTTCCGCAATGAAACGAGCTTCGTCAGCGAGTGCCGGCGCCGTCAGGATGTTCCCAGGCATCGTGACGAGACGACGGGCTAAGTTCGTTGCTTCAGCGAGGGCATGCCCGCGTACTGCTTCTTGTTCCCCTTCATCGGACCAAATCGTCAAATCGAGTTCGTACGAAACGCTTGGACCTGTTTTGTAGTGTTTGACGTCATATGTAGCAAGTGCAAACGTCTCAGCGATCAACTCGACAGGTTTCCCCGGGAATGTCGCAGCATCAACCGTGACGTTCGATAGCTTCCGGACTTTTAAAAATTGGGCGGCTTTTCCTAACAGTCGACGTAACTCATCTTGAGATAGACGGTCCGCTTTACCAAGACCGACAAATAACACACGGGCAATCGTCCCCGTCAACGTCGGCAATAACCGGAGTTCGCCTTGTTTCGTCGAAATATCTCCACCGCGGACCCACTCATCAAACCGCTCCGGATAAAGTGCCTGAATCCGTTCTTCCATTTGTGCATTTCCTGAGATACCGACGACGAGTACTTCGATGTCTGCTTGCTGATCTACTTGTTTTAATCGCATCTTAAAAATCCCCCTTTAGTGTTACTAATAAGTATGAAGTGTTTTGCGCCATTTTCCAACTGATAGCCATCACGCAGCTTGAAAACGCTCTCATTTTTGACGTTCGGTAATTTGTCGAAATGCACGGCTCCAAACAATTGTTGCCCGTTTCACAATGTGATAGGATTAACAGGTGAAAAGTACAGGCACTTCATAGAAACGTTCATTTTGGTAACGACAGAAATGTCTACGTTTTCATTCAAAGGGAGAGTTCGCAGTCGACCCGTTAAGAGAGATGCGTTTATGGGTATCTATAGATAGCAGAGAAACGACGTCGTTGCGGCGAAAAAAACTTACTGAAAAGAGGGTAATGCACATGGCACAACATATCAAGGGAATTGGCGCTTCTGCAGGGATCGCGATTGCAAAGGCATTCGTGATGGAAACACCTGTCTTTGACATTCCAAACAATAAAATCGAGGATTCAGCGGCTGAAAAAGAACGGTTCCAGGCAGCGATCGCTCAATCAAAAGGTGAACTCGAAATCATCCGTGAGAACACATTAAAAGAACTCGGTGCAGACAAAGCAGAAATCTTCTCAGCTCACTTGTTGATCCTCGAAGATCCTGAAATCGTCAGCCAAGTCAACGCAAAAATCGACGAGGACAAAACGAACGCAGCGCAAGCACTCGACGAAGTCTCACAAATGATGGTGACAATCTTTGAATCGATGGACAACGAGTACATGCGCGAACGTGCAGCTGATGTCCGTGACGTAACAAAACGGACAATGGCACATCTTCTCGGTATTACATTCGTCACACCTGCACAAATCAACGAAGAAGTCATTATCATTGCAGAAGACTTAACACCATCAGACACTGCCCAACTCAACCGGAAGTACGCAAAAGGTTTTGCGACGAACATCGGTGGACGGACTTCGCACTCGGCGATCATGTCACGTTCTCTTGAAATTCCAGCAGTCGTCGGGACAAAAGTCGTCTTGACTGAAGTCAAACACGGTGATTTCTTGATTCTTGACGGAGCGGAAGGCGATGTCATCGTCAACCCTTCAAGCGAACAAATCGCAGAGTACGAAGAAAAACGCTCAGCATATATCGCTCAAAAAGAAGAATGGAAAAAACTCAAAAACGAAAAAACAGTTACAGCAGACGGTCATCACGTCGAGCTTGCAGCAAACATCGGAACACCAAACGATGTCAAAGGTGTACTTGAAAACGGTGCGGAAGCAGTCGGTCTCTACCGGACTGAGTTCCTCTACATGGATGCGGAAACGTTCCCGACGGAAGATGAGCAATTCACAGCATACAAAACAGTTCTCGAGTCGATGGGCGATAAAAAAGTTGTCATCCGGACACTTGATATCGGTGGGGATAAAGAACTTTCATACCTTGACCTTCCACACGAAATGAACCCGTTCCTTGGTTACCGTGCAATTCGTCTTTGCCTGGACCAAACTGACTTGTTCCGGACACAACTTCGTGCGTTGCTTCGTGCAAGTGCATACGGCAAACTTGCTGTCATGTTCCCGATGATTGCAACACTCGAAGAATTCCGTGCAGCAAAAGCGTTACTTCTTGAAGAAAAAGCGAACCTTCAAGGTGAAGGTGTAACGGTTTCTGACGACATCGAAGTCGGAATGATGGTCGAAATTCCGGCGACAGCAGTCATGGCGAAACAATTCGCGAAAGAAGTCGACTTCTTCTCTGTCGGAACAAACGACTTGATTCAATACACAATGGCGGCAGACCGGATGAACGAAAAAGTTTCGTATCTCTACCAACCGTTCAATCCTGCCATCTTGAACCTCTTGAACAACGTCATCACAGAAGCACACAAAGCCGGTAAATGGGTCGGCATGTGTGGTGAGATGGCGGGAGAAGAACTCGCACTCCCAATCCTCCTCGGACTCGGACTCGACGAATTCTCAATGTCTGCTTCTTCTGTCCTTCGCGCACGCAGCTTGATGACGCGCCTGAACAAAACAGAGTGTGAAGCAATCGTTGAGCAAGTCCTCGACATGGATACAGCCGAAGACGTCGTCAACTTCCTCAGCACGACATTCGATATTAAAAAATAATTTTTTCGGACACGTCCCATCTCGGGGCGTGTTTTTTTGTCGCGTCAAAAGGAACTGTTATTTATACAGACTGTAGACTAACCCTTATGAAGATTAAAAAGTTTTTATAGGTATGGCCTGCCCTGACCGCGCTTCCCCATCTCGACTCGTCTACATAAAACATGTTGCCCAATGTCGCTTTTCCTACACCCTAGTTCAAAAGCTAATATTCATCTGTGCGCTTCCTGTAGAAGCCTCGATTTCTTGAATACAAAAAAAGGGCTGACTCCAAAGTTACTCTAACATCAGTCTTAGTGACGGACGGTTCCGACATCCTCGCTTTCCACGGGCGGAATGTAAGCCGCAGCAACCCGCGTTTCATGCGGTCATGCCGGGTCTTCCCTATTCCTGACGGAAGCGCTGATCGCGCTTCCTTTTCCCATAGGAGTCGAGGATGAACGTTCCGCCCTGTACGCAAAAAAACGCCGATGATTCCGTCTTTCACATACGGACTCATTGGCGTTTTCGATATCTATTCTTCTCGGTCCTGACTGATGTGTATCTAAGCCGCACATCGAAAAGGAAAAGTATGCACTCGTTTTATTCGACTCCCACAGGAGAGCGTATCCTGTTTCCTGTTGGAGAAAAACACGCGTGTGAAAGAGTGATTCCTTTTACGTCAGTCTCTTTCCTATCAAAAATGACTTGAATTATGCTTGTTTCGTTTGTGGTCGATCGCCTTGTTCTTCTTTTAAGATTGGTCGTTCATTACCCATGAAGAACACGAAGATGACACCCAGTATCGCTGGAATCAACGCCCACATATAAACAGAGGAAATCGAATCTGCAAGTGCTGTTTTAATCGCTGTCGCCACTTCCGGTGGCATCTTCGCAAATGCTGCTGCTGTCGGGAACTGTCCACCGTCCGGTGCGCTGCCGCCAGGTAATTGCTCACTAACAGATGACGTAAACGTCCGTGATTGAACGATTCCGAGAATCGTTACACCAAGTGTCATCCCGATTGTCCGGAACGTCGAGCCCATCGATGTCGCCGCACCACGACGTTTCATCTCGATGCCATTGATGCTTGCAAGATTCAATAAAGAGAAACTGAAGCCGACACCAAAACCTAAGATGATCATATAAATCGTAACGGCAGTCCGTGTCGTCTCAAGTGACATCGTACTTAATAAATAAACACCAAGAACAAAGAACACGGCCGAGAGCATCATGACATTTCGGAACCCGTATTTATTCGGGAGACGTCCTCCGAGTTGCGCCGAAACTACTGAAGCAATCAACATCGGCATCAAGATCAGACCTGAGTTCGTCGCACTGCCGCCAAAGACACCTTGGACGAAAATCGGAATGAAGACACTTGCTGAGATGAAGACGAATCCATAAAAGAATGCGACCCCTTGCGTCGCTGCGAACAGGCGGCGACTGAACAGACTGAACGTAATGACCGGATCAGCCGCCCGGCGTTCAATCAGACCGAAGAGAATGAACAACGCGAGTGATGCGCCAAATAATCCAAGAATTTGTGGTGAACTCCACGCGTACTCTTTCCCACCGAGTTCAAGCCCGAGCAGGAACGTGACTAATCCAGCGACCAATGTCGCGGCACCCGCATAATCAATTTTTTGAGTCCGGTGAATCGGTGATTCTTTATAGAAAAATGAAACGAGCGCCAATGCAATTAAACCAAGTGGAATGTTGATATAAAACACCCAGCGCCAGTTAATTGCGTCCGTCAAAACGGCTCCAAGCAATGGTCCGAAAATACTTGAAATCCCGAAGACTGCTCCGAACAAGCCACTGACTTTCCCTCGTTTTTCTGGTGGGAAAATATCAAAAATGATCGTAAAAGCAATCGGCATCAAGGCACCGCCACCTAGTCCTTGAACGGCACGATAAATCGATAACTCTGTAATCGAATCTGCGACACCACACAGGATACTCCCTGCGATGAAGAGCAACATACCGAATAAGAAAAATCGTTTCCGCCCATACATGTCACTTAACTTACCGAAAATTGGCATCCCCGCGACCGTCGCGATCATGTAAGCGGACGTGACCCAGGCATATTGATCAAAACCATTCAGTTCACTGACAATCGTCGGCATTGCTGTTGCAACGATTGTATTGTCCATCGCCGCTACTAAAATCCCGATCAATAATCCAAGAACGACATAATTCGTCTTTGTCTTTGTTTCTGTTGTAGTCGAAGCCATCGACTCACCTCTTTCTTAAAATATAGCTAATCTTCATAATAGCTTACTCATTGTATCATCATATGTGCAAATTCTCATTACTGAATGTTTTGGACTACAAAAAAATCGTATCCGACAATTTCGTCGAATACGATTTCGAGGTCCCATTATTTTTTAAATGACGTCATTTAATCTCATACGTGACTTTCTCTCCTGCTTCAACCGTCCGGCCAATATCAACCGTTACTTTCCGGTCACCACTGTTCGTGACAATGATCGGCGTTAAGAGTGACGGCACAAGCGGTCGAATTTGTTCGAGATCGACGTTCAGCAGTGGTGTTCCTGGCTCAACACGATCTCCCGCTTTCGCGAGTGCTTCAAAACCTTTTCCTTCGAGTGAAACCGTATCGATTCCGATGTGAATTAAAATCTCATCACCATTATCGGCCAGGATTCCAATCGCGTGTTTCGTTGGGAAGAAGGTCGTGATTTCACCGGACACTGGAGAAACAACATAACCTTCAGTTGGTTCGATTGCATACCCGTCCCCCATCATCCGGCCAGAGAAGACTTGATCTGGTACATCATCAAGCGAACGAATCGTTCCGCTCAGCGGTGAGACGTATCCGTCACTTGGTACATACTCTCCACCTGATCCTGCTAAGTCTTCCCGTTCTTCCCCACGTGACTCAGCTCCAGTCGGAACTTGCGGAATCGGGTCAGCTTCTGGTTTTTCAGGTGGTTGATAATTTGGATCGTTCATGATTTCTGCCATTTCCGTCTTGATGCCATCTGATTTCGGACCGAAGATGGCTTGGACATTATCGCCAACTTCTAATACACCAGCTGCGCCAAGTTCTTTCAGACGATCCTTGTTGACACCCGATTTATCATTAACGGTAATCCGCAGACGTGTGATACACGCATCGAGATGTTTGATATTCGATGGTCCACCAAACGCTTGCAGAATCTCATATGGGAGCTCACCAGCCGTCGCACCAGCTGTTGCCGCCCCTTCCTTAATTGCTTCACGTCCTGGAATTTTTAAATCAAACTTCGTGATCACAAAACGGAATCCGAAGTAATAAATGACGGCGAAGACTAAACCAACCGGTATAACGAGCCACCAGGCGGTCCTGTTCGGTAAGATTCCGAATAAGGTGTAGTCAATTAATCCACCTGAGAAGGTCATCCCGATTTTAACGTTCAAGATGTCCATGATCATAAATGACAATCCTGCAAAAACAGCGTGGACTGCAAACAATAACGGTGCCACGAACACGAATGAAAACTCGACTGGTTCCGTAATCCCTGTCAGGAACGATGTTAAAGCAGCAGAGAAGTAGAGTCCTTCAACTGCTTTACGACGATCTTTCGCAACCGTATGATACATCGCGAGACAAGCTGCCGGAAGTCCGAACATCATGAACGGATATTTCCCGGTCATATACGTCCCGGCCGTGAACGGAACACCATCTTTTAACTGAGCGAAGAAAATTCGCTGGTCCCCGTTGATAACCGTGCCTGCTTTATCCGTATACTCACCAAATTGGAACCAAAAACTTGAATACCAAATATGGTGAAGACCGAATGGAATGAGTGACCGTTCGACTAATCCAAAGATGAAGGCTGATAACGTTTCATTTGACTCGATGATTGTTTTCGAAAACGTGTTAATCCCACTCCCGATCGGCGGCCAGATGAAGGACAGTGCAAAACCAGCGACTAAACTGAATAGCGCTGTTGCAATCGGTACGAACCGTTTACCGGCGAAGAATCCAAGAAAGTCCGGTAGTTTGATTTTAAAGAATTTATTATAGCTATATGCGGCAATTAACCCCGCTATGATCCCTCCGAATACCCCCATTTGTAAGGTCGGTATCCCTAATACAGTTGCGTACGATAAGTCACTTGATTGTTGCGCTTCCGAAACTTTTTCCGGTGTGATTTGTAGGAATGAACTGATAACCTTGTTCATGATCAAGAATCCGACGATTGCAGCAAGCCCTGCGACCCCTTCCCCATTCGCAAGACCAATCGCAACCCCGACGGCAAACAGTAATCCTAAGTTCGCAAAGATGATATCCCCTGCGTCTTGCATGACACGCCAGATGACGACGAGCGAATCATTTTCGAGAAAAGGCAGATACTGCGTCAGGTTCGGGTTTTGAAACGCCGTACCAAACGCCAGTAGAAGCCCTGCTGCCGGCAAGATGGCAACTGGTAACATCAATGCTTTACCAATCCGTTGCAACACTCCGAATACATTTTTCCACATCAGTGATTTCCCTCCTTTTTTTGACCAGACTATTTAGTTCATACCCTGAATCTTTCTCCCGCAAAACTAATCACAACAATTCTTTGAAACACAAAAAAATGAGCCTCCCGATTTCGGAAGACTCACTTTACTTAAAGACTTAAACTGATTTTTCTTGTTTACGTGAATTGATGACGGCTTGGATCTCAGATTTGATGTTATCTGATTTTGGTCCGTAGATCGCTTGAACGTTGTTACCCACTTCAAGGACACCAGCGGCTCCAAGTTTTTTCAATTCGTTTTTGTCGACTTTCGACTTGTCGAGAACTTCAACACGAAGACGTGTGATACATGCGTCAAGGTGTTTGATGTTTGATTCAGAACCGAGTGCGTCAAGGATACCCGCTGCGAGCTCAGAACCTTGAGCCAATGAAGTTTCTTGTACTTCATCTTCACGACCTGGTGTTTTCAGGTTGAACTTGCGGATTGCGAAACGGAATCCAACGTAGTAAACGACTGCAAGAACAAGACCGACGACGATGACGAGCCACCACTGCGTACGTCCTGGAAGGACACCGAAGAGAAGGAAGTCAATCAATCCACCAGAGAATGTCATCCCGATTTTAACGTTCAAGAGTTGCATTGTCATGAATGAAAGACCAGCGAAAACTGCGTGTACTGCGAACAAGATTGGAGCAACGAATAAGAATGCGAATTCGATTGGCTCTGTGATACCTGTTAAGAAAGCTGTAAGTGCTGCTGACCCAAGAAGACCACCAACGACTGCGCGACGCTCTGGGCGTGCTTCATGGTACATTGCAAGTGCTGCTGCTGGAAGACCGAACATCATGAACGGGAATTTACCAGTCATGAACGTACCAGCTGTTAATTCAACGTTGTCTTTTAACTGTGCGAAGAAGATTGCTTGGTCACCGCGGACAACATCTCCTGCTGCGTTCGTGTACGAACCGAATTCGAACCAGAACGGTGCGTAGAAGATATGGTGAAGACCAAACGGAATCAATGAACGCTCAATGAGACCGAAGACGAAAGCTGCAAGCGTCGGGTTTTTCTCCATCATGAAGTGAGAGAATGAGTTCAACCCGTCTTGAGCGAATGGCCATACGAAGACAAGTACAAGACCTGCGAACAATGAAACGACTGCTGTAACGATTGGAACGAAACGTTTACCTGCGAAGAATCCGAGGAACTGCGGCAATTCAAGATTATGATACTTACCGTAAGCCCAGGCTGCGAGTAAACCGATGATGATACCACCGAAGACACCTGTTTGAAGTGTCGGAATACCAAGTACGTTTGCGTACCCTTGACCGTTTGCGACCATTTCTGGTGTAACGCCGAGCCAAACACTCATCGTTTTGTTCATGATCAAGAATCCGACGATTGCTGCAAGTCCGGCTGCGCCGTCCCCTGCTAAACCAATCGCGACACCGACCGCGAATAAGAGTGCTAAGTTACCGAAGATGATATCCCCGGCTGCTTCCATCAATTTTGCAACCTTGATGATCGCATCATTTTTTAAGAACTCGAGTTTTGACGTCAAGTTCGGATTTTGCATCGCGTTACCGAATCCAAGTAAGATCCCGGCAGCTGGCAAAATCGCAACAGGAAGCATTAACGCTTTACCGACACGTTGAAGAACAGCGAAAATCTGTTTGAACATGTGTGTTTCCTCCTCTTAATCTAAAATCTAGGAATAATGAATAATACCAATGACAGGTTGAAAAAAGTCAGACATCCGACCGATTTTTACAGAAAAAAATCAGGCACGAGCGGATTGTAGAACAAAATACACTTATTCCGCGAAATGAATCTAACGGAAATAAACCATTTTGTCCGACTTCCCACTCATGCCTGATCGTATCAGTAACACGTAGTCCGTGCGGTCATTTACCTAAATCGTACTGCACTAAGCGTTGCAGATGCATCGTAAGATACGTCGCCTCACCGCGCGGTACCGCTTTCTTCAACTGACGTTCCATGATGGACATCAGCTCCCAAGCAGTATCATAGCACAGGGGATATTCTTCACGCAATAGCTTTTCTACTTTTTCTGGCGCCTCTAGGTACTCCCCATTGGAAACCCTTTCAATCGCCGAGCGGAGATGGCGAATTAAACGCTTATAATCCAACGATTTTCGATCGATTTTAATTTCTAGCCGTTGCTCGATATGACTCGCAATTAATCCGACGAGTTGATGATGACGATTGACTTCGAGCACATCTTTAAAGTTCGTCGCCGAATGAATATGGAGTGCGATGAATCCTGTTTCTGCCGGCGGAAGATAAAAATTCATCTCGGCACTGATGAATTCAACGATTTCCTCAGCAAGCGCATATTCTTCCGGATACAAAGCTTCCGTTTCCGCTAAAAAGGGATTCGTGACCTCCATCCCTTGTTCGAGCCGCTTGAACGTAAACGTCAAATGATCCGTCAGTCCGATATGGATATGTTCATCAACGCGCTTACCGAACCGCGTTTCAATCATCGAGACGATATCATTCATCAAGGCGACGAAATTTTCATCTAAATGCCCGACGAGTGCTTTATATTGGTCTTGCTCTTCTTTATCCTTCAAGGTATAGACTTTTTCTAATTTTTCAAGATCCGTCAGTTGATCGCCTGGCTTCCGTCCGAAGCCAATCCCTTTTGCGAGGATAATGACTTCCTGATTTGCACCAGTCGAACAAATGACGACATTATTATTCAAGACTTTGATAACGTGGTACATTTGTTTATCCATTCGCTCTCAACCCTATCTGCTCTTACACATTTTTTAAAGACACTGTTTTTATTATAACGTGTTTCCACGCACTAAAAAAGCCTACTTACTCAAGTAGGCTTTAAAACATTTGGTAACCACTTTTACGCAGGAAACGAATCGACATTCCGGCAATGATGATACCGGCAAGTCCTGCCGCAAACATCGTAACGTCCGCTGTCTGCAAACCCATGATTCGATCACCTAACGCTGGAATTGCTTTTTTCGCATTCGTAAAATATTCAAGCGTCGACTGATTATCAATCATCATGATGATGATGACCGGATATAAGACGAGCATAATCCATGTGCTACGTAACAACATGTTTAAGATAAAACCAATACTAAAGAACATGACGAGATAAAGTACACTCCCGATCACGGCTTGGATAATATGCATAATGTTCCCCCTTTAAATCTCTTCGTCTAGTATAACCGACAAAAAAGGCAAATGCACGAGTGTACATTTGCCTAAAAGGTGAACTTAGAATTTACCTTTTTTGATCGCAAGACCAATTTTCTTCAGTTCAAGGAAATGTTTGTTGTCGATGACTTTTTTCATGAATGATGCGTTACGACCATAAATCTTCTTACCGAAGACCATACCGATCCCATCTTTATGACCAAGTGATGCGACTGTTCCTTTATTTTCATATGTGAACGTAGATGTTTCACGTCCACCGATGAGTGCTGAAATGTTTTCAGCGACTTTATGCGCTTGTTGTGTCGCGATTTGTGCTGTTGGCGGGTATGGACGGTTTGAACTTGGGTCCATGACTGCTGAACAGTCACCAATCATGAAGACATTGTCATGTCCAGGGACACGAAGATCTTCCTCAACGACAACACGGTTACGCATTGCTTCGAAACCTGATGCCGCAACGACCGGGTTCCCACTGACGCCACCTGTCCAAATGATTGTGTTCGCTTCAATCGTTTCTGTTGTATCACCTTGGAGTGGACCAAACGTAACCGTTCCAGGACCACATTCCTTGATGCCGTTACCGAGTTTGAACTCGATCCCTTGGCGCTCAAGCCATTTGTGTGCGTAGTTGACGAGATCAGCATCAAATCCAGGAAGGACAGTCGGAGCTGCCTCGATGTTGACGACACGCACGAGTTCGCGTGGGATATCGTATTGTTTACAAAGCTCTGGAATCCGGTTGACGAGCTCACCCATGAACTCGATTCCTGTAAATCCAGCTCCACCGACGACGATCGTCAGAAGTGAACGATCCGTTGAACCAGTCGTTTTGTATTCTGCAAATGAATAGTCGATGTGTTCTTTGATTTTCCGGACACTGTTCAATGAGCTGATCGTTAGAGCGTTCTCTTTCAATCCTTTGATTCCGAAAGTCTCTGGAACGCCACCGAGTGCAACGACGACGTAATCGTAAGGAACAGCTCCACCGTCTTGAAGTTTCACTGTGTTGCTTGCCGTATCGACTTTTTCAACAATCCCTTTAACGAGTTTGACGCGTGAAGGATTGATGACATCATTGATATAGATGCGCGCTTGTTCTGCTGACATCGTACCTGCCGCAGGTTCATGTAACCAAGTAGTTTGGTAATGATAGTCATGTTTGTTGATCAATGTGATGTTGGCTTGATCGACGCCAAGTTTCTTTTGAAGGTTGACTGCTGTGATCAATCCACCGTAGCCGGCTCCAAGAATAACAATGTTAGGTGTGTTCATGTTCTGATACTCCTTACGAATGGTAGTTTTGTTGTGATTTTCTTCACATTCAATTACAAATAAATGCTCAAAAACTTTGTTCAAATAATGTTCACATGTCTATAAGCTTATTGAAACACTTTTTCTGACGGATTGCAAAAGAAAATTCTAGAAATGCTGAAAAAAATGTAAGATTTCCCGTACTTGCAACACCCGCCCCTCCTACCTATATAATAGGAGTATCCAACTATAGGAGGGAATCAGATGTACCAACCATATGATGTCACGATTATCGGGGGCGGTCCAGTCGGATTGTTCACCGCGTTTTATTCAGGGATGCGTCAGATGAAGACGAAAGTCATCGAAAGTCTCCCCCAACTCGGTGGGCAACTGGCGACGCTTTATCCTGAGAAATATATATATGATATTGCCGGCTTCCCGAAAGTCAAAGCTCAGGATTTAGTCGATCGTTTGCTTGAACAAGCAAATGAATTCGACCCGACGTATGTCCTCGGAGAAACGGTCGTCGCCTACGAGCGCCTCGAAGACGGAATCATCCGCCTCGTGACGAACAAAGGAGAACACTTCACGAAGACCGTCATCTTGACGGCAGGTAACGGCTCGTTCGCCGCCCGTCCACTTGGTGTTGCCGATGCCGAACGGTTCGAAACGAGTAACTTGCACTATTTCGTCAATGAAATGGATCGCTTCAAAGATCGTCAAGTCGTCTTACTCGGTGGTGGCGATTCCGCTGTCGACTGGTCATTGATGCTTGAGCCGATCGCGAAATCCGTCACGCTCGTTCACCGTCGCGATAAGTTCCGTGCACATGAACATTCAGTCGAACTGCTCCACAACTCATCCGTCAATGTCATGACACCGTATACGCTCGAATCCGTTACCGGTGAAGAGAGTATCGAAACTTTGACGTTCAAACATGCGGAAACGGAAGAAGTCATCGTCGTCGGGGCAGATGACGTCGTCTGTAACTTCGGTTTCGTTTCGTCGCTCGGCCCGTTAAAAGAATGGGAAGTCGAGTTTGAACGCAATTCGATTCGCGTCAATTCGAAAATGGAGACGGCGATCCCCGGCATCTTTGCCTGTGGTGACATCGCGACGTACGACGGTCGTGTCAAATTGATTGCGACCGGCTTCGGTGAAGCACCGATTGCTGTCAATCAAGCGAAACTACTCGTCGATCCGTCCGCCCGTCATCCACAACACTCGACAAGCCTGTTCGAAAAAGTAAAAAATCATTAATGGACATGAAGAAGAAGCGTTTCCTCGGTGTAAATCGAAGGAACGCTTCTTTTTTCGTAGTTTTCCCAAACGAAACCCGACTGATTTCCGCTTCCTTCGTTACGAAAAGGAGAGGGGTAAATCAATCCGGTAAAGGTGTTCCTCCAGTTCTTTCCCACCCCGTTCGATCACACACCCGGAAACACGGATACCTCCGAGTCGTTCATAAAAGTGGCAGGCCGGATTATCCGCGAGCACGGCAATGATGAGTGACGTAACACCATGTTCCTCCAACTGACGGACGACACGGTTGACTAAGGCGCGACCGATTCCGCGCCCTTGATACGAACGCAACAAATAGATCGCTGACAGTTCCCCTTCTGTCGATTCTGTTTGATTTTGCTTGCCGTGGGCAAAACCAATCAAACCTTTTGCGTCGACAGCAACAAAAACAAGTCCATCAACTAACAATTCCCGCCATGCAGCGGCACGCTTTTCTGTCGACAACTGATCGAGGTAGTCGTCAGGAATGATACCGCGGTATGTCTCTTGCCACGCTGAAACGTGGACGGTGGCGATTGCTTCAGCGTCGTCTAACGTCGCTCGCCGTATCTGCATCTCGAAACCCCCTCCCTCAAATTAAAAATCATCCTAATCAAAGTAGGATGATTAGAATGATGTTAAGACAGCGGAACGTTGAATCGTCGTACACGTGACCCGTCTTCTTTCATAAATGACTCCAGTTCTTCTCCGCCGTTCGCTTCGATGACACGTCCTGACGCGATGTTGTCTGCACTGCACGTAATCAAGACCGATTCTAGTCCACGTTCTTTTGCGACTTCAAGTGCTTGACGCAGACCTTCCGTCGCGTAACCGCGCTTCCGGGCGCTCGGCCGAATCCCGTATCCGATATGACCCCCGATTTGTTTTAAACCATCGTTTAAGTCATGACGGAAGTTCACAGCACCGACGATTTGTTTCCCGTCGTAAAACCAATAGGTCGAGTGCGTCACCCAGTTCTCTGGAGCCGTCAATGCCTCTTGTTCCTGCTCCTCTAAAAAGTCAGCGAGGGGTAAAAACGTTTTGCTGACGACACTCGGGACAATCGGTTCCCCGGATTGTTCCCATTCTGCCAAAAAGTCTAAATACTCCGTTTCGAGATGGACGGACGGTTTTACTAACGTAATCATTTGTGATTTCGTACCTCCTCTTCAATGAGTCGATCGAGCCACTCGTCGACGTGTTGGAATAAATAGCCGGCTTTTTTCGCTGCTGACGTATCCATGTAGAAATCACGTTCTGGCGCCAGTGGTGATTCATCGTCGCCCGTCGTCGCGAACGTTGATTCCGTTCCTGCGACACGGTCAATCTTATCCATCAAATCTTGAATCGATAACACCCCGTCACTCGCTGCATTGATTGGTCCTGTCATCGTCGAACGACCACACCATTCAAGGAACGAGGCCGCTTCATAGCTTGAGATATATCCCATTTTCGCATAGAGGTTTTCAGCCACCACAGGAGTCCCTGCGAGCGCACGTTTCACATGGAAGACGAGACGTTCCGTGTAATCATCCGGTCCTAAGACGACCGGGAAGCGAACGGCGATAACAGGAAATGTCGCCCGTTGAAAGAAATAACTTTCTGCTTGGCGCTTTCCTTCCCCGTAATCATGTTCCTGTTCCAAGTCATATTTCCCGAGAAACGGATTGAAATCCCGCTCTGAAAGATTTGCTCCTCCCCCGTCATAGACGGACATCGTCGACGTTAAGATGTAGCGTCCGACCTTTCCTTCGAATGCATCGACGGCAAGTTTTGCTTGATATGGATTAAAACAAATATTGTCGTAGATGATATCCCAGTTTTGACTCCCTAAATCTTTCATCGTACTGCTTGACGTCCGGTCCCCTTTAAAGAATGTCAAGCCCTTCGCGACAGGTGGCGTATGTTCCCCCCGTGTGACGAGCGTCACATCATCGCCGGCGTCAGCGAGTCGTAATGCCAGGCGTCTTCCAAAATAACGTGTCCCACCAAAAATCAACACTTTTCGCATCGATAGTCCTCCTTAATGATGACGTACTCATTCCGTTGCCCTACTGTCTTCTCTACCCGATTCTTAAAATCCTGTATCTCACGAAAAAACAAAAAAACGCGGACTCTGAGGTCCACGTTGTGAGTTAGCAACCACCGGGTGTCCCGGCGTTCGTCGCTGTTCTGAATGATGTCCCGCAGCCGCATGTCGCGATTGCATTCGGATTCGTGATTGTGAATCCGCCACCAAGCATCGATTGTTTATAGTCAATTTCTAATCCTTTGACGACCGGATAGTCTTTTTCATTGACGATGACATTGACGCCATGTTGCTCAAATGTCAGGTCCGTCTCCTTTTGGCTATCGAAACCCATTCCGTAGGAGAGACCACTGCATCCGCCACCTTGAACGAGCATGCGGAGATTTCTTTCATCGTCCGGCGCTTGTTGCATCATCTCTTTGACTTGAAGAGCAGCTGCTTCTGTTAATTGGATCATGTAATCACCTTCCCTTTTTCTATAGTATACGCAACTTTACGTAGATTCGAAACCTAGTTGCTTGAAACTATCTTGAATTCGTTGTATAAATGAATTGTATCAAAAAAATTAAATCGTTCCATCTTCAGGGCAGGGTGAAATTCCCGACCGGCGGTAAACAGACTTTTGTCTGAAGCCCGCGAGCGAATAGGGCGCTATTTGCTGATTCTGTGTGACTCAGGAGCCGACAGTATAGTCTGGATGGGAGAAGATGGCGGCATGTATATAGACTTATTCCGATTTTGCACATTTCGGATAGGCTTATTTTATTGCGGACTTCTCCCCTGTTGAATCTTATTCAACGGGGGTTTATTTTGGACGCAGTCATGCCAATACTTCATCGAGAGGAACGAAAAAAAGGAGATTTTACTCGTATGAAACGCACTCAAAAAATGGTCACACTCTCAATGTTAGGTTCAATTTCATTTGTTCTTATGTTACTCAACTTCCCACTACCCTTTTTACCGAACTATTTAAAAATCGACTTCAGTGATGTCCCGGCGTTGATTGCTGCTATCATGTTCTCACCGGTAGCGGGTGTAATCGTCGAAGCATTGAAGAACGTTCTCTATTATATTTTCCGCGGAAGCGGTGTTCCGGTCGGCGAACTTGCAAACTTTGCAGCGGGTGTTGCTTTCATTCTTCCTGTCAGCTGGTTCTACCATAAAAAGAAATCAACGCAAGGTCTTGCAACCGGCTTAGTCGCAGGAACCATTACCATGGCACTTGGACTTGCGATTCTCAACTATGTTTTGATCCTCCCGGCATATGCTTGGTTCTTCGGGATGGACTACATGCTTGATCCGGCTGTCAAATGGACAACGATCATCGCTGGTATCTTGCCGTTCAACATCATCAAGGCCCTCTTCATCTCAGCACTCTTCATTCCGCTGTTCTTAAAATTAAAACCTTGGATCAACCGTCGTCAACAAGCTGCATAAGTCCTAGGCGCGCCCGCCGACCGACAAAATCCCCCACTTCATTTGAGGTGGGGGATTTTTTTAGAGTTCATTTTCTTCGATTTTAGCGTAGATGTTTTCTAACAGTTCTTCCGGTGTCTCTCCGATGACGGTCTGGCCGTCAACAAGACAAAAATGGTCAAGCGAGCAGATGCCGCAGTAGCCAAGACAACCATACTCGACGACATCGACATTCGGGTCGCGTTC
Organism: Exiguobacterium sp. s133; assembly: GCF_018618595.1. NCBI lineage: Bacteria > Bacillati > Bacillota > Bacilli > Caryophanales > Exiguobacterium > Exiguobacterium sp. s133. The sequence continues at coordinate 98,321 of NZ_JACSMK010000002.1, forward strand.
GAGTTGTGACATGACGACTTGGGTCCCTGCCGCTAAGTTACTGATACAAAATTCAATAATGGGATTCACTTTTTTTCCTCCTTTAAGCAGGAATTTACCTTCCTCTTGTCGTATTATACAAGGTCAGACTGATTTAGGGGAACTAAGGGGGATTTTAAGTTATGAAGCAACTAGTCGTTTTAGGTGGCGGATATGGCGGAATGCGAATTTGTGAACGCTTCAAGGATGAAGAGGTCGCCGTGACGCTTGTCGATCGATTGCCGTATCACGCACTAAAGACCGAGTATTACGCTCTTGCAGCAGGTACATTATCCGATCGTGATGTCCGGATTGAATTTCCGGAGGGGAAACATCTCACATATAAATATGGGCATGTCGTTAACATCTCGCCAGAGACGAATTCTGTGTTCTTGCAAGACGGGACAGAACTTTTTTATGACGATCTCATCATCGCATTAGGTTGCGAAGATAAATACCATAACATACCGGGTGCTCAAGAGTTTACTTATAGCATTCAGACACTCGAAGAGTCACGCAAAACGCATCAAGCGATTTGTGGACTGTCGCCCGGCGCGACGGTCTCGATTGTCGGTGCCGGTCTCTCGGGTGTTGAACTGGCAAGTGAACTCCACGAAAGTCGCAAGGACTTGAAGATTCGTTTATTCGATCGTGGTCCATCTGTCCTATCGTTCTTATCTGATAAAGTATCCTCTTACGTTCAGGAATGGTTCGAGGAGCATGACGTCGATGTCATCAACAATTCGAACGTCACCCTCGTCACAGCAGATGATGTCCGCAACGGTGAGGACGTCTATCCGACGAACTTAACGATTTGGACAGCCGGAACGCAACCCGTCAAAGTTGTCCGTGACCTCGGATTTGAAGCAGATAGCGGCGGACGGATTAAACTAGCGGAGCATCATCACGTTCCGGAATACGATAACTTGTTCGTCATCGGTGATTGCGCGAGCCTCCCGTATGCACCAAGCGGACAGCTCGCAGAGCATCAAGCGGATCAAGTCGTTGATGTCCTTGAAGCGAAATGGGCCGGAAAAAAACTTCCGAAATTACCGGAAATCAAATTACGCGGCATGCTCGGGTCACTCGGAAAATCAGATGGATTCGGAATCGTCATGGGTAAACAGGCCCTGACGGGAAAAGTGCCACGCCTTCTAAAATCAGGTGTCTTATGGAAACATAAAAAGATTAAATAAACGCAAAATCCCCAAAGTCCATTTAGGCGCTTTGGGGATTTTAGGCTGTATACACCACTTATGTAGAGTAAAGAGGCTTACATGCCTCTGCTTTCTCCTCACCTTTTCTTACACCGGCCTAAAAAGCTTTTCATTTCGTTGACTCCTGCGGGAAAAAGCGCGTTTTTTCGCGCTGCCGAGAGGCAGGCAAGACCCTGCTCGTTGTCCGCCAGGATCAAGGGGCTTGCGCCTCGCCCGAGGAAAGCAACGAAGAAGAAACAATCTTTGATCACCCCATACTACTTTGTCTACACGCTGAAACCCCCAAAGTCCGCTTAGGTACTTTGGGGATTTTTAAACGTCAATGAAGTTTACTGCGCAGCCTGATTCAATTTCAGATCAATCGCACGCGTGACTTTTTTCAGTTGAACATACCCTTCGTCAATCATTTCGCCATCGAGTAAGACGAGTGGGTAAAAATATTCGTCGTCTTTTAAAGCATCCACCCAACTGTCACGTGTCGTCGCCTGTTCAAAATCGACGTAAACAAATGTTAACTCCGTTTCATATTTCCGTCCAAGTACAGCCTGTAACCAGCTGAACGTCTCTTCCGAACTCGGTGCCCCGACACAGCTCGGACACGTCACAGCTGCCCCATATACCTTGATTTCCATCAGATATCCCCCTTCTTCCGTTTACTCTTTCTCAGTATACAAGTTTTCCAGATTGAGAACATTTTTCAACCCTGTTACAATGAATTTATAAGAAAGGATGTGTTTACGCATGGAAATGTTTGATCAAGTGAATGAAGTCCTCGAAAAATTGCGTCCGTTCCTTCTTCGTGATGGAGGAGACGTTGAGCTCGTAGATGTTGAAGATGGTATCGTTAAACTTCGTTTGATGGGAGCTTGCGGCAGTTGCCCAAGTTCGACAATCACATTGAAGGCTGGTATCGAACGTGCCCTGCTTGAAGAAGTAGCTGGCGTCGTTGAAGTAGAACAAGTCTTCTAATTCGAAAAAACCCCCGATGACATCCGTCGTCGGGGGTTTTTATGGTTATAAAATCCACTCGGCAAGCGAATCGACCATGTACGTCGGCTGAACATCCTGCCCTTGAATAAAGACAGGCGTATGAACACCCGAGTTGACATGCATCGTCCGAATCCCACCATTGATTCCGAATAAGATATCCGTATGGTAGTTGTCACCAACCATGATGACATCTTCCTTCGCAAGACCAATCATTTCAGCAGCGATGTTGACCATGACCGGTTCCGGTTTCCCGATGTAGAACGGCTCTTTTTCTGTCGTCACGCGTAAAACCGACGTCAAGGCACCGTTTCCTGGTAAGAAGCCGCGTTCTGTCGGAATTGCGATATCGCCGTTCGTCGAGATGAATCGTGCTCCTGCCCGAATCGCCAGTGCACCGATCGCTAACTTCTCATACGTGATTTGACGATCGAGTCCGATGACGACGTAATCCGCATGCTCATCGGCAACGACTTGAAGTCCTTGTTGTTCTAAGGCATCGAGCAACCCGTGTTCACCGATCGCATAGACATTTGCACCTGGGTCGAGTTCTGCGATGTAGCGACCTGTCGCCATCGCACTCGTTAAGACATGTCCTGCATCGGAATGAACGCCCATGCCGCGTAGTTTTTCAGCGACGGCTTCTGCTGTCATCGATGCATTGTTCGTCACGAACAGGTACGGCACGCCTTCTGCTTGCAAGCGATTGACAAAATCAACGGCTTCTTGAACAGGTTCTGTTCCGTTATACATCGTGCCGTCTAAATCGAATAAATAACCTTTCGCTTTCATCCTGACTCACTCCTCGTTTGGTAAAAATGCCGAGACGGGTCCGAGTTCTGTCTCTAAGTATTGACGGACCGCGGACGGAAATCGACGAAGCTCTATTTCTTCTTCGCTCAAGACCGTCCGGACTTCTGCTGTACTCGACTTCGTAAACTCACGGACGATCGGTGTCCGCAGTGCGACGATTCGTTTTAAGCTCGTCGCGAGTTCTGCGTCAATCACCCGCTCGTCTTCTAAAATCAATACGATATCTTCATAACTTCCCGGATCACGCATGATGAAACCATCAATCATACTATTTCCGATATCAATGATACTTTCGATGACTAAAAACCCGATCCGTTCCAGCGCTAAAGCTGTCGTCACCGCATCCCCCGTTAACTCTTTGCTTTGACGAAGCGCTGTCTCGAAACAAATCACCGTTTGTTCAATCTTTTCCCGATTCACGAAATACATCTAGCATTCCCCCTTACATCTTCCATTTTAGACCTATCGGCGGTCCATGAAAAGTAGAAACGCCATTTGCATCACATTCCTCAATGTGTTATCCTCAATTTAGATTTTTACCCAAAATAGTATGTCACATTAAGTGACTTGGAGGTTATTTATACATGGAACGGGAACTTGCATTAGAAATCGTCCGCGCAACAGAGGCTGCTGCCCTCGCATCTGCAAAATGGATTGGTCGTGGGAAAAAGAACGAGGCAGATGATGCCGCAACGACAGCGATGCGTGAAGTCTTGAATACGGTCAATATGACAGGAACAGTCGTCATCGGAGAAGGTGAACTCGATGAAGCACCGATGCTGTTCATCGGCGAACAACTCGGCACGACAAATGGTCCGATCGTCGACATCGCAGTCGATCCGCTCGAAGGCACGAACATCGTCGCAAAAGGACTCGGTAACGCCATGGTCGTCATCGCTGTCGCAGACCAAGGCGCACTCTTGCATGCTCCTGATATGTACATGGATAAATTAACGGTTGGTCCGAACTTAAAAGGACATGTCTCGCTCGACGATCCACTCGAAGTCATCATTGAAAAGGCAGCTGAACTGAACAATAAACGGATTGAAGACGTGACGGTCATCATGCAAGACCGCCCCCGTCACGACCACTTCCGTGAAGCCGCTATGCGGATGGGCGCCCGCGTCCGGTTATTCGAGGACGGCGATGTTTCTGCCGGAATCGCCCCCCTTTCACCGGCAACAGGCATCGACATCTTCATCGGAACGGGCGGTGCACCGGAAGGCGTCATTACCGCTGCTGCTGTCAAAGCAATGGGTGGCGACATGCAGGCACGCTTACACCCGATGGATGACGAAGAGACAGCCCGTGTCATTCGGATGGGACTTGCTGATCCGTTACAATTGTTGACGCTCGACGACTTAATCAAGAGCGACGATTGTATCTTCGCGGCGACAGGTGTCACGACCGGTGAAATGCTCGACGGGGTCAAGTTCATCACGGACGATATCGTAGAGACGACGTCGCTCGTCATGCGCTCAAAAACACGGACCATCCGTAAAGTCATCGCGGAACACAGTCTGTCGCGCAAACCGTACTTGCAAAATGTTCCCCAAACCCTTTAATCTGAAAAGAGACTAGGAAATGAGGGACTTTACACGTCATGATGGAAGAACGCGATTTTTTATATGATGATGTCGAACAAACGAAAACACGGTTTATTTGCTGGATTGGTGAAACGAGCCGGTTCGATTTAGCAATCACGCACTCGGAACATTTTTTCGGAAAGATTTTAGTGCTGAATTTACTCTCGAACCGCTTCGCAATCATCGGTGCCGATGATTTTGACGAACCGGGTTATATCGCTCATGCCTTCGACCTCAAGGAAGACGCAGCTGATGAACTCGAACGGTATTTAAGTGAATACATTGGTCTCACATGAAAAAAAGCAGCTCCATCCGTGAAGGATGGAGCTGCTTTTTAAGCATTTTAGATGAGACGATCATTGCGTTCATTCAGTGTATTCGGTCCACTGAACACATTCGTATTGTCTGAATCATCATGAGCTTTACGCTCTGAATGCTGATCTGCCTCGTCCCCGACGAGCAAGACGAATTGATGGTCTTCGACTGCTTTGTTTGCACGGTCGACATCTTCTTTACTTAAGCCACTCGCTTGCAACACATCTGTATGCGTCGTCGAAGCAGCTTCTTTCTTTTTGAAGATCCCTTTGATCTCATGCCATAGGTTCATATGCTCTTCTTGCGACAGCTTCGTTGACGTCTGGTGATTATGCAAATCTGCCATGTCTTCGATTTGATCTAAGTCATAGCGGTCATGGGCAACGACTTTTAAGTCCGTTGAAATGACTCCGGCGACACGCAAATCATGAACAGCACTAACGATTTCTGGCACAGTTTTATAAATCCCGACGATTCTCATGGATGGTTCCCCCTATAGGTACGTGATACTTATAGTAATAGCCGAAATCAGCCCATCAGAAACGTTTTTAAATATGTCTTTTTGATTACTGTGCTTCTTCAGTCGGAGAAAATTTACGTTTAAGCTTCAACGTATTGGCCGAAGATCCGTCGAAGCGAGGTGGTGCTTCTTCTCCTTCTACCGGCTCCATCCGCTTGACGATGAAATAAGCACAGCCGAAATTACAGTATTCATATAAATAATCCGCAACATGCGAAATCTTCGTATCAAACGTCGCCTTGATGTGATCGTCATTATAGAAGCCACGTAGTCGAAGTTGACCGTGCCCCCAATCTCCGACGATGTAATCATATTTTTCGAGGACATCACTGAATCGTCCGATGAAAGCTTCCTCATTGAAACCTTCACGCTTTTCTTCGACGATTTCATATCGTTCGCGATTGACTTGTATCATTTTTCCACCCCCTGCTTCTATTATCATAGCATATTCATTTCTGAAAACGAATCTCCGCGCAGACGAAAAACCGTCCCAGTCGGCTACTGAGACGGTTTCATTTACTCAATCGATTGGTAAAGCAGCTTTATTCTTTTTCGCTGCGTTGACTTGTTCATCCGCATGATAAGAAGAGCGGACGAGTGGACCGGCTTCACAGTGTGAGAAGCCTTTGCCAAGCGCAATTTGTTTTAGTTCAGCAAATTCTTGTGGTGTATAGTATTTGATGACATCCAGGTGTTTTTTCGTCGGTTGAAGATACTGACCGATTGTCATGATATCGACGTCGTTCGCACGAAGATCATCCATCGTCTGTAAAATCTCTTCCCACGTTTCACCAAGTCCTAACATCAAACTTGATTTCGTCGGGATTTCGGGAGCAAGCTCTTTTGAACGGCGAAGGAATTCGAGTGTCCGGTCATACGTTGCTTTTGCACGGACCGTCGGTGTCAAGCGTCGAACCGTCTCGATGTTATGGTTCATGATGTCCGGTTTCGCTTCAATCAAGGTTTGGAGCGCATCAAAGTTTCCACCCATATCAGATGGCAAGACTTCAATCGATGTCTCCGGGTTCATCCGTCGTACTTCACGGACCGTTTCGGCGTAAACTCCTGCCCCGAAGTCATTCAGGTCGTCACGTGCTACTGCCGTGATGACTGCATGTTTCAAGTTCATCAGACGAACCGATTCTGCGACACGTGTCGGCTCTTCTAAATCGAGTTCATTCGGACGTCCTGTCGTCACAGCACAAAAACGGCATGCCCGTGTACAGATACTCCCAAGAATCATAAACGTCGCTGTCCGGCGAACGGCCCAACACTCATGGATGTTCGGACACTTCGCTTCCTCACAGACAGTATGTAGCTTTTTTTCTCGCATCATACTCTTAAGCTCTGTGTAGGTCTCGTTCGTATTCAACTTGATTTTTAGCCATTCTGGTTTCCGTTGAATCTCTCCTCTAGCCATAAATACACTTCCCCCTTCATCCCCCAAAAAAGTCATTTATTTTCTGTTTCAGTATACCAAACAATTATCGTTTAGGGGCATGCAATTCAGTGAATTCTGACTTCTCCGATAGCCGGTTAAATAGCAAATCTCGTAAAAGCTCCGGCATGAAATACTGTTTCGGCATGTCTTTGATTGCTGGGAAGAGAGGTCCAAACGTAAACATGTCTGGCATCGCGACCGTGTAGTGCGCCGACTCGTCCAGTGTGGCTAAAACGGAGTCACGTCCTGCGTAATGCATTTTCCCCATCAATTTCCCGCGAAAACCGAGTCCACGGACTTTTAACTGTTCAAACTGATTCGTTTCGACTTCTTCCATGAACGTCATCAGTTGCCGTCCTGTCATCGTGACGTTACACGGATTGATGGGATGCGGACATAACCGGTGCAGGTCGAAGGAAGAGACGGGACCCGGAGAGAGCGAACCGAGCAACATACCAGCCGGGACACAAGCGATATCGGCTTTACACCAGTCCTGCATCGTGTCTGCTAACAGTTGGGAGAACGGTGACGGACTAAACCAGTCATTCGCTAGACCTGATGTCCTGCCAATCGGTTGTTTCATCACTTTTTCAGCCGCATATTGTTCACGGTCGAGTAATCCGGAACTCGCTTCATCCGCCGCATAGTCGTGGAGCGGGTGCAAGACGGCTTCTTTTTCACCAGTATCCGTGTTGAGATAAATCTCACCTGCGTATTGACCGTGCTTACCGGCTTGGGCAATCAAGACACCATTCTTGACGACACCATCGTCTAAGACATGATGCGTATGGGCTCCGATGATTAAATCAAGCTCCGGGAACCGTTCTGCCAGTTCCTCATCCTGATAAAACCCAAGATGACTCAAACAAATCAGGACGTCGACCTGTCCGCGAAGCGACTCGATTTCACGCGCTGCTGCTTCGAACGGGTCTTCGATTGTCCACCCGAGCAACTCATACAATTCATAGTAAGGAGCCGTCAGACCAAAGACTCCGACGTTACCGGTCGGAAGTTCCTGAATCATGCCAGACTTCGCGAACGGTGCTGTCATATTCGAGACGAGTACAGGGAACGTCGCTTCTGTATAGAGTGCCGCAAGCCAGTCATGGGGAAACGTGATTCCTTCATTGTTTCCGATCGTCACGGCAGTCGGTGCTAACTCATTTAAGAGATGGGTATTGATTTTTCCTTGCGTCGCTTCCGTCGCCGGTGCGACACGGTCTGCATGATCCCCTAAATCAAAGACAAGGGAGTCGTACGTCCGGTGTTCCTTGATGAACGACATATAGCGAGGCCACATATCAAAGTGTGAATGAAGATCATTATAATGGATGACGTGTAACTTCACGCTCAAAGCCTCCTCTAAAATTAAAACAACGAGATTTGCCGGGGAGCGAGTTCATAATCGAGATTAAGGATCTCAATCAGACGTTTCGCATTCGGCGCGGCATCGCCTGCTGAATTGTTATTAAAGAAAACATACACGTCTTTCGCTTGTCCTGCAAGCGTCCGGACATGTTCTGCTAATTCTTGTAATTCTTCTTCCGAGTACCGGTATAAACAACGGACCTTCCGCCAGTCGTCACTGCTTTGCCCCGGCTTTTTCAGCCAGCCGTTTTTGTTCCGACCATGCAAGCGGACGAACGCTGTTTCTTGCGTGACGACAGGAACAAACGGGACGGAACCGTCTTCCGTCTGCGGCTCATCACAAATCGTATGAATGAACTGATGCTCTGCTAAAAAACGAAGTGTCCGTTCCCGATATTCGTCGGAGTACCAGGACGGATTTCTGAATTCGATCGCAACCGGGAGTCCCGCAAGCGATTTACGAACAGTTTGCAAGTATTCAAGGTGAACTTTACTAACGTCGAACCAAGGTGGCAGTTGGACGAGGATCGCCGCAATCTTCCCGCTCTTTCGCATCGGCTCAATTGACGCAATATATTGTTCGAAAATCGGACCGAGTGGATCTTTATTGTCCCGGTCATGCCCGCTCATCGCCCGGTGTACTTTGACGATGAAGCGAAAGGCGTCCGGTGTTTCTGCGACCCATTTTTGATAGTTTCGTTCCGGTTGAATCGCATAAAACGTCGAATCGATTTCGACTGCCGGAAAATGTCCCGCGTAGGCAGCCAGTTTTTCTTTTCGGTCTTGCGGTGTCGGATAGAGGCTATCATGATCCCCCCAACCGGTCACGCCGACATAAATCATCCGCTTATCCCTCCTTACGACAAAAAAGACCTATCGCTTTTTTTGACGCAGGCTTTTTTGCACTGTCTATTTTCTTATCATATCACAGCTAAATCGAAAACTTCTTCTCGAAGATTGTCGTCAGCGTGTTCGTTCGTATCGAAGGACAACACAGCCGGAAGAAGCAAAGTGCCGTTGTTCGACAAGCCGTAAAGCAAGTGATTGGTCGAGTCGTCCAAACATCCGTTTTCCGCCTCCGAGCAGGACAGGATAGACGACAACATGGTATTCATCAATCAAGTCACGTTGCATGAATTGTGCAGCAAGATTTGCGCCACCGACGGATATCCGTTTGCCGGGCATCCCCCGTAAACGTTCGACTTCTTCTTCAATCGTCCCTGTTGCAAGCCGGGCATGCCCATCGACCTGCGTCAATGTCCGGGAGAAGACAATCTTCTCGATTCCTGTCCAAATCAGTGCATAGTCACGAATTTCTGCGACTTCTTCCGTATCGCTTACGTTCGACCAAAACGGATGCATCATTTCATATAATTTCCGTCCATAGAAATGTGTATCAAACTGTTTTTCGTAGTCATTGAAGTAACGATGGAGTTCCTTGTCAGGTGTAAAGGGGAGTAAGCCTTGCCCATCTTCGAGATAGCCGTCAAGCGATGCTTGAAATGAGTAGACAATCGGTCGCATCGGTCATCCTTCCTTTCGAGAGAACTGTTTCTTACTCTCTACCCGTTGTCGGAAAGAACAATCAACAATACCCCAGTAAAATAAGACCGTATGCCAGACGGATAGTTCGTGTTATCCGACACGCTTTCCCTTCTCGAATCACATCTTGAAAACACGTTGATTCTCGTGACTCCTACTGGAAAAAGCGTTCAGCGGTAATCGCTTTAGCAACCAATCTGACTTTCGTTAAAGTCAGCTACTGGAGACAAATGCTGTCTTATGAAGATTGAAGAGCCGACATCACCATACTGCCGCGTCGCGCTTCCATGTCTCGACTCGCCTTACTCTGCGGCACAACCTAAACAAAGCTTCTCTTTTTCGTTGACTCCTACGGGAAAAAGCGCAAGGCAACTTGCGCTGTCAGAGGCAGGCAAGACCCTGCTCATTGCCCGATAGGTCAAGGGGCAACGGCTTGCCCCTCGCCCGAGGAAAGCAACAGAAAAGGAAGAAGCTTATTCTTGTCTAATCCGGCTTCGCCTAAAAAAGTACGAGAGCAGATTTTAATCTAAACGAAATCACGCGCCTCACCCGATTCCTAAAGGAAAACGGATAAAGCGCGTGAGGAGTGTAAAATTCTTTTTCGGAGTTAGATTATCCGATTGAACCTTCCATCTCGAACTTGATGAGACGGTTCATTTCGACCGCATATTCCATCGGCAATTCTTTTGTGAATGGCTCGATGAAGCCCATGACGATCATTTCTGTTGCTTCTTCTTGTGAAATCCCACGGCTCATGAGGTAGAACAATTGTTCTTCCGAGACTTTCGATACTTTCGCTTCGTGTTCAAGCGAGATGTTATCGTTGAGGATTTCATTGTACGGAATCGTATCCGACGTCGATTGGTTATCCATGATGAGTGTGTCACATTCGATGTTCGAACGCGCTCCGGTCGCTTTACGGCCGAAGTGGACGATTCCGCGATACGTAACTTTCCCACCGTGTTTAGAAATCGATTTCGAGACGATCGTTGACGACGTGTTTGGCGCAAGGTGGATCATTTTCGCACCCGCATCCTGGTGTTGCCCTTTACCCGCGATGGCAATTGATAATGTCATCCCACGTGATCCTTCACCTTTTAAGATGACGGCTGGGTATTTCATCGTCAATTTCGAACCGATGTTACCATCGACCCATTCCATCGTCGCGCCGGCTTCACAGATCGCACGTTTCGTCACGAGGTTGTAGACGTTGTTTGCCCAGTTTTGGATCGTCGTGTAACGGCAATACGCGTTTTTGTTGATGAAGATCTCAACGACCGCCGAGTGAAGCGAGTTCGTTGTGTAGACCGGTGCCGTACATCCTTCGACGTAGTGCACAGATGCTTCTTCGTCAACGATGATGAGCGTCCGCTCAAATTGACCCATGTTTTCCGAGTTGATGCGGAAGTAGGCTTGAAGCGGCGTATCCATCTTGACGCCTTTTGGTACATAAATGAACGATCCACCCGACCAAACCGCTGTGTTAAGGGCAGCGAATTTGTTATCTGTCGGCGGAATCAATTTACCGAAGTACTCACGGAACAAGTCTTCGTTCTCTTTGAGTGCTGTATCTGTATCTTTGAAGACGATCCCTTGATCTTCAAGTTCACTCTTCATGTTGTGGTAAACGACTTCTGATTCGTACTGTGCCGAAACACCTGCCAAGTACTTTTGTTCTGCTTCCGGGATACCGAGTTTGTCAAACGTACGTTTGATTTCTTCCGGTACTTCATCCCATGATTTTTCAGCACGTTCCGACGGTTTCACGTAATACGTGATGTCGTCAAAACGAAGATCTGATAAATCGCCACCCCAAGCTGGCATCGCTTGTTCGTTGAAAATCTTAAGCGATTTCAAACGGAAGTCGAGCATCCATTGTGGTTCTTCTTTCATTTTCGAGATCGTTTCGACGACTTCTGTCGTCAAGCCACGTCCAGAACGGAAGATCGAGATATCGCGATCGTGGAAACCATATTTATAATCGCCAATTTCAGGCATGTTCTTAGCCATGTTCATTTCCTCCTCTTACTTACTGACCGAAGTTACTTGCCTTCTTCCACGCCACGTTCGAGCGCTTTCCAAGCAAGTGTCGCACACTTGATACGTGCTGGGAATTTTGTCACACCGGAAAGTGCTTCTGCGTCCCCAAGATCAAACTTCTCATCATCATAGTCTTTCCCTTGAACCATCTCAGAAAAGATTTCTGCGAGTTGTAATGCTTCTTCGACCGTTTTTCCTTTGACGATCTGTGTCATCATCGACGCGGACGCCATACTGATGGAACACCCTTCGCCGTCAAACTTCGCATCTTGGACGATATCGTCTTCGATCGCGAGCTGTAAACGAATCGTGTCTCCACACGTCGGGTTGTTCATATCGATCGTCACGCCTCCCTCGATCGCACCGCGATTACGAGGAGTTTTATAATGATCCATGATCACTTGACGGTACAAGTGATCGAGATTGTTAAAATCCATGACTGAAATACTCCTTCGTTTGACGAAGTCCTGTCACTAAGGCATCGACTTCTTCTTGCGTGTTATACAAGTAGAAGCTTGCTCGTGCCGTTGAACTGGCACCGAGCCAACGCATCAGTGGTTGTGCACAGTGATGACCGGCGCGGACTGCGACGCCTTGCATGTCGAGTACCGTCGCGACATCATGTGCATGGACATCGCCGAGATTGAATGTGACGAGACCGACACGTTCTTCTGGACCATAAATCGTTAATCCATCGATTTCACGCATCTGTGCCATCGCATACCGGGCGAGTTCGCGTTCATGGGCTTCGATGTTCTCTAGACCGATTTCTTCTAGAAAATCAATCGCTGCCGACAGACCGACTGCCCCCGCAATGATGGGTGTACCGGCTTCAAAACGGTACGGTGATGGTTTGAACGTCGATTCTTCAAGTCCGACGTAATCAATCATCTCGCCTCCGAATTCGACCGGTTCCATCGCATTCAGTAATGCTTTTTTACCATATAAGACGCCGATTCCTGTTGGTCCACACATTTTATGGGCAGAGAACGCCAGGAAATCACAGTCGAGATCGACGACGTCAATTTTTTGATGCGGTGCACTTTGCGCTGCATCGACGACCATGACGGCACCGACGGCATGCGCGAGTTGCGCCACTTCTTTGATTGGATTGATCGTACCGAGGACGTTCGAGACATGTGCCATCGCAACGACTTTCGTCCGATCGGAAATTTGTGCTTTGACGGCTTCAATCGTCACGCGACCATCAGCTGTCAAATCAACATATTTCAATTTTGCTTTTTTCTTTTTCGCGACTTGTTGCCACGGAATGAGATTCGCATGGTGCTCAAGATAGGTGACGACGATCTCGTCGCCTTCTTGCACATGCTCCATTCCGTAACTGGACGCGACGATATTAATCGCCGTCGTCGTCCCACGGGTAAAGATAATTTCTTCATGGTGTTGCGCCTTGATGAAACGACGTACGTTCTCACGCGCACCTTCGTACGCATCCGTCGCTCGTGTTCCGAGCGTATGGACGCCACGGTGCACATTCGAATGAACCGTCTTGTAGTAGTTGTCGATCGCTTCGATGACGACGAGCGGCTTTTGTGACGAAGCCGCACTATCTAAATAGACGAGTTTCCGGTCATTAACCTGTTGGTCAAGAATCGGAAACTGATTGCGGATGGATGCATCGATTCCCATATTAGTTTACTTTCCCTTCAATCACTTGAACGAGACGTTCCTTGACGGAGTCAATCGCAAGCTCAGAGACGACAGGTTGTAAGAAACCGTGAACGACAAGGCGTTCTGCTTCTTTACGTGACAACCCACGGCTCATCAAGTAGTAAAGTTGAAGTTCGTCGACACGGCCGACAGATGCCGCGTGTCCTGCCATGACATCATCTTCATCGATCAAGAGGATCGGGTTCGCGTCACCACGTGCCTTTTCAGACAACATGAGCACACGTTCCGTTTGGACTCCGTTTGATTTCGACGCACCATGGTGAATCATTGACGTTCCGTTGAAGATCGACGTCGCCGAATCTTTTTGAACACCGTGAATCAAGATGAATCCTTCCGATCCTTTACCGAAATGATCTGTCCGGACGTTGAAGTTTTGTTTTTGATCGCCACGACCGACAGTAACGGCTTTCGTATCTGAGAACGAATCGTTCCCGACGAGATGCGTTTTCGTTTCTGTGATCGTATGTCCGTCATTCATGTGACCGAGTGCCCATTCGAGCTTCGCGCCTTGTTTGACGACACCACGGCGGTTCATATACGTGACAGCACCTTTCGCAAGCGTATCAACGCCTCCGAAAAGAACTTTTGCGTTCGCTTCGACGAACACTTCCGTCACGACGTTGACGTTATGTGCTTCTTCACCGTAAGAGACGAAGCTTTCGATATACGTCAATTCGCTGTCTTGATCGGCAACGATGATTGCGTGGTGGTAAAGTGCGCCGCCTGCTTGTTCGAGCGTATAAATCGCTTGCATCGGTACTGTCAGCTTAACGCCTTTAGGTACGTACAAGAATGTTCCGCCGTTCATGAGCGCTGCGTTGAGTGCTGCGAGACGGTCTTCATTGACGTTGACGCCTTCTGTCATGAAATACTTCTCAACGAGTTCCGGATGATGCTTCATCGCATCCTCAAGCGTTGTGAAGATGACACCGTTCGTTGCTTCACTGTTTTGCGCATGGACAAGTTGTCCGTTACGCGTGATCAACATATGGTCACGGTTTTCACCGATTAATGTTTCGATATCCGGCGTGAGACCTGTTGCTGTCTCAAGATCTGCTGTGCCTTCTGTGAAGTTCCAGCCACCGATTTTAATTTTTTCTACTTTTGGCAATGCGAGCGTTGGGGCAAGATCAAGTGCATCTTGGCGCTTAGAAATCATCCAAGCGGGCTCCCCTAAGCGAGTCGCACGTTCTGCCACTGCCTCGCGATTTACGGCAAGATTCAGTTCTACAGTCATCATGCTTCCTCCCTCGTCTTACGCTTTTGTTTCGATTTCGACTTCTTCGATGCCGAGTTCTTTTTTAACCCAGTCATATCCTTCTGCTTCAAGACGGTGTGCAAGTTCTTTTCCGCCAGACATGACGATTTTTCCACCCATCATGATGTGGATGAAATCAGGCTCGATGTAGTTCAAGAGACGCTGATAGTGCGTGATGATGAGGCAACCGAACTCAGGTGAACGCATTTCGTTAACACCTTTTGCAACGACTTTAAGTGCATCGATATCAAGACCTGAATCGATTTCGTCGAGGATTGCGATTGCTGGTTTCAGCATCGTCATTTGAAGAATTTCGTTCCGTTTTTTCTCTCCGCCTGAGAAACCTTCGTTGAGGTAACGGTGTGCCATTTCGCCTGGCATTTCAAGAAGTCCCATTTGCGCGTCAAGTTGACGGATGAACTTCATGAGTGAAATTTCATCGCCTTCTTCACGACGTGAGTTGATTGCTGAACGAAGGAAGTCAGAGTTTGTAACACCACTGATTTCGCTTGGGTATTGCATGGCGAGGAACATTCCTGCTTGCGCACGTTCGTTAACTTCCATCTCAAGAACATCTTCTCCGTCGAGTGTGACTGATCCAGATGTTACTTCATACGTTGGGTGACCCATCAATGCAGACGCGAGTGTTGATTTACCTGTCCCGTTTGGTCCCATGACCGCGTGGATTTCGCCGCCTTTGATTTCTAAGTTAACGCCTTTCAAGATTTCTTTGCCGTCGATTGCGACGTGTAGATCTTCAATCTTCAAGTGTGAAGCCTTCATGTAGAATCCCTCCATCTATTCATTTCGTGTCTGACGATTCAGTTCACGAGAGTTACTAATTTAGTATCATTCTAATCTTAATGAATCATACCACATTATTCAAGCGTCATCGCTCATGGTTTTTTCTCAAAATGAAGCCTTTTAGTGAGAATGACTTTAAAGTGATACGACTTCTTTCTCTTCTTCCACCTTCGTTCGTCTGTGAACCCGCTGTGACAGTAAGAGCAGTGGTATTCCGAGTAATGTCAAGAGGGCTAAGCAACCAAAAATCGGCAACGGACGATCGGCGCCAAAATAAAAAAGTAATTGTCCGCCGATGACCGGTCCGATTGACTGACCAATCGATGTTAAGCCCATCGCTCCGAAATAACTGCCCCGTAATTCCGGTTTCGCAAAACTATCGGTCAAAATATCCGTCATCGTGAACATCATCACTTCCCCGCACGTGAAGATGAACATCGCACCGATCATCAACCAGACCGTTCCGGCATTCCCCATGACGAATAAACCGAACGCGACGGTCGCAATCCCGACCGTAATCGAGACGAGCGGCGACGTCTTCATCCCGAACTTCATGATCGGGTACTGGACGATTAATACGGTCACGGCATTAATCGTGATCAATAAAGCAAACAAACTAGTCCCACCGGACAGTAACGTCGTCGTCGTCAAAAATTGCGGCAACGTCGAGTTGAACTGACTGTAGCCGAGAATCCCGAAAATGATACCGGCGAGGGCAAACGTGAAAGCGACGTCCGTTTTCAACAGTTGAACCGTTGCGCCGAACGAAACTTTTTTCCCGCCGTGACTCTCTGTGATCGGATACCGCTGAAACAGGATAAAAATCGCAATCCCGTACGCGAGATAAACAAAGGCTGTTATATAGAAGGTAATCGCTGTATTGCCGGCACTGAGCAATAACGCAATCCCCGGCCCGATCGCAGCCGCGACATTGATCATGGCGTAACGGATGTTGAAGACGAACAGTCGATTTTTTTCATCCGTCGTGTCACTGATCAGGGCGCGGGCGGATGGTTCGAAGATGGAGCGAAACACGCCGTTCAAGGCACTCAAGGTAAAGAACGCCCAAAACGTCTCGACCTGTGCCAAGGCGATGAAGACGAAAACGAAGCCGAGTGTTCCGGTCAGCATCATCGTCCGGCGCCCGTAACGGTCAGACAAGGTCCCGCCGATGAAACTCATGACAAGACTCGAGACGGCTGAAATACTGAGGACCCAGCCGACATCGACCGGGCTGAACTTCAGCACCGTCGATAAATAAATCGCAAAGAATGGCATCGTGATGAACGTCCCGAGCCGTGAGAAAAATGTTCCGAGCAGGACGCCGATCGTCAGCGGATGTAACTGTCGTAAACGGTGCACCTAGAATCCCCCTTCAACTAAAAAAATAATGCATCCTTCCATTATATAGGAAGAATGCATCATTCGAGTGAATTATTTGCTGACCGGAACGACGGCCCCTTTATATTCTTTCGTAATCCAATCCTGTGTCTTTTTCTCGTGTAAGATATCGAGCAATGCCGTCACACGCTCGTCTTTTTCATCACCTTCACGCGTGACGATGATGTTGACGTATGGTGAAGACTCATCTTCAAGGGCAATCGTGTCTTCTAACGGGTTCAAACCGTTATCAATCGCGTAGTTCGTGTTGATGAGGACAGCATCGCCTTCATTGTTTTTGTACGCTTGCGGCAAGAGTGACGCTTCGATATTCGTTTTGAACTCAATGTTCTTCGGGTTTTCCGCGATATCGCTAAGCTGAGCATCTGTCGTCTTACCGTCTTTCAACTTAATTAAGCCTTCGTTTTGGAGGAACGTCAAGACACGTCCACGCTCCGCGACGTTTGAGCTCGTCAAGATCGTTGCACCTTTCGGTAACTCGTCGAGCGACTTATATTTTTTTGAGTAAACGCCGAGCGGTTCAACGTGGACGCCGCCTGCATTTTCAAATTTATAAGATTTGTTCTCTTTTTCCTGTTGCTCAAGGTACGGAACGTGTTGGAAATAGTTCGCATCGATTTCTTTTGCAGCGAGTGCCTTGTTCGGCAACACATAATCTTGGAACTTTTTGATTTCGAGTTTGTAGCCTTTTGCTTCATACTCTTTTTGAACGTGCTCTAGGATTTCAGCATGGGGAACGTTTGAAGCACCGATGACAAGTGTCTTCGCGTCGTCTCCTGACGATTCCTCTCCGCATGCTGCAAGGCTGACGGCTAAGACGGATACGGCTGCTGTACCTACGAATTTTTTCCAAAGTTTCATGAATAATTCCTCCCAAGTTAACTAAAATAGTATTATCGTTTATCGATGGCTTTTACGAGCAGGTCACCAATAATTTGAATGATGAAGACGATGACGAGAATCAA
Organism: Exiguobacterium sp. s133; assembly: GCF_018618595.1. NCBI lineage: Bacteria > Bacillati > Bacillota > Bacilli > Caryophanales > Exiguobacterium > Exiguobacterium sp. s133. The sequence goes on from NZ_JACSMK010000002.1 coordinate 116,288, forward strand.
CAATGTCGCGATAGCGATGACATCGTTTTGAGAACGCTGGAATCCTTCGATATATGCCATATCCCCGAGTCCTCCACCACCGATTGCCCCGGCCATTGCCGTGTAACCGACGAGCGCGACGAGCGTAACGGTGATACCCGAGACGATTGCCGGAAGAGCTTCCGGAATCAACACTTTATAGATGATTTGGAACTTCGTCGCTCCCATTGATTCCGCTGCTTCGATGACACCTTTGTCGACTTCACGGAGTGCGAGTTCGACCATCCGCCCGTAAAACGGTGCCGCCCCAAGAATCAGTGCCGGAAGTGCTGCTGTCGGCCCTAAGAACGACCCGACGATGATGAGTGTAATCGGAATTAATAAAATCAACAAAATGATAAACGGAATTGAGCGGAAGACATTGACTAAAAAGCTGAGCACGGAATACACTGCCCGGTTCTTAAACAACAAGTCTTCATTCGTCGCGTATAACAACAGACCGATGACCAGTCCGAGAACAAATGTCGCGATTCCGGCAACAACTGTCATATAGACGGTACTGCCAGTCGCCGTCCAGACCATTTCCCAATCAAGGTCGTTAAAAAATGTACTCATCGGTGATCCACCTCCACTTCCACGTCACTCGCTTGAAGCTTCGCGATGACCGCTTGTGTTTCATGTGCCGCACCAATCAGTTGGATGAACAACGTTCCGAGTGCACCGTCTTGCGTCTGTCCGACGTTCCCGCCAATGATATTAAATAATAAGGTCGAATCTTTCATGACTTCTGCGAGGATCGGACTTTCTGCTGTCGAACCGACGAATGTCAGCTGGACGATTTTCCCTGTCGGATAGCGCTCACGAAGTTTCGCGAACGTCAACTCGTTTTCTGTAGACGACGTCAGTTGTTTGACGAATTCTTTTGTCATCGCTTGTTTCGGATGCCGGAAGACTTCTGAAACAAGACCCTGTTCGACGATTTTTCCGGCCTCCATGACGGCGACCCGGTGACAGATTTTTTGAATGACGTGCATCTCGTGTGTGATCAAGACGATCGTCAGTTTTAGTTTTTTATTGATGTCGACGAGTAACTCTAAGATCGAGTCCGTCGTTTTCGGATCAAGGGCGCTTGTCGCCTCGTCACATAATAAGACGTCCGGGTTTGATGCCAGTGCGCGGGCAATCCCGACGCGTTGTTTTTGTCCACCGGATAGTTGTGACGGATAAGCGCCTTCGCGACCGTCGAGTCCAACGAGTTGAATCAGCTCGGAGACCCGTTCTTTCCGGCGTGCTTTCGGATATCCGCCGAGTTCGAGCGGGAACATAATGTTTTCTTCGACCGTTCGTGACCAAAGCAAGTTGAAGTGCTGAAAGACCATCGAGACATTTTTCCGGACGCCGCGTAATTCTTTCGGTCGTAACGTCGTCATCTCGACACCGTCAATTTGAATCGAACCGCTTGTCGGTGCTTCTAACATGTTCAGCAGGCGAATCAAGGTTGACTTCCCTGCACCGGAATAACCAATTATTCCGAAAATTCCGCCGCGCTCAATCGTGAGATCGACGTTTGCGACAGCTTCGACTTCGCCGCGCTTCGAGCGATAAATCTTTCCTACATCCTGTAAACGAATCACTACTGTCCCTCCTAAACATAAAAAAAGTGCGCACGTTTTAGAGCAAACGCGCGCACTTTCAGTACACAAAACCATTTGCTCTCATCTTGCAGACGTTCGTCTGCTGGAATTAGCACCACTTCGGAAATAAATTCCGCGGTTGCCGGGTTTCATCGGGCCAGTCCCTCCACCACTCTTGATAAGAGTTATCGGTATTTAGTTGTTTTTAATATATTTTGAATATTAGCAGGGGTTATTTTGCTTGTCAAACAGTTTTTTCAGAAACTTTTTCGAGCAAACTGAAAGCATGCGTTAAATCTTCTTTCAAATCCTCTGCATCTTCAAGTCCGACCGAGATTCGGACGAGACCATCCGTGATGCCGAGTTCCGCCCGACGTTCTGCTGGAATCGATGCATGTGTCATCCGTGCCGGAACGGAAATCAAACTTTCGACCGCCCCTAAGCTTTCAGCAAGCGTGAAGAAGTGTGATGCTTCCACAAGTTTCTCTGCATTTGCAGCTGAACCGACATCAAAGCTGATCATCCCGCCGAAACCAGTCGCTTGTTTTTGCTGGATCGCATGACCGGGATGCGATGCAAGTCCCGGGTAGAAGATGTTCGAGACGACGTCTTGCGCTTGCAGGAAGCTGACAAGTTCATGTGCTGTCTCTTCAATCGCTTCCATCCGGATACCGAGCGTCCGTAATCCACGGACAAGCAGGAAGCTGTCTTGCGGTCCGAGAATTCCACCCGTCGAGTTTTGGATGAAGTGAAGTTCTTCGCCGAGCGTATCATCGTTGACGACGACAAGCCCTGCGACGACGTCCGAGTGTCCGCCGATGTATTTCGTTGCACTATGCAGCACGATATCTGCCCCAAGCGCGATTGGTTGTTGCAAGTATGGTGTCGCGAACGTGTTGTCGACGACGAGCTTCAAGTCGTGACGACGCGTGATGGCTGCGATCGCTTCGATGTCCGTCACTTTTAATAACGGGTTCGTCGGTGTCTCGACGTAGAGCATCTTCGTGTTGTCCTGAATCGCCGCTTCCGTCGCGCTGAGATCCGTCGTATCGACGAATGTCACTTCGATGTTGAACTTCGGTAGGACACGTTGCATCAAGCGGAACGTTCCGCCGTAGACGTCGTCCGTCATGACGATGTGGTCGCCAGACTGAAGCAGATTGAAGACAGCATGGATCGCCGCCATTCCTGATCCGAACGCGAATCCACGGACGCCTCCTTCAAGATCAGCAATCAATCGTTCGATGCTCGTCCGCGTCGGGTTTGCTGTGCGCGAGTACTCATACCCGTCTTTTAATTGACCGATTTTTTCTTGCTTATATGTGCTCGTTTGATAGATTGGCGGTGTAACGGCACCCGTTGCCTTGTCTACACCCGTTCCTCCGTGAATCAACGCTGTTTTTTTACGCATGTGTCTCGTCCACCTTTTCAAAGATTTGTTGGCTCAAATACCGTTCTGCACTGTCTGCGAAGACGGTGACAATCGTACTTCCAGGATGGCGCTGGGCGATATCGAGCGCCGCGGCGAGTGCCGCTCCTGCTGAACTGCCGACGAGTAACCCTTCACGTGCCGCCAGTTCATGGACCTTCGTAAAAGCATCCGAATCAGAAATCGTATGAATTTCATCGACCAGGTCGCGAGAAACGAGACTTGGCCATTTAGCTGTCCCGATTCCTTCTGTTTTATGCGGTCCGGCTGACCCTCCGTTGAGGACGGAGCCTTCCGGTTCGACGATTGCCCCTTTTGTCCCGAAGCGTTCTTTTAAGAAAGCCGTCGTTCCGGCAAACGTTCCACCTGATCCGCATCCGGCGACGAACCAGTCGATGTGACCGAGTTCCGCCACAAGCTCCGGACCAAGTGTCCGCTGATAAGTGACCGAATTTTCTTCGTTTTCGAATTGGAGTGGCACATAACTGTTCGGAATCGTTTGTCCGAGTTCTTTTGCCTTATCGATTGCGCCTTGCATATCGAGTTCAGTCGGCGTGTTGACGACAGTCGCGCCGAGTGCCCGCATCAACGTCTGTTTCTCTTGACTGAACTTTTCCGGGACGACACAAATGACTTGTAAGTCATATTTTTTAGCGGCGAGCGCCAAACCGATGCCGGTGTTGCCGGCAGTCGGTTCGATGATCGTTCCGCCTGGAGTCACGTACCCCTGTTCGATTGCGGCATCAACGAGTTGGATACCGAGGCGGTCTTTGACGCTGCCCCCAGGGTTCATCCATTCGAGCTTCGCCAAAATCCGCGTACCAGCAGGCAAATCGAACGAAGTAATCTCGTACAGTGGCGTATTTCCGACGAGGTCTCGGACTGACTTCGCGATCATCCGAAGACGATGTCCCATTCGTCGCGACCGGCAAGCATTTTCTCGGCATAGTGCTTCGCTCCTTTAAGGTCATGTGCGCTCGCAAACCCACATTGCGTTTCGTTTTGTGCCGGAATCACTTCAGCCGCTAAGACGTCGTTCAGTGTCTTCTCGACCAGTTCACTCATTTTTTCGACTGAGTCAAAGTTCATCATCGCCATGTAGAAACCAGTTTGGCAGCCCATTGGCGAAACATCGATGACGTCGTCCGAATAGTTGCGGATGTTTTCAGCAAGTAAATGTTCGAGTGTGTGCATCGCACGCATCGGCATTTGCTCGACGTTCGGTTGTGTGAAACGAATATCATATTTGACGACTTGGTCGACTTTACCTTCTTTATAGCCTGCTACACGAATATATGGTGCTTTGACTTTCGTATGGTCCAAGTTAAAGCTTTCTACGTTCATTTTTTTGATTGTCATGATTTATTCCCCCATTTTCTCGGCTTCTACGAGCCAGACGAAGTGATTGTATTGTGTGAATGTCACGTCAAATCCGCGTGACGTAAAAATCTGTTCCATGACTGGAATCAGTGGATAAAATTCGCGTTCTAAATCTTCTGCAAGGTTGTCAAACCCTTGAGTTTTTGCTTCTGCAATCGTTTCTAGACGTGCTGCCTCAGAAACGAACATCGTATCGGCATAGACGATTTTTCCGTCTGCCGGTAAAATCGCTGCCATCAAATCGACGGCCTGTCCTTTTTCTTCATCCGTCAAATGATGAAACGCATAAGTCGAGACAAAACTTTTTGCCTCTGCTGCTTCAAACGATAAGAAATGACCATCTTGAACAGCCAGCGCCGGAATTTTATTGATTAAGATGTCGCGCATTTCCGGACTTGGTTCAATCGCCAGCACCTGCTCATGACGCGCAAGCAAACGTTGCGTCAAGTTGCCTGTTCCTGCGCCAAATTCGGCAACAGGTGACATCGCTTTTTCAGCGACCGTCTCTAATATTTCGTCATAACGGCGAAAGACTTCTTTGTACTCCGGATCTTGCCCCGTTACTGTGTCGTCGTAAGATGACGCCCACTCTGTAAATACATCCATGAAACGTACTGTCATGCCTTTTCGTCCTCCGCATCCCGCTTTTAATTCCGACTAATCGGATATGAATTAAAGTATTTTTCCTTAATCGCATTGTAGCAGGGACAATTCTGATTAGCAAGGCGACAGCTTCAAAATCTTTCGGAAACAAAAAAAAGGCGTTGCCGGAGAACCGACAACACGAATAATGTGGTTAGAAATGCAACGAAGGAAAACCCAGCTCTGATGCGAACTTCTTCGTTCGTCACATCAGAGGACGGCGCCCTTTCGAACTATAAAAGCAAGATGTCACAGTAGTCAGATCGACCATTCGAATCCACCACCTCTTTTTTGAACCGCTTCGTCTTTGGGGGACGACTTAAGGGGAAACAGAAAAAAAGATTTAGGATGTCATTGAATGGTTCTAAATACGAGAAACATCAGGTTCTATACCTCTGCCAGACTTCCTATAAAAGCATTTCTAGAAGTTGATATGAATATACCATTCATAAATTGTCATTGTCAATGAATTATTGTAAATATTCCGACAATTTAACATAAAGAAAAATCATCCTATGATTTTTCTTGTTATTCTGCACAAAACGCAAAGACATTTTGGACGTTTTGGAACGCATATAACCGCTCTACGACTTGATGATCCTTTACTTTGAGCAATGCCGGCACACTCATGACTTGCGCCTGCTCTAGAAATTCAGGAATGAAATTTCCATTCGCTTTTTGGATCCATTCCTCGTCTTTCGTCGCTTCGACGATGTCGAGCATCCGACTGGCGATGGCACATGTGCCGCACATCGGTGCATAGACATACAACAACCCGTTTGCCGGTACTTCTGTTACTTCCTTCATCTTGACCCCTCCTGTTATCCCGTGCTTCTGAAGCCAGTATACAAAAAAAAGGACAGCGATGAAACGAAATCGTTTCACCCCTGTCCGTCTTACCTTAAGTATTACTCGTTAATCATTGATTTGTATGCCGCAGCATCCATCAATGCTTCAACTTGTGACTCATCTTCTAGCTCGATATCAACCATCCATGCACCTTCAAATGGTGATTCGTTAACGAGTTCTGGGGAATCCGAGAGTGATTCATTGATTGCAACGACTTTCCCTGAAATCGGTGCGTACAACTCTGAAACCGTCTTGACCGATTCAACCGAACCGAATGGCTCGTTGATTGAGATCGTATCTCCGACTTCTGGAAGCTCAACGAACACGATATCACCGAGTTCGTGCTGTGCGAAATCCGTGATTCCGATTCGTGCTTTGTTGCCTGTTACTTCGACCCATTCATGCTCTTCCGAATACCGTAGATTGTCTTTGACTTGACTCATTTGCGATTCCCCCTGTGTTCTATAGTGGACTAACGGTTTTAGTATACCAAATTCAATCGGCTTCTTAATACCATTTTCCTTGATACATCTCTTCTTTAAATCCAAGTGTGACATCTGTCCCGTCCGTGACGATTGGACGTTTCAACAGCATGCCGTCACTTGCGAGCAAAGCATACTGCTCTTCTTCCGACAAGTCGGGTAAACGATCTTTCAGACCAGCCGCACGATAGGATTGACCACTCGTGTTAAAGAATTTTTTCAGCGGTTCGCCACTTTTTTGATGGAGTTCGCGAATCGTCGCGGCACTTGGTGTCTCGTTGACGATGTGTTTGTAATCGACTTCGACGCCGTTGTTTTCAAGCGCCTTCTTCGCTTTGACACATGTACTGCACTTTGGATAGCCATACATCGTTACCATATTTCATCACCTCACCTTTAAGACTAGCAGATGGATCAGTGTTCCTTCAAGCGCGCGAGTGCCGCATCAATTTGATCTTGATGATGGTGATCGTGGGCGATGAACGACGCGACGAACTCACGGGGACAAAAGCGCCCTTCATACGTCTGTTCATACTGCGCGTCCGTCAACCGTCCGAGTTGCGTCACGAGTTCGCTTCGAACCGCGATTGCTTTTTTCAGTAACGTCAGTGCGTCGACATGATGCGCATATTCGACCGCTAACCGGTTGAACTCATCAAAGTCCGTCTCGACTAACGTCAGTCGATCGTCAGGGAGCTTCGCGACAGCATGATCGAGGTAATACCGGTCCCACAGGAACAAATGGCCGACACACTCCTGTACCGTCCATTTATCGATCGCGAGCGGCGACTGCCACTCTTCATCCGATAAACGCTCGAGCGATTTGTAGTAGTCGACTGCAAACTGAAGTTCTTTTACATCTTTACGCATCGCTATTCCCTCCTCAAAAAAATTCGCCTTTACAGAGATTTTCCCTGCAAAGGCGAACTCGTAAACCTGACTTAGACGAGATATTTGTTAGCTTCAATCAAACGTTTCGCAATCGCACGTTTCGTGCCGATTGAGTTGATTGGTTGGTAACGGCTGAATTTCTTCAGTGCCGACAGCAACATCCGTAACTCGTCTCCACTTGCTGCTGCGTAGAGTGTTTCTTTCGCGTCACGTTCAACACCTTCGAATGCCTGTTGGGCGAAGACTTCCGTATAACGGATTTTGAGTTCGCTCTTCTCAGCGCCTTTTGAAGCGATCGCTTTTTCCGTCCGGACGATGGCTGACTCGAGCGCATAGATTGCACTCATGATATCGGCCGTGTTCGCGAGAATTTCCTGTTCGCCTTGTAACTTATCTTGATATTTCTGAACAGCCGTTCCAGCCGTCAATAAGAAGATCTTTTTCATCATCGCGAGCAGGTGACGTTCCCGGTCGAGCGGTTCTGTTCCGACTTCTGTCGGCATGAAGCTCATGACTTCCTGTTGGAGGCGCTGCGCTTCCGCTAAGAGTGGTAACTCGCCTTTCATCGCTTTCTTCAAGAGCGTACCTGGTACAAGCAGACGGTTGATTTCGTTTGTTCCTTCGAAGATCCGGTTGATCCGTGAATCACGGTACATGTTTTCGACTTCATATTCCGCCATGAAACCATATCCGCCGTGGATTTGAACCGCCTCATCGATGACATAATCAAATGTCTCGGACGCAAAGACTTTGTTCATCGAACATTCAATCGCGTACTCGGCAATCGAATCAGCGACGCGTTTGCCATCTTTGCTTTCTTCTTCCGACAGCTGATCGAGACTATCTTGGAAGAGACCGCCTGTCCGGTAAACTGAGCTTTCCATCGCATACGTTTGGGCTGACATCGTCGCCAGTTTCTCTTGAATCAATGGGAATGAGCTGATCGGTGTTTTGAATTGTTTCCGTTCGTTCGCATACTGAACGGCGAGATCAATCGCGCGTTTTGATGAACCGACGGCACCGACAGCGAGTTTGTAACGCCCGACGTTCAAGATGTTAAAGGCGATGACGTGCCCGCGGCCGATTTCACCGAGGACGTTTTCGACCGGTACTTCCGCATCTTCTAAAATCAATGTCCGTGTCGATGACCCTTTGATGCCCATTTTTTGCTCTTCCAGACCTGTCGAGACGCCCGGGTACTCACCCTCGACGAGGAATGCCGTGAATTTATCGCCATCGATTTTCGCATAGACGACGAACAGACTGGCGAAACCGGCATTCGTGATCCATTGTTTTTCACCGTTCAAGATGTAGTGTGTCCCGGCTTCGTTCAAGACAGCTGTCGTCTTCGCACCGAGTGCATCTGACCCCGAGCCCGGTTCTGTCAATGCGTATGACGCGATCCACTCACCTGACGAGAGTTTTGGCAAGTATTTTTGTTTTTGCTCTTCGTTTCCGAAGAAGACGATTGGCAGTGAACCGATTCCGACGTGTGCCCCGTAGCTGAGGGCGAATGAACGACCACGTGCGAATTTTTCTGTGATGATCGAAGACGAGATTTTATCCATTTGGTAACCGCCATATTCTTCCGGAACGTCTGCCCCGAGAAGACCGAGCTCGCCTGCTTCACGCAAGAGACCGACTGAAAGTTCGAACTCATGTTTTTCGATCCGGTCAAGCACCGGAACGACACGATCTTCGACGAATTTCGCCGTCATGTCACCGACCATTTTATGTTCTTCTGAAAAATCCTCCGGTGTAAAGAGACGCTCTGCTTTTAATTCATCCAGTACAAAACTTCCACCTTTAATCAATTCGTTTGTCGTTTGGCTCATTGTCCTGTTCCTCCTTCAACTAATTCGAATACACCGGCAGCACCCATGCCGCCGCCAATACACATCGAGACGACACCATATTTCGCGTTGCGGCGTTTCATTTCATGCAAGAGTGATAATGTCAGTTTTGTTCCCGTACAGCCGAGTGGATGACCGAGTGCGATTGCTCCCCCGTTGACGTTGACGATGTCTTCGTTGAGACCGAGCTCACGGATGACACCAAGGGATTGAGAAGCGAATGCTTCATTCAATTCAATCAAGCCGACCTCTTCGAGTGTGATTCCTGCGAGTTCAAGGGCTTTCGGAATCGCGACGACGGGTCCGATTCCCATGACTTCCGGACGGACACCGCCGACGGCAAACGACTTGAACTTCCCGAGAATCGGCAGCCCTTGACGCTCTGCTTCCTCACGCTCCATCACGAGTACGGCTGCTGCCCCGTCTGATGTTTGTGACGAGTTCCCGGCCGTGACACTGCCACCAAGCCGGAAGACCGGACGGAGTTTTGCCAAGCCTTCTTTTGAAGAATCTGCCCGAACCCCTTCGTCATGCTGGACGACCCAGGATTTTTCTTCGACCTTCATGTCATCGTTGACGACGTATTCCGTCACCGTGACGGGGACGATTTCATCCGTGAACTTACCGGCTGCGATCGCGGCTGCCGCTTTTTGATGACTGCGTAAGGCAAAGGCATCTTGATCTTCACGTGAGACGTGATACGTCGCTGCGACTTGCTCTGCCGTATGCCCCATGCTCATATAATATTCAGGTTCCGATTCGATGATTGACGGGTTCGGACGAACGACGTGTCCCGGCATCGGGATTTGACTCATCGACTCGAGACCGCCGGCGATGACTGCCTTCGCTTGACCGGTCATGATTTTCATCGACGCATCGGCGATCGATTGCAGACCTGACGAGCAGTAGCGGTTGATTGTGATGGCCGGTACTTCGTGTGACAAGCCGCCAAGGACGGACGCGTAGCGGGCGATGTTCATCCCTTGCTCTGCTTCCGGAAGAGCACAACCGAGAATGACATCATCGATTGTTCCCTCATATTTCGAACGCTTCAACGTTTCCTTAATCGCGATTCCTGCGAGTTCATCAGAACGCATCGCTTTAAATGACCCTTTTTTTGCTTTACCGACTGGTGTCCGCGCACCAGCGACGATTACTGCTTCTTTCATTCGAATCCCCCCAGTCAGTTACGAAGCGGCTTGCCTTTGACAAGCATATGCTGCATCCGTTGTTGTGTTTTCATCTCACCGATCAAGCTCAAGAACGCTTCCCGTTCAAGGTCGAGCATGTATTGCTCATCGACGTGTGTGCCGAACGCAACGTTTCCGCCCGCGATGACATGCGCTAACTTGTTCGCGATTTTCAAGTCATGCTCCGAGACATAACCGCCATAGAACATTTCCCGCGTTGCCAGCTCAAGCGTCGCTTTCCCTGTCCGTCCGACGACAGGAATCAAGGATTTAGCAGGTGGTGTATAGCCTGTCCGGTCGAGCTCGAGGACAAGTTGTTTCGCATCATACGTCAAGTGATCCCGGTTCATCGAAATCTGGTCGACAGAGCGGATATAGCCGAGTTCGCGTGCTTCGAACGCTGATTTCGAGACTTTTGCCATCGCGACGTTTTCAAATGTCTTTTGCGCTGCTTTTTCGATATTGACTAAACCATCCGGCGTATTTTCAAGTAAACGACGGTACGTGTTGACGTTTCCGCCACCACCTGGAATCAAGCCGACACCAACTTCGACGAGCCCCATGTAAGTCTCGAGTCCTGCTTGCAGGCGAGCTGCCGGAAGTGAAATCTCCGTTCCGCCACCGAGCGTCATCCCTTGTGGTGCTGCGACGACCGGGCGTGACGCGTAACGAATCTTTTGAATCGATTGCTGGAATTTATTGATGATCCAGTCTAGCTCGAACCAGTTTTCATCTTCTGCTTCCATCAGCATCATCGCGAGGTTCGCACCGACACAGAAGTTTTTACCATCGTTCGCGATGACGAGTCCACGGTGATTTTTTTCGACTAAGTCAATCGATTGTTCAATCATCTGCATGATGTCGACGCCGATTGCATTACTCTTCGACGTAAACTCAAGAACTGCTACGTCATCTCCGACATCGAGTAAACGGGCCCCGTTGTTCTCAAGCAAGACGCCGTTCGACTTGCGGACGTCACGTAAGCGGATTTCTTTCGGGTTCTGTTCACTGCCGACATACGTTTTGCTCGTCGCATCATAATGCTGACCATTTTCGTTGTAGAAACTTGTGTTGCCTGACGCAAGCATCTCGTCGACCCATGCCGGGACGTCGTAACCATCCTGCTTCATTTTCGCGACGGTCTTTTCGACACCGAGTGCGTCCCATGTCTCGAATGGTCCCATCTTCCAACCGAAGCCCCATTTCATCGCTTCATCGATTGCTTTGATGTCATCCGCGATTTCATGTGTCAGTTGTGCCGAGTAGAGCAGTGTCTTCGCATGGATCGGCCAGAGGAGTGCACCGACACGGTCTTTTGCAAAAACAACGGCTTTCAATTTATTTTTGGCGCCAGGAAGAGCTTTCGCCTGACCGATCGACGGTTCAGTAAGCGCTTTCTTTTCAACGTATTCAAATGAGTTCACATCGAGTTCAAGGATTTGTTTCCCGACTTTCTTATAGAAACCTTGTCCTGATTTAGCACCGAGCGAACCTTCTGCGACGAGTCGCTTCATTTCCGCCGGTACTTCAAACGTATCTTTTTCAGGACCTTCCGGTAACAGGTCATAGACGTTGTTCGCTACATGGACGAACGTATCGATTCCGACGACGTCAAGCGTCCGGAATGTCGCTGAGCTCGGACGACCGAGTAACGGTCCCGTCACGGAGTCGACTTCTCCGATCGTATAGCCGCCTTTTTTCATCTCTTCCATCGTCACGAGCAGACCATATGTCCCGATCCGGTTGCCGATGAAGTTCGGTGTGTCCTTCGCGATGACGACACCTTTTCCAAGACGCTCTTCCGCGAATTGTTTCATGAAGCGGACGACTTCCGGATGCGTGTCCGTCGTCGGAATCAATTCGAGTAGCTTGAGGTAACGTGGTGGGTTAAAGAAGTGTGTGCCAAGGAAACGTGAATTAAATGATGCCGATCGTCCTTCACGCATCGCTTCGATCGAAATCCCTGACGTATTCGAGCTGACGATCGCATCTTCACGGAGGAACGGTTCAATCGTCGCGAACAATTGTTGTTTAACATCCAAACGTTCAACGATGACTTCGACGATCCAGTCCGCTTCCTTCAAGCGTTCGAGGTCGTCTTCGAGATTACCGACTTCGATTAAGTCGATCAACGACTTTGAAGCGAGCGGTGCCGGATTTTGTTTCAGCAACTTTTGACGGTTTTCCCGTGCGATCCGGTTTCGGACGGCTCTGTCCGATAACGTAAGTCCTTGTTTTTCTTCCTGTGCCGTAAGTTCTTTTGGTACGATATCAAGCATCAATGTCCGAATTCCCGCATTCGCGAGGTGTGCCGCGATTCCTGCACCCATGACCCCTGAACCGATGATGACGGCGAATTGAATATGTTTCGTCAATTTAAGTGTGGTCGGCTGACCGATCTGACTCGCCATGATATACCCCCTGATTCGTAATTGAATGAACAACCATTCATTATTCTGACAAAAAAAGAAGCCCATCAATCTTTCCCCTGCTTCTTCTACCTCTCCATCATAAATGAATAATGATTCAGTAGCAATAAAAAAACACGTTTTGGTCAAATTTTCCTGTTAGACTAAAAGAAACAAGGGGGAGATGTCATGAAACAGACGGAACAGCTGTGGGATCAGAAGGCAACGGACTGGGCGGAACGCTCGGAAATGATGTGGACACAAGGGAGTCGTAAAACGATCATTCCTTTCCTAAAGTCGGTCATCACCGCTGGCAAGATGCTTGATTTAGGCTGTGGCGACGGAGCGGCCTGCCGCTTGCTTACTGACTCTTTTCAAATGACAGGACTTGATTTATCGGAAGAAATGATTCGGATTGCCCGCGACAAATCACCGACCCTCGACTTTGTCGTCGGCACCGGTGAAGCGTTACCGTTTGTAGATGATGCATTTGACGCCGTCCTCGCCGTCAACTCACTCGAGTGGTCGACGCGTCCGCTCGCAGTCCTTCAGGAAATCGAGCGGGTTGCACCAATTGTCGTCATCAGTCTGCTCGGACCGACAGCAGCACCACGGGCTTTAGCCTATCGTCGGCTGTACGGGGAAGATGCACCGATGGGCAATACGATGATGCCGTGGGAACTCGTCCAACTGGCAGAAGAACGTGGTTGGACATTGCTCGACGAAGCAGTCATTCAAAAAGAAGGGGCTGTGTTGACCGGTCACCGGTTACTCGATCAAGCGCATGCGTTTTCGTGTTTGTTTGCGTTTCGGACACGAAATTAAAGAAAATCGGGTCTCTATAACAGACGTATGTCCACCCGCTTTTCTCGGGCGGGACGCAAGCCGCGCCCATCTAACGATGATCGGGTCTTGCCTGTCCCTGACGGAAGCTACGCTTCCTTTTCCCGTAGAAGTCGAGTGGACACGTCTGTTTGCTGATAACCCATTCAACATAATCGTTCATCTGCTGACACGTATCAAGTAGAAAAAATCACTCGATTCATGCAACTCCTACAGGAAAAAGCGCATTTTTTTGCGCTGACAGAGACAAACAAGACCCGACTTGCGAATAGCAAAGTCTGGCTTGTGTCTCGCCTGAGGAAAGTGCATGAATAACGAGTGATTTCTTTTGAGTCTCCCAGCCAGATTAGCTACGAAAAGCACAGGGATAGAAAAAAAATTCAAACAATAAAACAAAAAGATGAAGCCATGACAGCTCCATCCCTATTTTTCGATTACCCTTTGACCATTCCTTTAAGGACGAACGCGACGTTTGCCGGACGTTCTGCTAAACGGCGCATGAAGTAACCGTACCAGTCACGGCCATACGGGACGTAGACACGGACTTTATAACCGAGCTTCACGAGCTCAAGCTGACGTTCGACGCGGATGCCGTACAGCATCTGGAATTCGAACTTATCATTTCCGATTCCATTTTCCTTCGCGTAGCGAATGATTTGTTCAATCATCGCGTCGTCATGCGTCGCGACCGCAGCATAATTTCCGAGTGACAATTGAAGTTTTACGAGTTTGATGTAGTTGTGGTCGACATCTTCTTTTTCCGGGAAGGCGACCGTCGCCGGCTCCTTGTATGCCCCTTTGACGATGCGGAGGTTCGTTTCAAACCGTCCGACCCGTTTGATGTCGTCTTCTGAACGATAGAGGTAAGACTGAATGACGGTACCAATGTTATCAAACGACTGACGCAACTCTTCAAACAATTGAATCGTTTTTTCACAACGTGGTTCATCTTCCATGTCGATGGTCACGAATACGCCAAGCTCTTTCGCCCGTGTCAGAATCCGTTCCATGTTCGATCGAATTAATTGATCTGAAATATCAAGGCCAAGTGACGTTAACTTTAGTGAAAGTTGCGAGTCTAATTTCTCTTCCGCAATCATTTCGACGGCGCGGATACACTCTTGCGTCATCATCTCCGCTTCGGCTCCAGTCGAGATGAACTCACCGAGGTGATCCATCGTCACACATAATCCTTTTGCATTCAAATCTTGAATCGCCCGTTTCGATGCTTCGAGTGAATCCCCCGCCACGAAGCGACCAGCCCCAAACTTCAGACCATATCGTTTCGCTAATCCATTCAATGTCTTATTCTGCGATAAGAAGATAAAACCATCCCGTAGTACTCGTTCCATCACTCATTATTCCCCCTAAATAAATGCTAGGCTGTTTTACCGTATCGGTTCACATCACTGCACTCATATTATGACATAAAGCGCTTACATATGCTCTCTCTTTTGTTTTTTTCGTAAAGATCGTTGTGCAAAAAAACCAACTGCAAAAAACAATACGTATAAAAAGACAGCTAAGAAAAATTGCCACGAAAATGGATCGCGCAGACTCGCCCCGATGTTGTTGTAAACGAACGCCCCAGGAATGATACCGAGATAACTTGCAAGTGCAAACTGCTTAAATTTAATTTTCGATAGTCCGGACGCATAACTGATTGCATCAAATGGAAACAATGGAATCAAGCGGACGAGCAACACGACTGTAAAACCATTCGAAGCAATCCGGTCGTCGAATACCGTCAGCTTACCGGTCCCAATGATTTTCTCGACAGCGCGCCGTCCGAGCAGGCGGGCAATCCAAAAACTGAGTAAACTGCCTGTCCCGGCGCCGATGACGTCAAGCAACGTGCCGAGCCACGGACCATAGGTATAACCGCCGAACATCGTCAGTAAGCTCGCCGGGAAAAAGACGAGTGGACGGATTGTATAAGCGAGGACATAGAGCAGCATGCCGGGAAAGCCTTGCGCGAGAATCCAGTTCGACAACGCCTCTAAATCAAATTGCTCCATCATCCCCGACAAGCGGAAATAAAGGAGCAATCCGAGTCCGAACAATAAATAAAGTGAAAAGGGAAGCCAGTCCCGCAAGCGAAGTTTCTTCATGACATCGGTGCCGGTGCCACGTAATAGAAAATCGACAGGAAAATCAAGACACTTCCTGCGAGAACAAACAGATGCCAAATCGCATGATTGTACGGCAAACGAGCCCAAACGTAAAAGATGACGCCGAGTGAGTACGCGAGTCCACCGCCGAGTAGTAACAAGAACCCTTGTAAACCAAGTGCTTCATAAATCGGTTTAATGGCGAAGAGACAACACCAGCCGAGCACCAAATAAGAAACGTTCGAAATCCAGACGTGTTTCCCCGTCGAATAGAGTTTCCAAATCATCCCGAGCGTCCCGACGCCCCAGACGATGCCGAGCAACGTCCAACCAAGTGGTCCGCGTAACGTAATCAACGCGAACGGTGTGTAACTCCCTGCAATCAAGAGATAGATGCCTGCGTGATCGAGAATTTGCAGGACTTTGTTCGCTTTCGTATGCATCAGCGAATGCATCAATGTCGAGAACAGATAAAGTAAAATCATCGTCGCGCCAAAGATACTGACCGCCGTGATGTTCCATGCACTACCGGATTTCGTCGCCTGTAACACAAGCAACACGAGTGCCACGATACTGAAGATGACACCGAGCCCGTGCGTAACCGCACTGGCGATTTCTTCTTTCAAGGAATCCCCTTTTGCGAGTAACTCTTCGAGCGTTTCTTTGGACTGTTCCTTAATCGTTTTCGTAATTTCTTTTTTTGTGATCAAACAAACACCTACTTTCTAAACAAGACAGACTATGCCCTTGATTATACGCCCGAACAGCAAGACTGCCTATTAAAACATTCTGTCAATTTGATGACGTCCTGGGCACTGTAACCTATTCCCGATTTTTCATCAAAAAAATCCACTTCCCGCAAAGGAATGTGGATTTCGGATTTACCACCGTTCGATATCCGGACGATCTTTGAACGTCGATTTCGTACCGTGCCGTTCGTTCAGCACCGCTTCGACTTCTTTATACGAGACACCGCGGTCAGCAAGCAAGACCGTCAAGTGGTACAGCAAGTCTGCCGTTTCTTCCGCTAATGTGTCGTCGCCTGCGAGGACGACCTCAAATGCTTCTTCCCCGAACTTCTTCGCGATTTTCTCGCGTCCGGACTGGACGAGATAGTTCGTGTACGAAGAGTCCTCATTCGCTGCGATTTTTTCTTTTACTGTCTGTTCCAATTCATGTAGCATGGGGCACCTCCACTTCTGTATAGAAACATGTCCGGTTGCCGGTGTGGCACGTCGGACCATTCGCTTTGACCGTAATCAACAGACTGTCCTGGTCACAATCAATCCACATGCGACGGAGCTCAAGCGTATGTCCGCTCGTCTCTCCTTTCGTCCAGAGCCGGTTTTTCGTCCGCGAGAAAAACGTGACGAGTCCGGTCGCAAGCGTTTTGTCGTAAGCGGCCTGATCCATGAACCCGACCATCAGGACATCGTTTGTTGTTTCGTCTAAAATCACCGCCGCAACGAGTCCTTTTGAAAAATTCAATTCGATCATCGGACGTCGACTCCTCTCGCCTTCAAGTAATCCTTCGTCTCCGGCATCGAATACGTCGCTTCGTGGAAAATCGAAGCGGCAAGTGCAGCGTCGGCACCTGCTTCGAGACCCTCGGCTAAATGTTCAAGTGTCCCGACACCGCCGGACGCAATGATCGGCACGTTAACGACGTCGCGTAACCGTTGAATCAGTTCCAGGTCATAGCCGTCCTTCGTCCCGTCCGCGTCCATCGACGTGACGAGTAACTCGCCGGCGCCGAGCGCAACGACTTCCTGCGCCCACTCGATGACGTCCCGACCGACAGCTTGTGTCCCGCCGTGTGAGAAGACCCCCCACGAGTCGCCCGTCCGTTTGGCATCAATCGCAACGACCGTCGCCTGGACACCAAACAACTGACTGACGTCATGGACAAGTTGCGGATTCTGCAGAGCTGACGAATTGAGGGAGACCTTATCGGCACCAGCTCGTATCAGGCGTTTCGCGTCCTCGAGTGTCTTGATCCCGCCGCCGACCGTAAACGGCATGTAGATGACTTCAGCGACCCGCTCGACGATATCGAGCATCGTCTCCCGTCCTTCTTGTGTCGCCGAGATATCAAGCAAGACGAGTTCGTCCGCCCCTTGTTCATAGTAGTACTTCGCGACGGCGACGGGATCGCCGAGGTCACGTAAGTTTTGGAACTTGACACCTTTGACGACACGCCCTTCCTTGACGTCGAGGCAGGGAATGATTCGCTTCATCAACATACGGTCAGCACCTCTTTCAACGAGAGCGACCCGTCGAGTAAGGCACGGCCGATGACGGCGCCGTCCATCCCGATTTCTTTCAGGCGGGCGACATCTTCGACCGTCGTCACGCCACCGGAGGCAATCAGTTCAACGCCGTCCCGTTTCAAGCGATCGAGTCCGTCGACATCCGGTCCCTGCATCATCCCGTCGCGCGAGATGTCAGTATATAAAAACGTCTTGATGCCTTTTTGAATCAAGTGTTCGATTGCCCGTTCGAGCGTCCAATCACTTGCTTCGAGCCAGCCGCGAGTCTGGACGATGCCATTTTTCGCATCCAGGGCAACTGCTAACTTGTCGCCGGCTTTCTCAATCATCTGTTCGAGCAAGGCTTCGTCCTCGAGGGCGACCGTCCCGATCAAAATTCGATCGATACCGGCACCGACGTAGGCTTCGACCGTCTCGATGTTGCGGACACCGCCGCCTGCTTCCACGAACAACCCCGTCTCTTTTTTTATGTCGGCGATCAGGCTCAAGTGCAATGGTTCGCCGGCTTTCGCGCCATCTAAGTCAATCAGGTGAATCGCTGTCGCGCCGTCGTCCTTAAAGCGTTTCGCGATCGTCAGTGCATCACCGAAAAACGTTTGTTGCTGAAAATCACCTTGCTTGAGCCGGACGGCTTGTCCGCTCATTAAATCGATTGCTGGGTAGAGTTGCATGTCGTCTCTCTCCATTCTTTAAGTAATTTCAGTCCGACTTCGCCACTCTTCTCCGGGTGGAATTGCATCCCCGTCACCAAGTCCTTTTGGACGATTGCCGGGACGAGTCGACCGTATTCGACGGAATCGATGATCCAGTCCGGTTCGCAGACGGCACCGTACGAGTGGACGAAATAGACAGCTTCGCCGTGATTCGTCAGTTCGTGCCAGCCCATATGGGGTAAGCGGACCGTTTCCGGTAACTTCTCGATCGTCCCCGGTAAAATGCCCAGACCCTGCGTCCGACCGTTTTCGTCACTCGATTCAAACAATAACTGCATCCCGAGACAAATCCCGAGGAACGGTTTTTTGGTCGCTTGGTCCCGCAAGAAGTCAATCAAGCCGGTCTCTTTTAACCGGGCCATCGCCGGGGCATAGGCACCGACGCCGGGCAGGACGAGTGCTTCCGCCTGTCCGAGCAGTTCGATGTCACTCGTGACGATGACGGCTTCACCGAGTTCTTTTAACGCCCGTTCGATGTTCGCGATATTCCCGACGCCATAATCTACGATTGCGATCATTGATCAATCAGTCCTTTCGTCGAGGGCACGCCTTCACTCGTCACGGCGATCGCTTGGCGAATTGCCCGTCCGAGTGCTTTGAACAAGCCTTCAATCATGTGGTGCGTGTTCGATCCGTAGAGGACCTCGGCATGAATCGTCATCCGCGCGCTCCGCGACATACCTTGGAAAAATTCTTCCGCGAGCTCCGTATCGAAATCACCGAGCTTCGGATTTTTGAATTCAGCGCGGAAGACCGTATAGGGACGTCCACTGAAGTCGAGAACGACGGACGCGAGTGTCTCATCCATCGGCACACGGGATTCACCGTAGCGTTCAATCCCGGCCTTGTCACCGAGTGCTTCCGTCAAGGCAGCCCCGAGGACGATCGCTGTATCTTCGACCGTATGGTGGGCATCGATCCAAAGATCGCCCTTCGCTTCGATGATGAGTCCGATCCGCGCTTGAAAAGCGAATAACGTCAACATGTGATCAAAGAAGCCGACGCCTGTTTTGATCTCGACCGGGCCTCCCGCGAGATCGACCGCGACCTTGATTTCTGATTCTGAACTTACTCGTTCGCTTGTCCCACGACGCATTGCATTTCCTCCTCTACACATCTTTCTAGTACGTTCATTGATTCAACCGAACCACAACTGATCCGGAACGCTCCGTCAAACAAGCGGATCCGCAGTCCGGCGCTCGCACACCGTTCAGTAAAACGTTCCGCTTCATCGTATTCGACATAAACGAAATTCGCGGCACTCGGATAGGTTGTTCCGAGCGGCTCGACGAGACGGGCAATCGTGTCCCGGCTCGCATACGTTTCCGCTAAGACAAGATCAAGTTCCGGTTCGGCCATGATGGCAATCCCGACCGCTGCCGAAAGGCCGGATACATTATACGGCGACTTGATTTGTTCGACTTCCGCAACGATCGCTTCACTGGCGATCAGAAAGCCAAGGCGCAGGGACGCAAGTCCGAACGCTTTTGATAAGGTCCGGAGGATGATGGCGTTCGGATACTCCTCGAGTAAGCCGACCATCGACTGCTCGAGCGCGAAGTCGATATACGCTTCATCGATGACAACGTATTTGCCGCTGTCGAGTAACCGGCGCACGTCGGCTTCTTTTCGTAAGATACCAGACGGATTGTGCGGGTGACTGATGAAGATGATGTTCCCCGGTGCAGCAATCAAGCCGTCGACGTCGAGTGCCATCCCGTCGAGGAGCGGGACTTTGCTGAAGTCAGCCCGTGCCCGGTCGGCATAAAACTGATACATGACGAAGTCCGGTTGCGAGGCGATGACCGGTGACTCTGGACCGGCGTAGCGGGCACAGAGGTAACCGATCATTTCATCGGAGCCATTCCCGGTCACGAGTTGTGTCGGGCGGACACCGGCATAGGTGCTGTAAGACGTTTTGACTTGGTCGATGATTTCGACCGGATATTCATTTAACGGAAACGTCTCGACGAGTTGTTTAATCGTCTCGATTCCGATTGTACTATGGGCAGTAAAGCGTTCATTTTGGTGGAGTCGCATCAGTTTTCCCTCACTTCTATCGCTTGTGCGTGTGCTTCGAGTCCTTCGACCCGGGCAACTGTTTTTGCGGCATTGGCAAGACGCTGGACACCTTCCCGTGTCGCTTCGAGCATCGTCTGGTGACGCAGGAACGTCCGGGCCGATAAACCGGACGCGAAGCGCGCCGTCCCGGACGTCGGTAAGACGTGGTTCGTTCCGGCGACGTAATCCCCGAGCGTCTCCGGCGTTTCGTGACCGAGGAAAATCATCCCGGCGTGACGGATCGATTTGACGACGTCCTGCGGATTAGCGACGGCGAGCTCTAAGTGTTCGGCTGCTAGGCGGTTCGCTTCCTCGATCGCTTGCTCGAGCGAGGCGACGAAGACTCCGCCGTTTTCCATCGCACGGCGTGCAATTTCTTGACGCGGCAGTTGTTGCAGGCGTGTTTCGATGTTGGCATCGACGTCTGCTTTCATCGCTTCCGTCGGGACGAAGGCAATCGCGACCGCGTCCCGGTCGTGTTCCGCCTGGGCAAGTAAATCAGCAGCAATCCGGTCCGGGTGCGCCGTCTCATCCGCGATGACGACGACTTCTGATGGTCCGGCAACGGAATCAATCCCGACGATCCCGTAGACTTGGCGTTTTGCTTCGGCGACAAACCGGTTCCCCGGTCCAACGATCAAGTCGACGGCACCAATCGTTTCCGTACCGAACGTCAATGCGGCGACGGCTTGCGCGCCACCGATCGTATAGATTTCCGTCACACCGGCGATTTGAGCCGCGACCAAGACTTCATCCGTCAGTCCTGTCACGGGTGTCACCATGACGATCCGTTCGACACCGGCAACTTTTGCCGGGATTGCATTCATCAAAACGGTCGACGGATAACTTGCCGCACCACCCGGGACGTAAATCCCGACCGAATCGACGGGAAGAAACCGTTGGCGCCGTGTGATGTCGGCTTCGACGAGTTCGATGTCGGACGGTAACTCTTGTTCGTGCCACTCGACGAGGCGTGTCGCCATCAATTTGAGCGAGTCGATTAAATTCGTGTCCGCTTGCTCGAATGCTTGTTGAATCCGTGTTTCGTCTAATCGCAAATCCGTCAGCTCGATGTTGTCGAACTGTGCCGTATAGCGACGGACTGCTGCGTCGCCATCGTTTGCGACCGTTTCAAGGATCGCCCGGACGGCTTGTTCCGTCTCACGGTCGACGCTGAAGTTTTTTGTCGTTGCCATTACCGTGTCACTCCTTCTGTCAGCTGTTCCAGTAGTTGAATCACTTCGACCCGCTTGCGTTTGAGTGTCCATTCACTCGTAAAGAACCGGGCACTGATGTCGATGATTTTTTCGTATTCGTTCAGTCCGTTCGCCCGTAACGTCTCGCCCGTCTCGACGATATCGACGATTGCATCGGCGAGTCCGAGGAGCGGTGCCAATTCGACCGATCCGTTCAGCGGGACGATATCGACGTCGACGCCGAGTTCACTGAAGTAGCGTTTTGCGATGACCGGATACTTCGTTGCGATCCGGACCCGGCGTCCGCCTTCGAACTGGAGCGGCTCTTTCGCACAGACCGACATCCGGCAGACGCCGAACGGTAACTCCGTCAGTTCCGATAACTCTTGATCCGACTCAAGTAAGATGTCACTCCCGGTGATGGCGACGTCGAGGACGCCCTGGGCGACGTACGGGATTAAGTCCGATCCTTTCATGAAGACGAATTCATGCTCGCCCCGTTTGACGATCAATTCACGTTCAATCGCGCCCCATGTCTCGACGCCCGCTTCTTTTAAGTAACGCTCGGTCGCTTTCGACAGGCGTCCTTTCGTGATTCCGATTCGCATTTACAGCACCTCCGCAAGCCGTTCGACCGAAAATCCGATGCCGAACGCCTGTTGTTGTTGACCAAACTGTTCATATAACCGGTCGTAACGACCGCCGACTAAGACCGGCTCCGTCACACCATCGATGAAGCCGTGGATCGTCACGCCGTCATAATAGGTCTGTAAACCCATCTGTCCGAAGTCGAGATCGGCATTGACGGCGTCCGCTAAATCAAGGACGGCGTTCAACCGTGTTTCATCGACGAACGGTAAGATTTTTTCTGCGCCTTCACGTCCGAATAACAGTGGGAGTTTTGCCAACAATTCATCATCGAGTTCCCGGGCGATTTGTTTCAGTTCAATCACGTTCCGCAACCGTAGCATCTGCGTCACCTGGTCACGCAAGTGGTGATCACCGACCCGTGTCTCGATCAAATGTTCAATCAGTCCGGCGTCGCCGATCGATAACGTGACTGCTTTGCCCGTCAACTCTTCAATCAGGCGGACAGCCAGCTGAATCGCTTCGACGGCTGCGATCTCGCCCCGTTCCTCAAACCCGACTTGGAACTTCTCTTCCGGCTGAAAGACCGAACCGCTGTAAAAGACACGCTTATATTGTTCACGGCCACGCTCACTGAGGGCGCGGGCGACACTTGTCGTAAAGTCCATCCGAATTTGTTCCCGTCCACCAATTTCTTCAATTAAAGGTGTGATTAATCGGGTATAGTTAGATTGTTCGAGTCCATCCTCAAGCTGACGGATGACCCGTTGCAGACGTTCTGCTGACGGTCCGACATAGTCTGTCGCCCCGTCCTTGAGTCGAATCGTAGAAAATGATTGCATGTCGCCACTCCTTTATCTTATTATCACTGTACCACGCTAAATTATTTAACGATAAGATACCTTTTTTGCGGTCCGCTTGTCAATCCTTTTGCCTGTTTTACTACCTAAAAAAACATATCGGAGGTTTTGTCATGCATTTAATGAAATGGGACGGTCACGTCCACAGCCCGTATTGTCCGCACGGAACGAAGGATCCGCTCGAAGCGTATATCGAACGCGCCCTGTTACAAGGTCTCGAACGGATCAGCTTCACCGAGCACGCCCCGTTGCCGGAAGGACTCACCGATCCGGCACCCGATAACGACTCCGGGATGTCGTTTGCGACGGCAGAACGCTACATCGAAGAACTGAAAACGTTACGCGAGACATATAAAAACGATATCGAGATCCGAATCGGGATGGAGTTTGACTACTGGGAGCATGACGTCGACGGGACACGTGACATCATCGCCCGCTACGGCCCCGAGCTGACGGACGGCATTCTGTCGCTACATTACCTCTGGATCGAGGACCGTTATTACATGGTCGACTTCAGTAAAGAAAGTTTTGGTGAGATCGTCACGAAACTCGGCAGCGTCACAGCCGCCCACGAGCGCTACTACGAAGGCATCCAGGCACTCGTCATGACGGACTTAGGGAAACACCAACCGAAGCGTCTCGGTCACCTGACGTTGCCGACGAAGTTCATCCAAGCCTATCCGCTTGAGTCAAACCCGGCGAACCTTGACGATACGTTACGGAAAATCCGTCAGGCGGACTTCACGCTCGACGTCAACACAGCAGGACTCCGTAAGCCGTTATGTGGTCTTTCCTATCCTTACCCGGAACTCCTGCAAGTCACGCAGTCTTTATCGATTCCGCTCGTTTACGGATCGGATGCCCACCTCGCGAAAGATGTCGGGGCTGATTTTGATATGAAATGGTGACGACGATGATTGTCTGATACAAAGAAACGCTCATTTTTCACTTGCTTTCCTCAGGCGAGACACAAGCCGCGGCTCCTCCGTCCAACTATGGACGGGGAACCGGGTCTTGTTTGTCTCTGACAGCGCAGACGCGCTTTTTCCTGTAGGAGTCGCGTGAAACGAGCGTTTCTTTTTTTCATTTATCAGCATATTCATGAATGGACATACAAAAAAGACCGGCAAACGTATCCCTCACGTCTACCGGTCTTATAACTTCTTTTATTCCAAATTAGCATGCTTGCCGTACATCGTTTTTGAATCAAGCTGTTTCGCCGCCATGATGTGGAGAATCAACGCGTCGTAGAACAGCAACATCGTTTGTTCAAACAACGATCCCATCGGCTGAACCGTTTCGTCTGCGGTGGCTGTCCGCTCTTTCGGCACGCCCGGCAGCTTGACGGTTAAGTCCGCTAACTTCGCCAGTGTCGATGTCGGCTCAATCGTAACGACCGCGACGGTTCCACCGATCTGTTTCGCTTTCTCGACGATCGGGACGAGTGTTTTTGTCTCACCGGATCCTGATCCGATGATCAACAAGTCTCCTTCACGCAAGTTCGCTGTGACCGTCTCACCGACGACATAAGCATCGAAGTTCATGTGCATCAGACGCATGACAAACGCTTTTCCCATCAAGCCGGAGCGACCGGCTCCAGCAAGAAAGATCCGGTCTGCCTTTAGAACGGCTTCCGCGAGTTGCATTGTCTCGGCTTGATCAATCGCTTCGACCGTCGACGTCAGCTCGTGTAAAATCGTTTGAATAGGTGTCATTTACGCCTCTTGCAGCATCCGACGCATCGTTGACGCTGTTCCTTGTTTGTCGTCTTGTCCGGTGATTCCGCCACCGACGATGATGAGGTCTGGGCGTGCTGCGATGACTTCCGATAATGTCTCCATCTTGATGCCGCCCGCAACTGCTGTTTTGGCGTTTTTAACAACGGACTTGATTGTCGCGAGATCCTCGAACGAGTTTTGACCGACGGCTTGAAGATCGTAACCGGTGTGGACACAGATGTAGTCAACACCGAGTTCATCAAGTTCTTTCGCACGTGTCGCGATATCTTTGACAGCGATCATATCCACCAAAATCTTCTTGCCTGATTTTTTCGCTTCTTCCACGGCACCTTGGATCGACATATCTTCGGCTGCTCCAAGAATCGTCACAATGTCGGCACCGTGTGCGACAGCTTGGCTGACTTCATAGCCGGCAGCATCCATGATTTTTAAGTCGGCGAGAACCGTTAAGTTCGGGAATGCCGCTTTCATTTCTTTGACGGCGCGAAGCCCTTCGTTGATGACGACCGGTGTTCCAATCTCAACGATATCTAAGTTTTCTTCACCAATTTCTTTGACTAAAGCGATGGCACCTGCTGTATCGACTAAATCGATCGCGAGTTGTAATTTCATCATTGATCTCTCCCATTCTTCTCTCTATTTGTGAATCCTGGCACTTCCTTCTGACGTTCGTGAAGGAACATGACTAAATATAATCCTCATAGACGAACTTGGGAAGTACGCACTTTTAATTTACATAGTGCGGTTTTTCATACATAGTGCGGAAAAGTATACTGTCGATGACAAGAGGGCTATACTAAAAAAGGAGGTGGATTGATGCCACATTTTGAAGACCGGCAGTTTAATTGTGAAAAGGAATTGACCCTCTCGATCATCGGGGGGAAATGGAAGATGCTGATTCTTTGGCACCTCGGGAAAGAAGGGACCAAACGTTTCGGAGAGCTGAAAAGTCTGATGCCCGGCATTACGCAACGGATGCTCGTCAATCAGTTACGGGAGCTGGAAGACCACCACATCATTCACCGGGAAGTCTATCCGGTCGTTCCGCCGAAGGTCGAATATTCATTGACGTCACACGGCCACAGTCTGATGCCGATTCTGGACGCGATGTACGACTGGGGTAAGGATTATGCCAAAAACGTCCTCGAAGTCGACTTTGAACAACAAAAATTATCACAATAAAAAAGATGCTCGTCTGTCCCGTCTCAATCTGAGAGGAGGCAATCGAGCATCTTTTTTTAGACTTCTTCCGTTGTAAAAATCTTCGACATCGCCAGTTCATCGACGTACTCGCCGTCAATCAGCAGCGAGGCAATCCGCGTGCCTTCGATGTTGAAACCGAACTTATGATAAAGCTCGATTGCCCGCAGGTTATCTTTGCGAACCGTCAGTTCCAGCCGGACGAGTCCCGCTTCAACGGCAAAGGCATCGACTGCTTCGAGTAATCCGGCACCAAGACCTTGACCGGTATAGGCGTCGAGCAAGCCGATGACGAGGTTCGCCCGATGACGGATTCGGCTTGGTTTGCCACCAACGACCAACACATAACCGACAAGTTGCTCATCGACATCGACGACGAAAATATCCGAGTTCGCCGCCTGACCAAACCGTTCGATGAACGCTTCCGCCTGCTCCGTCGACATGCTGCGTTCTTCCGGTTCGTACAACATATATTTCGTTTCCCGATCAATCCGTCGCATCAAGTCCGATAATGCCTTTCCGTCCATCAAGGTGGCACGTCGTATCATAGATGTCAGCTCCATTTCGATAAAACATAATATGAAAAAATTCGTTCTTTTAGTGTACTTGATTAAAACGTAACACGTAACCCTTTTTAAAATCTTAGATTGAATTGCACTGCACTACATTTCCAATCAACAAAGATGTCGTTTAGGTAGTATACGCGTAATCCGGTACATTCCCCTCTTTATGAACAGGGTGATTCATTGATTTGATGAAGAATCAAGTCTACGATGTCTTGTTGACTCATATCGATGGTGAGCATCATTTCTCCGTTTATTCCTAACTGATCATGCGGGATCCACCAGGTATTTAAACGTGCTTCCCCAAACTCTTTTGCAGAAGAACGTAATTTATGTCGCTCGACCGTTTCTGTAAAAGGTAAATCAAAGTAATAGACATAGACGTGATGATCAAAGTAGTCAACGAGATCAAGTAGTAATTCTTTATAAACTTGTTTTTTCAATATCCCCTCTAAAATAACCACTTTGCATGTACCTTTACCAAACTCCGTAATTCTTTTGATTAGCTCGATTGACATATTCCCTTGCAAGTCTGGTACCATCAACATCTCGCGGCGCACAATATCCTGTGAAACCAGCAGTGTTTCTTCTCCTAAACTTTTTTGAAGCATTTTTGCAATTGTTGTTTTCCCGCTTCCAGAATTACCACGTAAAATAATCAATTTCGTTTTGATTTTTATCAGACCTTTCAAAATTAAATTCCGAAATGAATCATATGCTTTTCTTCTTCTATCGCTCTTATGATAATCAAAACCAGTTCTTGAAGATCAGCAGATTTTTTTAAACAACTTGAAGAAATTACAATATCACAAAATAACGATAGCGACTCAGGTGGAATAATTGTAGTACCATGGTACGCCAAGCCACTAGCTGGTCGATTAAATGTCTGGAAATATGTTTTCATGATTAACAGTTGCTCCATTAAATCGCTAACAACATTGTCACCAACACTAATGCAATTAAATTTCTTTGGTTCATAATCAATGTACCTCGGTAGATTTTTATGATTATCAATAATTCCAAATTCGTGATTAAGCGCTATATTTTTCACCTTCTTATAATTAATTGATTATGCTAAGACCATTAATCTAAGTACACTTTTTAGCAATACTATAACTTTCTCTTCTTAAATTCAGTAAAAATCCTATAAAAAAAACCCTTGATTTACAAGGGTTTTGACAATCTTTGAAATCTTAACGATTTCAGGGTATGGAGACGGTGGGAGTCGAACCCACGTCCGAAGGCATCGTATACTTAAGCTTCTACGTGTGTAGTCAATTTATTGGGATCTCGTCGTCAGGCTGCCAATTGACAGGCGTCCGTCCGACCAGTCTGATTCCATCTCTTCTCTTTCCCTCCAGACGGAAGGGTCCAAGCGTAGCCTGTTTAAAGTGAGACCCTAGAAATCAGCCGACCAGGCGACGGCTGCTAGGATCCGTAGCTGCTATTAAGCTGCTGCGAGTTGTGTGTTAGTTTTGCCAGTTATGGCTGATGCGTTTTAACGAGGCCGACCCCTCGACACGCCACAGAAGACCGAACTACCCCCGTCGAATCCGTAACGTCCCCAAGATATAAAATTGGGGCTTTCCGAATACTATTATAATAGCAGAAAAGTGTTACGGGTTCAATACTTTTGCTTGTCGCGTAACGCACGGTCGATATCCCGCTTCGCATCCTTCTTCTTCAGGTCGTCGCGTTTGTCGAATTTCTTCTTCCCGCGACCGAGTCCAATCAGACATTTCGCGTAGCCGTTCTTGATGTAGACCTTCAACGGCACGATCGTATAGCCGTCGCGCGAGACCGATCCCATCAAGGTTGCGATCTGTTTTTTGTGCAGCAACAGTTTCCGCGGACGGAGCTGTTCGTGGTTGTACCGGTTCCCCTGTTCGAAGTGGGCGATGTTCGAGTTCCAGAGAATCGCTTCCCCGCCGTCGAACCGGACGAACGCGTCACCGATACTGATTTTTCCTTTACGGACCGATTTGATTTCGGTTCCCGTCAAGACGAGACCCGCTTCGATCGTATCTTCAATCGCATAATCAAACGACGCCCGTTTGTTGTTGGCTAATACTTTTGAACTTGTCCCTTTTGGCATCTCTCTTCCACCACATTTCTAAACAGAAGCGCTTATTTGCGCTTCCGTTTTTTATTCGAGACCGCTTTATGGAACGGCGGTTTATCCTTCTTGTCTTTCCCGGCAAAGCCTTTCCCTTTTGACTGTTCGTTCGGTTTCCCTGGACGTTTCGACTTGCCGCGACGGTCGTCTTTCTTGTCGTCGCGTTTTTGTCCCGGACGGCCGCCAGATGAACGAATCGTCTTCGACTCAAACCGTTTTTTCGGTTGGCGTTCCGGCATCCCGACGACCGCAAAGTCAATCGTCTTCTCATCGATGTTGACACCGGTGACTTTAATCTCGACGACGTCACCGATCCGGAACTGTTGTTTCGTCCGTTCGCCGATCAACTGGTAGTTCGCTTCGTCGTACCGGTAGAAGTCATCCGTCATCGCCTGGATGTGGACGAGTCCTTCAATCGTGTTCGGTAACTCAACGAACATACCGAAGTTCGTCACGCCACTGACGACACCTTCAAACGTCTCGCCGATGTGTTGCTCCATGTACTCGGCTTTCTTCAGGGCATTCGTTTCGCGTTCCGCGTCGACGGCACGGCGTTCCCGTTTTGAGGCGTGATCGGCGATTTCCGGCAGCATTTCGGCATAACGGTCCTGTGTCTTTTGCGATTTATCATTAAAGATGATGTACTCGCGCAGGAGACGGTGGACCATCAAGTCGGGGTACCGGCGGATCGGTGACGTGAAGTGCGTGTAGAAATCGGTCGACAGACCAAAGTGACCGATCGGCTCGACGTCATATTTCGCCTGTTGGAGCGACCGTAACATGACCGTACTGACGACGGCTTCTTCCGGCTCGCCTTCGACAGCGTTCAGAATCGTCTGCAACGTCTTCGGTGTGACTGACTCGCCCTTGCGTTCAACATTGATGCCGAAGTTGGCGATGAACTTGAAGAACGTATCGAGACGTTCAGCTTTCGGCTCATCGTGGATCCGGTACATGAACGGCAGTTTTTGATGTTGGACGTGCTCGGCGACTGTTTCGTTCGCTGCGAGCATGAACTCTTCAATCAGTTTTTCGGCAACGGACCGTTCGCGGAGGATGATTTCGCTCGTCTTGCCTTCTTCATTGACGAGGACTTTCGCTTCCGGGAAGTCGAAGTTGATCGCCCCACGGCGCGAGCGGCGTTCGCGGAGGATCGCTGCCAGTTCCGCCATCTGATCGAAGTTGTCGACGAGATCGTGATATTTCGCGATCACTTCTTCGTCTTCGCGTTCGATGATTTTCCGGACATCGGTATACGTCATCCGTTCCGTCGTCTTGATGACACTCTGTAAAATCTCTTGGTTGACGACAGCACCGTTCTTGTCGATTTCCATGATGCAGCTCAGTGTCAGACGATCGACGTGTGGGTTGAGTGAACAAATCCCGTTCGACAGACGGTGCGGAATCATCGGAATCACGCGGTCGACGAGATAGACACTCGTCCCGCGTTCGCGTGCTTCTTCGTCGAGTGGTGAATCTTCCTTGACGTAATGCGAGACGTCGGCGATATGGACACCGAGCTCATAGTTGCCGTTCGCAAGTCTTTTGACGTGGACGGCATCATCCAAGTCCTTCGCGTCAGCACCATCAATCGTCACTGTGACTTCGTTCCGTAAGTCAACCCGACCGACAAGGTCCTTCTCATCGATTTGATCCGGAATGTTGTTCGCTTCCTCAATCGCTGCGTCCGAGAAGTCGACGTTGATGCCGTGCTTATGGACGATCGATAAGATATCGACACCTGGGTCATTTTTATGCCCGATGATTTGTAAGACTTTTGCGGTCCCGGCGTAACGACCGTCCGGGTACTTTGTGATCCGGGCGAGGACTTTATGACCGTCGACGGCACCGAGCGTATCTTCGTCCGCGACGACCGGTAAGAACGTCAGCTTCGAGTCATCCGGTTCGATGTAGGCGATCGATTCAATCCGTCCTTTAGGACTGACGAACGTCCCGACGAAATCAGCCGGTCCACGTGAAAGAATCTTCAGCAGCTTGCCTTCACGGCGGTCGCCGCCGTTTGATTCGGCGAAGACTTTGACGAGGACACGGTCGCCGTTATAGACGTTACCGAGTTCCGGGGCCGGCAGGAAGATATCGCCTGCTGAACCGTCTTCCGGTGAAACGAATCCGAATCCGCGTTGGTGGACGGAGATTTTCCCGGCGACTTGCCCGATTTGCGCGAGCGTGCCGTATTTGTTCGAGCGGGTCCGGGCGACGAGTGCCTCTTCTTCGAGTGCGTTCAACGTCCGGATCAATTCTTTGAATTCTGTTGTATCCGATAGTTCTAGTTTTTTCGTTAATTGATCGATCGACAGCGGACGTTCTTCCGCCGTGATGACCTCGAGTATTCGTTCACGTAATTCCAACGTGACACCTCCAGTTAATTGCTCCAGTTCAACGATTCTAAAAAGTCATGAATGTCCGCATGGAGCTTATCTTTTTCTTTGTCGAGCGTAATGACATGACCTGAGTTCTCATACCAGATCAGCTCTTTTTGGAAGGCACTGACACCATCATGAATGATGTTGGCCGAGTCCGTATTGATCATATGATCATTGCGGGCCTGGACGACGAGTGTCGGTGCATAGACATCTTCGAGTGAATCGCGTGTGTCTTTCAGCAACGCTTGTAAATCTTTTAAGGTCGGCATCGGTTCGAACGCTGCCATTTCCTGTTCGATTTGTTCCGGTGACTTTCCTTCTCGTTTCTTAAATTCGATAGCGTACTCGGTAACGCCTGCATACATGACGTCTTCACTTTTAATATAAGCGGGTGCGCACATCGGAATGACCGCTTTGACGGGACGGTTCATCGACAGTTTCAGTGACATGACGCCACCGAGCGATAATCCGCAGACGGCGATTTCGTCGTACCCTTTCGCGACGAGCTCTTCGTACCCGTCGAGGACGTCCTGCCACCAGTCGGCTGGCCCGGTCTTCGTCAGCTCTTCGGGTGGGGCGGCGTGCCCTTTATATTGTGGGGCGAGTGATGTATAGCCCTGTTTTTGCAGGTAACGGCCGAGGATCCGGACATCGGCACTCGAACCCGTGAAGCCATGTAACAGTAAGACGGCCCGTTTGCCGGCTTCAAAAAAGAATGGTTTTGGTAATGTAATTTTCATAAAATGATTCCCCCTCTAACTCTATACCCCAAAATGAAAATTTAGAAATCGAGAAAACAAGAAAAAACGACAGCGCAAACGTACGGCTGTCGTTTCAATACTCACTTATAAAAAGCGACGAGTAACGCCAAAATAAAGAATAAAGCTCCTAAAACAGATGCCACACGATTCAGGACCGCATCCAAGCCACGAGCTTTTTGGCGACCAAATAATTGTTCTGCCCCACCAGTTAATGCTCCGAGTCCAGCCGTACGGCCTGACATCAAGAGAACGACAATGATGAGAAGAACGGAAACGACGATGAGGCCGACAAGAGCCACGTTATGAATGATCATCGATGATCCTCCTTCAATAATATACGCTTCTTTCATTATAGAGAAAAACAGGTACGGGAACAAGGAATAGATTTATCGGATTCCAGTTCCTGCAAAAAAACATCAGCCGCTCAAGGATTGCTCCAGTGCGACTGATGATAGAAGACTTATTGTTTGATGAGATCGAGTTCGACTGGAATGTTCTTGTCGACTGTCTCGCCTTTCAAGTGTTTGATTGCTGTCTCGATGCCCATCTTCCCGATTTCTGTCGGTTTTTGCGCAACTGTTCCTGCCATCTTGCCATCTTTAACGGCTTTGACAGCATCGTCTGTCGCGTCAAATCCGATGACTTTGACATCTTCCATGCCGGCTGCTTTCAATGCTTCGACAGCACCGAGTGCCATTTCGTCATTGTGGGCGAAGACTGCTTTGATGTCTTTGTTGTTTTGAAGAATGTTTTCCATGACCGACAGACCTTTTGCCCGGTCGAAGTTGGCTGATTGTTTTGCAACGACGTCCAGTTTCCCGTCGACTGCCGCGTGGAACCCTTCGCCGCGGTCACGCGTTGCGGAAGCACCCGGAATCCCTTCAAGTTCAACGACTTTTGCTTTGTCGCCAACGAGTTCGATCATGTATTCACCCGCTTGTTTTCCACCTGCGACGTTATCCGACGCGATGTGGGCGATGACGTCACCGGCTTCAGCGTTCCGGTCGACCGTGATGACTGGAATGTTTGCATCGTTTGCTGTTTGGACGGCCGCACCGACTGCTGCTGAATCCGTTGGGTTGATCAAGATGAGATCGACTTTCTTTTGAATCATGTCTTCGATGTCGCTTGCTTGTTTTGCCGCGTCATCTTGTGCATCTGCGACTTGCAGTGTTGCGCCTTGTGCTTTTGCTTCTTCTTCGGCGCCTTCTTTAAGTGAAACGAAGAACGGGTTGTTCAGTGTCGAGATTGAGAGACCAATCTTAAAGTCCTTTGTCTTCGTCTCTTTTTCTGTGTCACTGCCTGGCTGCTCTGTCGAACACGCTGCTGCGAACACCATCAAGGCCATCATGACGAGTGCAAGTAATTTTTTCATCTGTAATTTCCTCCTTCAAAATGTGTGTGATTACGTCGTTTGTTTCCGGTCTGCGAGAACGGCGAACAGGATGACGAGTCCTTTGACGACAAGTTGGAAGAACGATGACACACCGAGTAAGTTCAAGCCGTTGTTGAGTGTCCCGATAATCAAGGCCCCGATCAATGTTCCGACGATCCAACCGCGACCACCGGATAGACTTGTCCCGCCGAGGACGACGGCTGCGATTGCGTCGAGTTCATACGATGTTCCTGCTGTCGGTTGCGCCGAGTTGAGGCGTGACGTCAGGATGATGCCGGCGAGTGCTGCCATCAAGCCGGATAGCGAGTAAATCATGATTTTGACTTTGTTGACTTGAATCCCCATCAATTTCGCCGCTTCTTCATTTCCACCAATGGCATATGTGTAACGCCCGAACGTCGTTTTCTTCAAGATGAAGTAAAGGACCGCGAAGGCGATTAACATCGTCACGACCGGTACAGGGAAGATCCAAAAGTAACCCCGACCGAATAATTCAAACCATCCACCTTGCCCGAGTCCTGTGATGGGTCGTCCGTCCGTATAGACGAGCGTCAGGCCACGGAAGATCGTCATCGTCGCCAGTGTCGCGATGAACGGTGCGACTTTCCCGAGTGAGATGACCATGCCGTTTAACGCACCCATGATAGCACCGACGATCAGTCCGGCGAGAACGGCAATAATGGCTGACGTTCCGTCCGTCATCAGTCCGGCGACGAACGCCGACGATAAGGCGAGAATCGAACCGACCGATAAATCAATCCCACCCGTCAAGATGACGAACGTCATGCCGAAGGCGATCAAGGCGTTGATCGACACTTGGCGTAAAATGTTGAATAAGTTATTGAGTGTTAAAAAGTCCGGTTCCATAATCGATACGACGAGCACGATCGCGAACAGCCCGGCGAGCGGACCGAGCTTCTGCCCGATTCCGAGCCGGCGCGGTTTCTTTTCCGTCAGTTTCCCTTGCATCAATTCCATCTCATTGTCCTCCTGTCGCAAGTGTCATGATACTTTCTTGCGTCGCCTCTTGTTGTTCGAGCATCCCGCTCACTTGTCCTTCCCGCATCACGTAGACGCGGTCACTCATCCCGAGAATCTCCGGGAGGTCGGAACTGATCATGATGATCGCGACACCAGACGCGGCGAGCTCATTCATAATCAGGTAAATTTCTTTTTTTGCACCGACGTCGACACCACGTGTCGGTTCGTCGAGGATCAAGACATCCGGTTTCGTCCCGAGCCATTTCGCGAGGACAACCTTTTGCTGATTCCCGCCGGAGAGTGACTTCGCCGGTTGATCCATCGAACTGTGACGGACCGACAACGACTTGAGATAGCCTTCCGCGAACTGGCGCTCCGACTGATCGGAGATGACACCCGACTTCGCTAACGACCGAATCGTCGGCAAAGAGATGTTCTCCCGGAGTGAGAAGTCGAGGAACAAGCCCTCGCCTTTTCGGTCTTCCGTCAAGAAACCAAGTCCTTGTTTGATTGCATCGTGCGGTGATTTGATGTTGATGACGTTGCCATTCAGCTTGATTGTTCCTGCCTTCAAGCGATCAACACCGAACAGACCACGCATGACTTCCGTCCGTCCCGCTCCCATCAAACCGGAAAAGCCGACGATTTCACCGGCACGGACGGAAAACGAGACGTCTTCAAACCGTTTCCCCGTCGCTCCCGTCACTTCTAAGACCGTGTCACCGTGTGTAACCTTGCGTTCCGGGTAGCGTTCACCCATCTCGCGTCCGACCATTTCGCGGACGATTTGTTCAAATGATGTCTCAGCGATCCGGTGGGTCGAGACGGAGACCCCGTCCCGCAAGACGGTGATCCGGTCACACAGTTCGAAGATTTCTTCCATCCGGTGCGAGATGTAGACGATTGAGACGCCTTGCTCGCGTAACGCCGTCGCGACACTGAACAGGGCGCGAATCTCACGTTCCGTCAAGGCAGCTGTCGGTTCATCCATGATGATGACCTTTGCGTGCGTCATCAGTGCTTTTGCGATCTCAATCATCTGTTGTTGCCCGACCGATAACGTCCGCGCCAGTTGATTGACATCCATGAAGACGTTCAGTTCCGCCAGTTCCCGTTCCGCGAGTCGTTTCATTTCCGCCTGTTTCAACACACCGAAGCGTGATTTCAACTCACGACCGAGGAACAGATTTTCCGTCACCGTCAAATCAGGCAGAATGTTTAACTCCTGGTGAATGAAGGCAATCCCCGCTTCTTCCGCCAGTTTCGGATTTTTATAGTGTTGTTCGACACCATCGACTTGAATCGTTCCCTCGTCCGCTTTATGGACACCGGTCAAGATTTTCATCAGCGTTGACTTACCGGCTCCGTTCTCGCCCATCAAGGCATGAATTTCACCTGTCGCGAGTTCGAAGTCGACACCCTTTAAGACGGGCACGGGACCAAACGCTTTTGTGATTCCTGTCATCTCAATGTGCATCGTGCTTCCCCCTTAAAAAATGACGCCGGCGTGTAAAATTACATTGGCGTAAGGTGTCGCTTCACCTGTCCGGATGATGACTTTCGCCTGCTTCGTCAGTTCTTTAAACGCTTCGTGCGAGACGTATTCCGTCGTCACGTTTAATTGACTGACCATAGTGAGCGCCGCTTCGTTTGCTTCCTTGATTTCGGTTGCCAGTGTCACCTGTTCAACCGCCATGTCGTCCGCGACGACGCGCAAGACGTCGGCAAACGCCGGTGTCCCGAGTTCGAGCGCTAAATCAATCCGCGCAACGCCGGTCGGAATCGGTAAGCCGCAATCAGCGATGACGATCATATCGGTATGACCGAGATCTGCTAAGACTTTACTGATTTGACTGTTCAAAATGCCGTGTCGTTTCATACTTCGACCTCCATCTGTTCCCGCGATGGCATGCCGCCTTGAGCACCGAACGCCCGGACGGACATACCGGCTGCCTTGTTCGCAAAGCGAATCGCTTCCGTCAGTGACTTTCCTTCCGTCAACGCGACTGCGAGTGCCCCGTTGAACGTATCGCCGGCACCGGTCGTATCGACGACGTCCGTCTTAATCGCCGGCACCGTCACGATGGCGTTGCTGTCATAGAAACGGGCACCGCGGCTGCCTTCCGTTACAATCAATTTATTCGGATACTGGCTTAACCAATGTTCGAGAGATTGCTGTTGTCCGAAAATCAAGCCACATTCATGTTCGTTTGGTGTTAAGTACGTCACGTCTTCGAGCAACTCGTCGTCAAGGACGATGGCTGGCGCCGGATTCAAGATAACGGGAATACCGTGCTCTTTTCCGTAACGCGCCACCTGTTTGACCGTTTCCAGTGGAATTTCGAGCTGTAATAAAATCATGTCCGTCTGACCGAGCAAGCTGTCGAGCTGGCTCTCATCATAGACGACGGCTAAGTTCGCCGACTGGACGACGACGATTGAGTTGTCGCCTTCAGCGAGCGTGATGTGGGCCGTTCCCGTCCGTTCGTTCGCGATCGTTCGGAGGTGTGTCGTCCCGACGTGTTCCGCTTCGAAGTTTTGGCGAATCGCTGTCCCGCTCGCATCGTCACCGATGCACCCGACCATCTCGACGCTCCCGCCGAGTCGGGCAATCGCGACTGCTTGATTCGCCCCCTTACCACCCGGGACGGTATGAAACGCTGAGCCGATGACTGTTTCACCCGCTGACGGACGACGATCGCTTTCAACGACCAGGTCCATCGAGATACTCCCTACTACACTGATTTGTTTCATATTTGTTCATCCTTCCGCTTCGTCGTTTCCCGTTCGATGACTTCGACCGTCAACTCATGATGGACGGCCGCGATTTCTTTTCCTTCAATTCGTTGAATCAGCAACTTCGCCGCCAGTTCCCCCATCTGATAAATCGGTTGGGCGATCGTCGTCAGTGGCGGTGAAATCATTTGTCCGAGCTCGATTCCGTCATACCCGATGACTTGCAGTTGCTCAGGAATCGCAATCCCGCGTTCTGCCGCGACTTGAATCGTTGCCGCTGCGATGACATCGTTCGCTGCAAAAATTCCGTTACAGGTATAGTGGTCGAACAAATAGTTCGCCGCGTCGAGTGCGCCTTGAAAATGAAACGGGGACTCGATGCTTGCGACGAGATGTTTTCCTGCGACTTCTTCAAAACCATCCCGGCGTTTTTTGATCGTCGGTAACTTTGACGGCCCACTGATGACGACGAGTTCATCCGCTCCGTGATCGAGTAAAAATTGAGCTGCCTTCTTCCCGCCGTCGTACCCGTTTGATGTGACGGTCGGGATTGCTCCTTGTAACACCCGGTCGAGTGCGACGATCGGCACTTCGATGGTTTCATAGTTCGGGTTGTTCGAGTAGTTCGTCGTAATGATCAATCCATCGACATGCATCGCTTCGAGAGACTGGATATATTCATGTTCTTTCTGAAACTGTTCATCCGTGTTACACAAAATCACTTGATATCCATGCTTATGTGCCATATCCTCGACGGCACGTGCCAGTTGGGGAAAATAAGGGTTTGTGATGTCCGGTACGATCAATCCAATCAATCCTGATCGTTTTTGAAACAAGGAACGGGCGACACGATTCGGTCGATAATCAAGCTGTTTAACCGCTTGAAGCACCGCCACACGCGCTTTTTCGCTGACATATCCTTTTTCATTCATGACGCGTGATACCGTTGCGACTGATACATTTGCCACTTTCGCTACTTCCCGGATGGTCGACATGATTTCGCCACCTCTTTCTTTTGATAACGCTTACAATATGTATCATATTGTGTAACCGGTTACACATCAACCGTTTTCCGTAAAATATATTTTATTTATTTTATTCCGCTTACTTTCTAAAACTCCATACATAGCAAAAAAGTACGAAAAAAACGCTTCATACGAACGTTTTTCGTACTTTTCAAGAGTGTTGGTGTCGTTTTTTAAAAGCTCTTCGAAGGATCGCAATGACGAACGCGAGGATCGCGAGCGGTTCGAATAAGTAGATCAGCAAAAATGTAACATCGATGATGGCATCTTGCGGATTGTACCGTAAGATATAAATCGCACCCGGTAGTAAGGCAATCAATCCCCCGACACCCAGGATGGTTCCGATGATTAAACTTTGTCGTGAGAAACGACTCGTGATTTGATAAAGTCCGATGAATAGAATCAATTCCGTGAAATAGATGATACGTAACGGAATATCGTCAATCGATGTCTCCATTCCTAGAAATAAATAACGAAACAGCATGATTCTTCCCTCCCCGTTCTTTCTTCTGTACCCGGTTATTGATTCGATTAATGCAACAACTGCGACTTGACTGCATATCCTAGCTTAATTTAGGGAACTAAACTAGAGGATAGAGGTTAAATCAAGGATATAAGAGAAAGTTGGGGGTTTCGGTGAAAGAAGAATATTCAATGAAAGTCGTCAGCTGTTTAAATGATTTTTTTAAAAACAACAAAGAACCACTCGAAGTCGATTTACTGCGTGGACTTCCACCCGTCGTCTTGTTGCTAAAAGATGGAGCAAAACGATCATTTCCTGTTGAAACCAATCTTCATGATGAATTGCTGAGTGATATCAAGCGACTTGTGCAAGAATGTCTGGATCCGGAGACCTTGCGCAATCTTGATATCGACACAGATTTACCTGAATTTTTTGTCACGAAAGCACCACTGTATTCACCGTATCATTACCTCGTTACGTTTATTGAGGATTGATTTTAAAGCATAAAATTTCATTTTAATATTACGGGATTCGACATTGAGTCGGATCTCGTTTTTTTACATTTACCAAAAAAATCATTCATTCGCTCGCTTTTCTAGGGCGGGACGCAAGCCGCGGAGCTCTTTTCAGATCTCCGGGTCTCGCCTGTCCCTGACGGAAGCGTCGCTTCCTTCTCCCTTAGAAGTCGAGCTATGAATGACTTTCCTTATTTCCTATAAACCGGGGTCACTTATTTCATGCGACTCCTACAGGAAAAAGTGCAAGCCTGCTTGCGCTGTCAGAGACAAACAAGACCCGATTTCCTGCCTACAAGAGGCAGGGAAACTGGCTTGTGTCTCGCCTGAGGAAAGTGCGTGAAATAAGTGTGATCCCGTCTCCCCCCTTAGGAAAGCTAGTGAATCGGTTTTGTTTTTAAACTACAGGACAAAAAAACAGCCCCTCGCTAAGCGAGAGACTGTCGACTCAATCCGTAAATTACTTCTTGAGGTTGTAGAATGATTTGATACCATCGTAGACAGCAACATCTGAAAGCATGTCTTCGATGCGAAGAAGTTGGTTGTATTTCGCGATACGGTCTGTACGTGAAAGTGAACCCGTTTTGATTTGACCAGCGTTTGTCGCAACAGCGATGTCAGCGATTGTTGAATCTTCTGTTTCACCAGAACGGTGAGAAACGACTGCTGTGTAACCAGCTTTTTTAGCCATTTCGATTGCGTCGAATGTTTCAGTCAACGTACCGATTTGGTTAACTTTGATGAGGATCGAGTTAGCGATGCCTTTTTCGATACCTTCAGCAAGTTTTTCTGTGTTTGTTACGAACAAGTCATCCCCAACGAGTTGAACTTTGTGTCCGATACGGTCTGTGAGAAGTTTGTGGCCGTCCCAGTCGTTTTCGTCACAGCCATCTTCGATTGAGATGATTGGGTATTTGTCGACGAGTTGTGCGTAGAATTCAACAAGCTCTTCTGTAGAAAGGACTTTGCCTTCGCCAGCGAGGTTGTATGTTCCAGCTGCTTTGTCGTAGAACTCAGAAGAAGCGACGTCCATTGCAAGGTAAACATCTTCGCCTGCTTTGTAGCCAGCTTTTTCGATTGCTTCAAGGATAACTGTGATTGCTTCTTCGTTTGATTTCAAGTTTGGAGCGAATCCACCCTCGTCACCAACTGCTGTGTTAAGACCCATTCCGCTAAGAACTGATTTCAACGCGTGGAAGATTTCAGCACCCATACGAAGTGCTTCTTTGAATGTTGGAGCTCCAACAGGCATGATCATGAACTCTTGGAAGTCAACGTTGTTGTCAGCGTGTGATCCACCGTTGATGATGTTCATCATTGGAGTTGGAAGTGTTTTCGCATTGAATCCACCGAGGTACGTGTAAAGTGGAAGTCCAAGCTCATCTGCAGCAGCACGAGCAGCAGCCATCGAAACACCGAGGATTGCGTTAGCGCCGAAGTTACCTTTGTTTTTTGTTCCGTCGAGATCGATCATTTTTTTGTCGATTCCAGCTTGGTCGAAAACATCGTAACCGATGATTTCAGGTGCGATTTTTTCGTTGACGTTGTCAACTGCTTTCAAGACACCTTTACCGAGATAACGTGCTTTGTCGCCGTCACGAAGTTCTACTGCTTCGTGCTCACCAGTTGATGCGCCTGATGGGACGAGTGCGCGACCAAAGCCGCCGTCTTCTGTATATACTTCTACTTCTACTGTTGGGTTACCGCGTGAGTCAAGAATCTCGCGTGCATAAATCTCTGTAATCATTGACATTTAAATTCGCTCCTTTTAGTTGAAAAAATAGTGTGTGTTGCTTTGTTAGACGTTTATTCCATCGACGGGATTATTTCTTTAATACGATGGATTTACCCGTCATTTCTGACGGCTGATCTGCGCCAAGTAGATCAAGTAATGTTGGTGCTAAATCCGCTAATGCGCCTGTAAGTGGCTCGAGAAGTTCGACGTCTTCGACTGTCACGATACATGGTACCGGTTCTGTCGTATGGGCCGTCATCTTGCTGCCATCTTTATTGAGCACTTTATCGGCATTTCCGTGGTCAGCAGTCACGATTGCTGCGCCACCTTTGCTGACGATCAAGTCAACGACTTTACCGAGACATTCATCAACTGCTTCGATTGCCTTGATTGTCGGTTCGAGCATACCCGAGTGACCAACCATGTCCGGGTTCGCGAAGTTTAGGATGATGGCATCATGTTTGTCGGAATTGATCGCTTCAACAAGCGCATCCGTTACTTCATAAATGCTCATCTCTGGTTGTAAGTCGTATGTTGCGACTTTTGGCGACGGGATTAAGATACGATCTTCGCCTTCATACGGTTCTTCACGTTGTCCGTTGAAGAAGAACGTGACGTGTGGATACTTTTCAGTTTCCGCAATCCGTAATTGTTTTAAGCCTTGCTTCGAGAGTGTTTCCCCAAGCGTGTTTTTGATATCTTCTGGCGGGAAGACGATATCCGTATCAATCGCATCCGAGTACTTCGTCATGGAGACGAGCAGCAGGTTCTTCGGTGCATTGTCCGGAAGTTCGAATCCTGTGAAGCCAGCTTTTTCTTTGTAGACCTTCGCCAGTTGAATCGCACGGTCAGGGCGGTAGTTAAAGAACATGATTGCATCGTTGTCGTGGATCGGTGCGACTGGCGTACCGTCTTCCTGCACGACGACGGTTGGTTCGATGAACTCGTCCGTAACGTCCGTCTTGTATGATTCTTCTACCATGCCGATTGGGTCTTTTGTTGTCGGGCCTTCACCGTATGTGATGACGTCATAGACTTTCTTGACGCGCTCCCAACGGTTGTCGCGGTCCATTGCATAATAGCGTCCAGAGACACTCGCGAATTGACCGACTTGTAACTCATCCATCTTCGCTTGCGCGTCACGAAGGAAACCAGCACCCGATTGCGGATCACAATCGCGGCCGTCCGTGAAGGCATGCAGGTAAACTTTTTCGATTTCGTGAAGTTTCGCGAATTCAAGAACAGCATACAAGTGGTTGATGTGACTGTGGATTCCACCGTCAGATACTAAACCAAAGATATGGAGTGCTGAATCATGTTTCTTCACGTGACCTGCCGCATCGTTCATCGCTTGACGCGAGAAGAACGAGCGATCTTTGACGGCGTTGTTGATTCGGGATAGCGATTGGTAGACGACGCGACCTGCCCCGATGTTGAGGTGACCCACTTCTGAGTTCCCCATCTGACCTTCAGGCAAACCAACGTATTCCCCTTTCGCATTCAACAACGTATGTGGATATTTGTTCCAAAAACGATCGAAGTTCGGTTTGTTTGCTGCTGTCACAGCATTCCCGAATTCTTCATCACGCATACCGAAACCATCAAGGATGATAAGTGCGACTGGACGTTTTTTCATTTAAATCGCCTCCAACAGTTTGAGGAACGATCCTGTCTCAAGACTTGCTCCACCAACGAGTGCTCCGTCGATGTCAGGTTGAGCCATATATTCTTTGACGTTTTCCGGCTTGACGCTGCCACCGTACTGGATACGAACTGCTTCTGCAGCTTCTGTACCGAATTCAGCAGCGACGACGTCGCGAACGAATTTACAAGAATCTTGTGCATCTTGTTCTGTCGCTGATTTACCTGTTCCGATTGCCCAGACAGGCTCATATGCGACGACGAGATTTTTCACTTGGTCGACAGTCAAGCCTTTAAGGCTGTTTGTCGTTTGTTCACGGATGACGTCTTCGAACTTGCCGCCTTCGCGCTCTTCAAGTGTTTCACCTACACAAACGATTGGAACGAGACCGTGCTCGAACGCTTTTTTCGCTTTGCTGTTGATGAATGCATCTGTTTCACCAAAGTACTCACGACGTTCAGAGTGACCGAGGATGACGTATGTCACGTCAAGCTCTTTTAGCATGACAGGGCTGATTTCGCCTGTGAATGCACCACTTTCTTGATCGTACATGTTTTGAGCACCGATTTTAAGATCAGTTCCAGCTGCTGCTTCCGTTAAATGAGCAAGGAATACAGCTGGTGCACAGACAGCAGCATCGACAGTCGATGCAGCTGGTACTTTGCCTTTTACTTCTTCTGCGAATGCGACTGCATCCTTCAGAGTTAGATTCATCTTCCAGTTACCTGCGATGATTGGTTTACGCATTGAGAAACACTCCCTTGTGAACTATTGGATTACTTGTCGTTAAGCGCTTCGACACCAGGAAGGGCTTTACCTTCCATGAACTCGAGGCTCGCTCCGCCACCAGTCGAGATATGGCTCATCTTGTCTGCAAGACCGAATTTCTCAGCTGCTGCAGCAGAATCCCCACCACCGATGATTGAGTATGCGTCGCTATCAGCAAGTGCTTGAGCGACACCTTTCGTTCCGTTTGCGTATTTATCAAGTTCGAATACGCCCATCGGTCCATTCCAGACGACGAGTTTCGAGTTCTTGATTGCTTCCGCATACAGTTCGACTGTTTTTGGTCCGATATCAAGTGACATGTGATCCGCTGGGATACTGTCGATATCGCGTGGTCCTACATATGTTTCTTCGCCGAATTCCTTCGTGATGACACAGTCGACCGGCATTAAGAACTTGACGCCTTTGTCTTCTGCTTTTTTCATGAATTCTTTCGCTTGGTCGATTTTGTCTACTTCGAGAAGTGACGTTCCGACTTCATAACCTTGAGCTTTGAGGAATGTATAAGATAATCCCCCACCAATGATCAACGTATCGACGATATCAAGCAAGTGATCGATGACACCGATTTTGTCGGCTACTTTCGATCCCCCGATGATTGCAGTGAACGGACGATCCGGGTTCGAGATCGCTTTCCCGAGAACTTGAAGTTCTTTTTCAATCAACAATCCTGCTACAGCAGTATCGACATGGTGCGCGATTCCTTCTGTAGAAGCATGTGCACGGTGAGCTGCACCGAATGCATCGTTGACGAAGATATCTGCGAGTTTCGCAAATCCTTCAGCGAGTTCAGCATCATTTTTTGTTTCTCCAGGGTAGAAACGAACGTTTTCAAGAACGAGAACGTCTCCTGCTTCAAGCTTGCTGACCGCTTCTTCAGCGACCGGGCCATACGCTTCTTCAACGAGCTTGATGTCTTTACCAAGCAATTCGCTGAGGCGTGCTACGACTGGTGCAAGTGAGAACTCAGGATTTTTTTCGCCTTT
The DNA here is from genome assembly GCF_018618595.1 of Exiguobacterium sp. s133. NCBI lineage: Bacteria > Bacillati > Bacillota > Bacilli > Caryophanales > Exiguobacterium > Exiguobacterium sp. s133. The sequence goes on from NZ_JACSMK010000002.1 coordinate 160,695, forward strand.
AGGACGTCCCATGTGGCTTGCGAGAATGACTTTCGCTCCGCCATCCATCAAATGTTTAATTGTTGGAAGTGCCGCACGAATCCGTGTGTCGTCCGTAATTTTACCGTCTTCTAGTGGTACGTTGAAGTCGACACGTGTAAACACGCGTTGACCTTGTACATCGATGTCGCGAATTGATTTCTTATTCATACATTCGTCCTCCGTCTCATACGTATAGTGAGGGGCTGTGACGCCCCTCCAGACTTTTTTTCGCAATAAGAGCGGAGACTGGTAGTTTCCGCTCTTATTCAATTGCTATTTAATTGCTCGAATTACTTAGCGATTTCTGCGAAGTGTTTGAGTGTACGAACGAGTTGGCTAGTGTAAGACATTTCGTTGTCATACCAAGCAACTGTTTTAACGAGTTGCTTGTCGCCGACAGTAACAACTTTAGTTTGTGTTGCATCGAAGAGTGATCCGTAAGAGATACCAACGATGTCAGAAGAAACGATTTCGTCTTCAGTGTAACCGTAAGACTCGTTCGCTGCTGCTTTCATAGCTGCGTTAACTTCTTCAACTGTAACTTTTTTCTCAAGAACTGTTGTGAGCTCAGTGAGTGAACCTGTAGCGACTGGTACACGTTGTGCAGATCCGTCAAGTTTACCTTGAAGTTCTGGAAGAACGAGGCCGATTGCTTTAGCAGCACCAGTTGAGTTAGGAACGATGTTAGCAGCTGCTGCACGTGCACGACGGAAGTCACCTTTAGGGTGTGGAGCGTCGAGTGTATTTTGGTCGCCAGTGTAAGCGTGGATAGTTGTCATAAGACCTTCAACGATTCCGTACTGATCTTGAAGAACTTTCGCCATTGGAGCGAGACAGTTCGTAGTACATGAAGCACCAGAGATAACTGTTTCAGTTCCGTCAAGAATTTCGTGGTTCGTGTTGTAAACGACAGTTTTCATGTCGCCAGTAGCAGGTGCTGAGATAACAACTTTTTTAGCTCCAGCTTTCAAGTGAAGTTCAGCTTTTTCTTTGTCTGTGAAGAAACCAGTACATTCGAGAACGATGTCAACACCGAGCTCGCCCCATGGAAGTTCTTCTGGGTTGCGGTTAGCAAGTGTTTTGATTTCTTTACCGTTTACGAGGAAGTATCCGTCGTGTACTTCAACTTCTCCGTCGAAACGACCTTGAGTCGTATCATATTTTAAAAGGTGTGCAAGCATTTTAGTGTCTGTGAGGTCGTTGATTGCGACTACTTCGATTCCTTCAAATTGAAGAATTTGACGAAGTGCCAAACGCCCGATACGTCCAAATCCGTTAATACCAACTTTTACTACTGCCATGATAATTTTCCTCCTTTTAGTGTAAAGCGAGTTATCTATTATTCAAAAGGGGGCTACCCTTTCAAAATCGTTGTTGCGGCTCCTTCATCCGTAATGAGGATGATGTTTGGAGACTGTTTGACGTAGGCATTGATCGCTTCTGCTTTCGAATGACCACCGGCGACAACCACGACGTGTTCGACTTTTTTCAAGTCGTCGAGTTGTAGTCCGACCGTTTTGACACGGTGGACGATGTTTCCGTCCCGATCAAAATAATATCCGAATGCTTCTGCGACGGCTTGCTCGTCTTCGAGCTGTTCCAAAAGAGCTGTCGAAGCACGACGACGTTTTGCCATCGTTTTTGCCTCACCAATTCCATGTACCACGATTGAAGCATCTTTAATCATCTGTAAGACATTTTTAATGCTCGGCTCCTCGACCATCTTGACGAATGTCTCGGTGCTGACCATGTCTGGAATGTGAAGCAGATGATAGTCGCTTTGGGCACGTGAAGCCATGCGTGAGCAGACCGTATTCGCTTGAAGTTCAAGCGTTTCGCCAAGACCGCCTCGTGCGGGTACAAACGTCATCGGACGATTTTCCTTATCGGGCGACATCATCGCCGCGACCGAAGCCATCGTCGTCCCACCTGTAACTGCGATCGTATTGTGGTCTTTTGAAAGTTCACGTTTTAAGCGGGCAACTGTTGCCCGTCCCATATCGCGTTGCACCCAGAAGGTTTGATCCGAATCACCCGGTACGATGACGACGTCTTTTACACCAAGCTTCTCTTTTAAGGCTTTCGCCATATCGGAGATCCCGGCGAGTTCCGCCATCACACTGTGCATGCTTCGTAATACTGTCCGCCCTTCATCCGTCAAGGACATGCCTTGCGTCGCAACTTCCAGTAAGTCTTGTTCTTTTAAGAAGTCGACCTCCCGGCGTAGAACGCGTTCCGTCAAGCCAAGGCTCGTCGCAAGTGTTCGTCGTCCGATCGGTTGCATCAGGCGTACATAATGAAGAATGTCGTAACGTGTCTGCATTTCTTCAATCAGATCAGGCACGATTCGCTTTTGGATCTGTACTAACTGCCGAATCATGTAACTCCCGCTCCTCTCAAATTGCTGGACACTTTACGTCCCGCGTGTCATATCTTGTCCCACTTGGTACATTGCTATCATAACAGTACCTTGGTTTTGTTTCAAGTCTCGACCGTCATCTTTTTTCAAGTAAACGATTTCTGACCGCCTCCGTCTCAAATTTTCCATAACTTAAGATTTCGTTTTGATGTGCGAGAACCGGTATTTCGTAGAGGTACTTCAGACTGAGCGCCGCATCGTTGTCAATGTTGATTTCTTCGAATGTCCATTCGGGAAATTCATCTAATACAAAATCGAGCAAGATGGCGGCTTCCTCACATAGTGTACAACCCGGACGTGAATAGAGTGTTAAGTGCATGTTTTCTTTTGTTCGCATCATGAATTCGCCTCTCGTCTCTCGAAGTCCGCTTGGGTCAAACCAAGGGCTGCCCGATATTTTGCGACCGTTCGTCTCGCGACCGTAATTTGCTCCCTCGCTAGACAATCGACCAATTGTTGATCGCTCATCGGTACAGGCGACGCTTCGAGAAGTTGAGCGATCCGGACCTTAACTAAGAAACTCGACGTCCCGGTCGTCGTCCGTGAGACGAAAAAATCTTCGAGTAACATCGTGCCCTGAATCGTCTTGACCGTTTTGTTCGCAATCGCCCGTCCAACCGTCGACGGATGATGCCCCGTCACTTCCGCCACTTCTTTTTTAGTCAGTGGCGCGAGCTCGAGCTTTCCTTTAAACCAATTGAGCTGTCGCTCGATGATGACGTCCAGAATCGCCCGAAGCGTCGTCCGTCTCCGTTCATATGCACTCAAGAACGGTTTTGCTTCCTCGAGGTCGGTCCAACTGCGGTCGATTTCGAGATCAGACCAGTTGATCGTCAACTTGCCGTCACGGTATTCAATGTCTGCTTCCGGAATCGTCAGAACGGTCGTCTCCGGAAAGACCGGTGCTTTTGGTAACCGATCGAGCGCCGCCTTGATCCGTATCCGGTCTGTTGCATCATTGATGTCTTGAAGTGCTTGTTTGACAGCAATCCCTTCATTCAAATCCGTCGCGACATCAATCAATAACGCGTCATCTAGTTCGAGCGCGTGCAACAACCGGCATTCGTGCGCGGAACGTGCCGCAATTCCCGTCGGTTCACACCGTTGTAAAACGTGTCGTGCTTGTTTTACGAGACTGACGTCCGCCTCTAACAATGTTGCCAGTTGCGCATCCGTCGTCCGCAATAATCCATCCGTATCTAAGTACGTCATGAGTTGTTCCGCCATATATCCTATTTCCTGTCTCACCGATTCTAAACGTATTTGCTGAAGAAGCGTCGCTTCAAATGAAGCGACACGGTCTGCGACGCGGCCAAAATCAACGTCGATTGTTTTACTGAGATTATTCCGATAAGCGCTTGTCCGGCGTATGATTCGGTATACATGTTCTTCGAGTTCAGCAAATGATTCTTCAAGAATCGTCAACTGAAACAATTGGGACGTCGATAACGTCATCCGTTGCGTCTGTTCCTGGCGCTGTTCCATCGTCGGTTCTCCCTTCATTCCGTTGCATCTTTAACTCTTCTATATAGTATAGAGGAAAAAATCTTCCGACCGTCTAGAAAGTCCTCCTTAAGCATCTTTCGCCCGAAAAAAAATGTTGAATTTATCAATCGAGTATTGCTTTCCTGAAAAAATGTCGGTATACTATTAATTGTTCAGTAAAAAACATGCACCCGTAGCTCAGGGGATAGAGCACTGGTTTCCGGTACCAGGTGTCGGGAGTTCAAATCTCTCCGGGTGTACCATCTTTGAATCTACAGGCAATGCCGTTCGCGGTATTGCCTTTTTTTCTATATTGATATGTTTAATTCAATGCCATTCAGGAAAAATACATAAAAGTCGCATCGTATCTTTTGACCAATATTGACCAAAGGATTATGATAGGAATAAGTCGAATATGAGCTACATACCATCATAAGGAGGCAAAGACTATGTTAATTCCAACAGTCATCGAACAAACCAACCGCGGGGAACGTGCTTACGATATCTATTCACGTTTGCTCAAGGATCGTATCATTCTTCTCGGGAGCGCGATTGACGATAACGTCGCCAACTCAGTCGTTGCCCAGTTGCTCTTCTTAGCAGCAGAGGATCCAGATAAAGAAATTTCGCTCTACATCAACAGCCCGGGCGGTTCAATCACGGCGGGTATGGCGATTTACGATACGATGAACTTCATCAAACCACAAGTTTCAACAATTTGTATCGGAATGGCCGCTTCAATGGGTGCGTTCCTCTTACAAGCAGGCGCAAAAGGAAAACGTTTTGCCCTTCCAAACGCTGAGATCATGATTCACCAACCGCTCGGCGGCACACAAGGACAAGCGTCAGACATTAAAATTCATGCAGAACGTATCATCAAAATGCGTGAACACTTAAACAAAATCATGGCAGAAAACACAGGACAACCACTTGAAGTCATCGAACGCGATACAGAGCGTGATAACTTCATGTCTGCTCAAGCAGCAGCTGACTACGGTCTCATCGACCGCGTCATGGAGCGCGCTTAATCTGTTAACCCGACCGACCGTTGATGTTTTTACATCAGCGGTCGTTTTTTTGTTGTCTTCAAAAAAAAATCCTCTCCACGCCAGGCATGAACTTCATTGAATCATGAAAGTTCGTCCCGAACCTGAAAAGGATCGTTTGTGTTAGTCGATGAGATCTGTAATATCAGACACGATGTCGTGGTTTTCACGAATCAATGTGTAAATCCCGTTCGCATGTGGTGAAAGCTCTTCTTCTGCTTGCAATTGCTTAAGGAAGAGTGATGTTGCGAATGTCACGAGTGTACTTTTCGGTACACCGATTGATTTTGCTTTTTTCGTCAAGACTTCATCAAATTTCGCATCGACTGTCAGCGAAATACGTTTTTTTTCGTTAGCCATTTCAAAAACTCCTTAATTCGAACATTTAGTTGCATCGACTATATATTATAGTAGACTATGGTTCATCTCGCAAGTTTCCCTTTTAGAGCGCACCTGTCAACGACTCACCATTCCGGAGTTTATCCGCGATTTGATCAATTTTCCGCAATCGATGATTGATCCCTGATTTTGAGATGGAGCCGCTCTCGACCATCTCGCCGAGCTCTTGCAGCGTCACGTCTTGATGCGTCACGCGTAAAATCGCGATTTCCCGTAACTTGTCCGGTAAGACATCGAGTCCGACCGTCCGTTCGAGAAATTTGATGTTCTCCACTTGGCGGAGCGCTGCCCCGACCGTTTTGTTGAGGTTCGCTGTCTCACAGTTGACGAGACGATTGACCGAATTCCGCATATCTTTTAAAATCCGGACATCTTCAAAACGAAGCATCGAATGGGTCGCCCCGACTACCTTGAGGAAATCAGAGATTTTTTCACTCTCCTTGATGTAGAGGATGTGCCCTTTCTTACGCTCGATTGCTTTTGCATTCAAATCGAATTGGTTCGTCAAACTCCGAAGCGCCGCATTGTGATCCTCATAGAGACTGAAGATTTCTAAATGGTACGACGACGTCGCCGGATTGTTCAGTGACCCTCCGGCTAAGAACGCCCCCCGTAAATAGGCACGTGCCCGCCGTTCATCTTTTAAAATCGTATCGCTGATTGAACGAATCATCGTGAATCCTTCGCCGAGGATGCCTAAATCCTGCAGAATCTTATCGGCTTGTTGCTTCACGCGAACGATGTAGACGTTATTTTTTTTGAGGCGCATTTTCTTTCGGACGAGTAGATCCAGATGGACCCCGTATGCCCGTTTTAATAATGAATAAATCCGTCGCGCGATCGACGCATTTTCAGTCGAAATATCAAGTGTCAATCCGCGGCCGAGTCCGAACGAAATCGCACCGTTCATCCGTGCGAGCGCCGCTAATTCCGCCTTCATCTCGTGATCCGTGATGGCAATCTGTGTTAATTCTTTTTTAACTTCTGAAGCAAAACTCACGTCAATTCCTCCTTCCCTTCGAGTTGACGCACCCGTCGAATCGATAATACTTTCCGCATGACGAGGCTCGCGACCGCGTCCGCGTCATGACGGATGAAATGATGGTTATAGTCGACGATATCGTCCGCGAGCACTTCAATTCCCGCCTCGACGAACCGTTCATCATCGTAAGTGACGATATCGGCATGATCTTTTTGGTATTTTCGCAAATAGCTTGCATCGATTGATTCGTTATTGACGATGATTGTATCGACGACACCTTGACCAAGAAAACGTTCGAGCGCAGTCAAGTGATCATTTGCCGTGAAGGCCGTCGTCTCACCCGGTTGCGTCATGACGTTACAAATATAGACGACAGGTGCAAGCGATTGTTTAATCGCTTCCCGGATTTCATCGATCAAGACGTTCGGGATGATACTCGTATAGAGACTCCCTGGTCCGAGGACGATGACATCGGCCTCAAGGATTGCTTGAATCGCTTCCGGTACCGGACGGACATCTTCTTCTTCCAAATAAATCCGCTCGATGACCTTTCCGACTTTCGGAATCAACGACTCGCCTTTGACAATCGTCCCGTCTTCGAACTCGGCACATAACGTAATCGTCCGCTCCGTCGCCGGATAGACTTTCCCTTCCGCATTCAACAGTTGTCCCATGACGCCAATCGCCTCGACGAACGAGCCGTTACAGAGCTGCGTCGCAGCCGTCAGCATCAAGTTTCCGAGCGAGTGACCGTGAAGTCCTTCTCCCGTTTCAAAACGGTACTGCATGATCCGGTCCATCAATGTCTCGGACTTCGATAGCGAGACGATGACGTTTCGAATGTCACCCGGCGGCAACATGTTGAACTCTGTCCGTAAGCGCCCCGAGCTCCCCCCGTCATCCGCGACCGTGACGATGGCCGTGATGTCGAGCGGATAATGCTTCAGTCCACGCAAAAGAGTCGACAAGCCCGTTCCACCGCCAATCGCGACGACTTTCCGTTCCCATTTCATTACTTTTCCTCCTTCGCGTGAACATAATCCCGGTGATTCGTGACGACGTGATACTGGTTTTCAAATTCTTTACTGATTGCTTCCGCAAACGTAATCGAGCGGTGTTTACCACCTGTACAGCCGAGGGCGACGACGAGTTGTGATTTTCCTTCCCGTTCGTACTGGGGAATCAGGAACTCGAGCAAGTCGACAAGCTTTTTATAGAACAATTTTGCTTCCGGCCACTTCATGACGTATGACGATACTTCGAGATCGAGTCCCGTTTTCGGACGTAACTCCGGGATGTAAAACGGATTCGGCAGAAAACGAAGGTCAAAGACGAGATCGGCATCGAGCGGCAGTCCGTGCTTGAAACCAAATGACATCACATTGACGGTAAAGGGAATCCGTTCCCCTTCCGTAAATTCTTTGAGCAAGCGTTCTTTCAGTGCAAGCGGTTTGATGTCACTCGTATCGATCAGCATCTGTGCTTTGTCACGGAATCCTTCGAGCAGCGTCCGCTCTCGCTCGATACCGATCAGTGGTGACGCAGTCGGCGCCAGTGGATGCGAACGCCGCGACTCTTTATAGCGGCGCACGAGGACGTCATTGCGTGCGTCTAAGTACAACATACGAATCTGCAGGTTCGTTTTTTTCAAATCTTCGTAAACGACAAAGAAACTATCAATAAAATCACGAGCACGTGTATCGATGGCGACGGCAATTTTCGGACGGACTTGCCCAATCACTTCAATCAATTGCGGCAGTAACGTCGGTGGGAGATTGTCGACACAGAAATAGCCTAAGTCCTCAAAGCTATTCATGGCGACACTCTTTCCAGCCCCACTCATTCCCGTGATGATGACCAATTGCGGTTGATTCTCTTCCATCTTTTCGCCCTCCAGACAACAGTTCCGCGTGTATTTTTTATTCCAAATTCAGTATAGCATAAAAAAAGAGCCAGCCTCATTGAAGTCCCCTCCAACAAAGCTGGTTCCTGTCTTACACCTGTGATGATTCCTGTAATTCCTCGAGTAACGCTTCGATATAATGCTGTGCATTTTGAGCAGCAATCGAACCATCATTCGTTGCCGTAACGACTTGACGGAGCGTTTTCTCACGGACGTCTCCAGCTGCGAAGATTCCTTTGATGTTTGACTCCATGCCTTCGTTCGTCACAACATATCCTTGATCGTTCAAGATACCAAGATCTTGGACGTAACCTGTGATCGGGTTCATTCCGATGTAGATGAAGACACCATCGATCGGATGTGTCGTCACATCTGCCGTTTTCGTATTGATTAAATCAATCGAACCGACTTTACCGTCTTGTTCGTTGATTTGTTTGACGGTATGATTCCAGATGAAATCGATTTTCGGGTTATCGAACGCACGTTTTTGAAGAATTTTTTGTGCACGTAATTCTTCACGACGGTGGACGATTGTGACTTTTTTCGCGAAACGTGTCAAGTAGACACCTTCCTCGACCGCTGAATCCCCACCACCGATGACGAACAATTCTTTTTCTTTAAAGAAAGCTCCGTCACAAACGGCACAATACGAGACACCACGGCCGCCGAGCTCTTCTTCGCCCGGTACACCGATTTTCTTATATTGTGCGCCCGATGCGATGATGATCGCCCGCGCATGATAATCCTTGTTGTGTGCATGGACCGTTTTAAAAGCACGTCCATCCTCGATGCTACGGACGTCACCGTACGCATATTCTGCGCCGAATGCTTTCGAGTGATCGAACATTTTTTGTGAAAGGTCCGGTCCAAGGATGCTATCGTATCCCGGATAGTTTTCGATATCTTCCGTGTTGGCCATTTGACCACCTGGAATACCGCGTTCGATCATCAGTGTTGAAAGGTTTGCGCGTGATGCGTAAAGTGCTGCCGTCATTCCGGCAGGACCTGCACCGATGATGATGACATCATAAATTTTTTCAGCAGTTTCTGTCATGTTTCCACCCCATCTTAAGTTTCGTTGTAATTTGAGTATAGGTGAGAATATGGCAAACGTCTAACATTTTGCCCGAGCAGGTGTCAGGTGTTGTTTGTAGGCACGAATCGTCATCGCCACCTCGTCAAAGGAGACATCAACCAGTTCGGCACACTCTTCAATCAACATCCCTTCCCGTAACTCGTGAAACAGATGGATTAATGCAGCGGCTGAACCTTCGACCGAGTCGAACGTTTCGCCACTGAGGACGAGTCGGGCAAACCGTTCATAAAAATCGCCTTCGAGACTCATCCGCTCTTCGTCAGACACGTAATGTTCTGCGAGACGAATCGTCTGTAAGGCACGATGAATCCGTTCATCGACGATATCGCCCCGTCCATTCATCTCATGCAAAATTTGTTCTGTCAGCTGCAGGACATCTTCGTGATCCGTCACTTCTGGCATCATCGAAAGGGCCAACCGTGCTTCCTCGTCATTTAGTTTCCCGAGTAGCAAAGCCGTGAAAATGCGTGAGACATCATCTTCCGTTTTCAACGCTTGAATCAAGGCTGAACGAAACTGAAGGTTATGACGAATGTCGTATGCCTCTTGTTCTTCCCGTAAGCTCGCGGCCTCTTTTGATTGTAAGAAGGCTGCAGCTTCTTCGACATGTCCTGTTTTGAATGCAGAAATCGATAACCAGTGACCGAATAATGGATCGCCTCGGTAGCCACGGCGTTCGAGCAATTTCAATTCTTCGTACGCTAAGTCATGACGACCGATAATCGCAAGAGTCGATGCGACTTTATAACGTGTTTCAAGATTGACGGAACGAACGTGTTCGAGCTTCCGTGACAGACGGTGCGCTTCTTCATCCTGCCCCATCTCATGTAAGAGAACGAGCGTATTACAAAGCGCGTGGAGATTTCCCGGATTTCCTTCTAAGACGCGTTCAAGCGAATGGAAAGCCCGGTCGTTTTCACCGAGATAAAATTCGACGATTGCCAAGTTATTGTAGGCTGGCCAAAATGTCGGGTACGTCGCGATCAAGGACTCGAGTGTGTCCTGTGCTGCAAACAACATCCCTTTATCGATTTGGCGCTGGGCTTGTGCATGGAGACGAATCAACTCATCTTCATCGTCATCCTCAAGCTCTTGCTCAAGATCAATCAATTCCACGAGTGCGGCCGATGCCTCTGCGTGTTTGCCTGCCGGCGCATGTTTTAAATATTCGAGCGCATATTCTTTTGCTTCTTCATATAAAGAAACGTGCGCATAGTTGTTCGCTAAATAAAAGAGTGATTCGGTATTTGACTCATCGAGTGCACGGACACGTTTCAATACATCGTTCGCATGATTGATTTCTCCCGTTTCGAACAGGACACGTGCGTAACGTAGTAGGTAACGGACATCTTCTGGTTGAAGCGTCGTTGCTTCGTCAAGATGATAGACCGCCTCTTCGAGTCTCCCTTCCCGATGCGCCTTCCGTCCGCGAAAATAAAAAAGTTCCGCTTGGCGCGTTGTAATCGCAAAGGGGTCTGCTTTGTATTCCGTTAATTCCATAGTGATTCAAGCCCCCATAATATAAATCTAGTTTCGTAGTTGCAGAGACAAGAATAACCTATCTCGGATAGCGTTGCAACAGAAAAAAACGCCGGGGTTTACGCCCAGCGTTTCGCATAAATGGTTTCGAGTTCCTTGTAGTTCTCTAAGCATTTTCGTACAAAAGCATCTTCTTGCGGATTCTTGTTTTGCAGACGCTCAACATCTTTTTCGAATGCTTGGCGTAAGCTGTCGGAATACGCTGGAATCTCTCCGTCATATGCATAGACGACGCTTGGAGAAACCGTGATTTTTTCGTGTTGATGTAAGGCGGTACGGATATGGAAGAGCGGTACGTCAACTTGGTTCGGTTGATGCAGATCACCTTGCGTCGGATGTTTCTCGACCGCGAGGACTTCAACGACGAGACCTTGTGGACGTTCTGCGAATAATCTTCCGAAATACTTTCCTGTCTTATAGGTGAAGCGAATATAATTCATTGCGAATCGACCTCCTTCTCACAGTTTCGTCACATTTCATGCCGGCGAAGCGGCTGACTCGAGACACGTTCGTTCGGTAAGATGTCCCGGTGAACGACGGAACCGGCACCGATGACAGCACCGTCCCCGATCGTCACCCCTGGTAAAATCGTCACGTTCGCGCCGATTAAGACGTCACTACCGATCGTCACGTTGCCGATCCGGTACTCGGTCGTCAAATACTCATGACAGAGAATCGTCGTGTTGAAGCCGATGATCGTATTCGAGCCGATCGAGATCCGTTCCGGGAACATCGTGTCCGGCATCACCATCAAGGCAAGCGCCGTCCGATCGCCGATCTTCATCCGGAGACACGTCCGGTACAAGCCATTCTTAAAGCGGAGCGACGGCGAAAAGCGTCCGATTGTAATGATGAGGAAACACCACATGACCTTGAAGAACGAAACCGTCCGGTACATGTGCCATAACGGATTCGTCGCCCCGACGTGATAGCGATCAGTCCGCCGTGCCATTTTGCGCCTCGATCCAGTCACTCAGGTGTTCCATCGAGTCGATGATGACGCTTGGCTCTAATGCTTCGAGATACGGACGTCCTTTAATCGCCCAGCCGACAGCAACGGTTTTCAACCCGGCATTTTTCCCGCCGTTGATATCCGTGTCGTTATCCCCGACCATGATTGTCTCGTCTGTTGTCGAACCGAGAAGTGCCATCGCTTTTTCAAATGGTTCGACGGCTGGTTTTTCTTCCGTCACGTCGTCTGCTGCGATGATCGTCTCAAACAGTGACGTCAGTCCGAACAGCTCAATCCCTTTTAAGGCGACGCGACGACTTTTTGACGTCACGACCGCCATCTTGTAGCCCTGTTCCTTCAAGCGGCGTAAACCGTCGAGGACACCCGGATATTCAAGGACGAGTGCGTCATGCATCGCGATGTTATAGCTGCGGTAAAAGGCGACCATTTCTTTCCACTGCTTGGCGTTGAGCTCTGAAAATGATTTTTCCAGTGTCGGACCGATGAACGGAAGCAATTCTGCCTCCGTAAACGTCCGTTCCGGATAGTAGTAACTGAGCGTATGTTCAAAACTTTTTAGAATCAACGGGTTCGTATCAATCAACGTACCGTCTAAATCAAATAGAATCGTATTAATCATGGTTTCACTTCGCCTCCCGTGTCGTTCCATCCAAGTAGCGGACAGCATTTTTCCGGATGACCATCATGACGAGTCCGAAGACGATTAAACAAATCGAGACGATTTGTGCCGTCCGCAGTCCGTCCCCCATCAACAGACTATCCGTCCGGAGTCCTTCAATATAGTAACGTCCAATCGAGTACCAGACGAGATAACCGAGGAAGACGTAGCCGCGACGCGGATTGAACTTCATCCGCCAGACGATCAACAAGATGACGCCGATGATGTTCCAAATGCTCTCATAGAGGAACGTCGGCACGTAATAGACGCCGTCGATATACATCTGATTGACGATCCAGTTCGGCAAGTGCAACGTATCTTGCAGGAACGACCATGTCGTCTCTCCCCCGTGCGCTTCTTGGTTGAAAAAGTTACCCCAACGTCCGACCGCTTGACCAAACAGGAGTGACGGCGCCAGGATATCGGCGATTTGCCAAAACGAAATGTTTTTCTTTCGCGTATACAGGATGACTGTCAAAATCGCCCCGATGATGGCACCGTGAATCGCGATTCCGCCTTGGCGGATGTTGATGATTTGATCGAGATGTTGACCGTAATACTGCCACTCGAAAGCCACATAGTAAATCCGGGCACAGATGATGCTGATCGGAATCGACCAGATGACGACATCGACCGCGTATTCTTCGTTGAAACCGATCCGCTTCGATTCGAAGATGGCGATCATCAAGCCGACGATTGCGCCCAAGGCGATGACGACACCATACCAATAGATTGGAATCGGACCGAGCTCAATCGCGACGCGGTCGAATGTCGGTTGTACCGTTGCGAGTGTCCCCATCATAGACCACCATTCCCGTCTTCGATCGCTTGCGCGAGACGTCCGGCGAATTCTTCTGCTGTGTTGATGCCCATATTTTTCAGACGATAGTTCATCGCCGCGACTTCGATGATGACGGCAAGGTTACGCCCGGGACGAACCGGAATCGTCAAAAACGGAATTTCCGTATCGATGATTTGTAACGTCTCTTGATCAAGACCGACGCGGTCATAGACTTTCGTTTGATCCCAAATTTCCAGATTACAGACGAGGCTGATTTTTTTATGCGACCGTACAGCACCTGCACCGAACAACGTCATGACGTCGATGATGCCGATTCCGCGAATCTCAAGGAGGTGCTGAATCAATTTCGGCGCTGTGCCGACTAAGATGCCGTCACCCGTCTGACGAATTTCAACGGAGTCGTCCGCGACAAGGCGGTGTCCCCGTTTGACGAGTTCGAGTGCCGTTTCGGATTTACCGACACCACTTGCCCCTTTGATGAAGACGCCGACTCCGTAAATATCGACGAGGACGCCGTGCATCGCTGTCGTCGGGGCGAGTTCCGCTTCGAGGAAGTTCGTGATTTGAGATTCGACCGATGTCGTATGTCCCTTCGTCGTCAAGAGCGGTACGTTCGTTTCGTCAGCTGCTTTGATGATCGCTTCCGGTACCTCAAACCCGCGCGTCACTAAAATCCCTGGTGTTTCATCTGTACAGAGGACGTTTGCTCGTTCGAGCTGTTCCTCATACGTCAGGTTGTTGAAAAACGTCAATTCTGTTTTCCCGAGGACTTGCAGACGTTCTGCCGGATAATACGCATAATAACCAGCGAGGACAAGACCGGGTCGACAGAGATCAGCCGTTAAAATCGGACGATGTAGTCCTTCTTCTCCGGTGACAATTTTTAAATTGAATTGCTTTACGATTTCAGCTGTTCGCACTTTTGCTTGCACGCTCAATCAGCCCCTTTCACTTGAAGTATTGTACCATATTTTTGCTAAAATCAATGAATTCGATTAGAAGCTGATAATCTTGGGAAAGGAATAACGTTAGAGAAAACAAGAAAGGAGGTTTTGATAATGATGAATATGTCAGGTAGTGGTATCGGAATGATTATCATTATGATTTTATGCGGGATTCTTGCGATCCTCGGACTCGTCTACATCATCATCTCGTTAATCGATATGTGGAAGTCCTATTCGCGTGATCAAAATCAAACGGCACTTTTATTCTTCATCATTTCGTTGATTGGAATTGTTTTGAGTGGTCCTTTTATTTCGCTCATCCTCGCAATTATCTTTTATTGGAATCGTGTCCGTCGTAAAAGCTGGATGGGAATCGGCTTAATTATTGCCGCAATCGTCCTCGCTATCGTCGGTGTCATCACGTTCATTTCATTCGGGTATGACATGAACAACTTCGACAATATGAACTGGGACGAACCCATGATGGATGAAGACTATAACTACTAATCCAAAAAAAGGGGATGCGCATCATTTAGATGGCATCCCCTTCTTTTTGACTGTAGACAAACGCACATCATTTTTTGATTGCGATGCTTAATCATACATTTTCATCAAGAAGCGATAAAAAAATCCCGCCGGCTCCGGTTTCAGGAAGCAGGCGGGATTTTTGATTAGAACGCTTGCGGACTTAAGTGAACACCGTGCGTCACGGAAATCGTTCCCGTTTTCGTATCGGCTTCGACTTCAATCTTCGGCGTCCGATCACGACCGGAGACGAAATGAAGTTTACGGTTCACGACATCTTTTTGGTCGCGAATCACTTCCATCTCATCGAGGTTACAATTCAACCCACCAAAGTTTGTTTCCAGCTCACCATATACTTCAGCACCATGCGGCAACATCAAAGCAATGCTTCCCGCGAGTGACGACGCTTGAATCTTCGCGTCATGGGCTGTTTTGAGTTCACAACGGACATTGCCGTTCGCGGTTTTCAGCTCAGAACGTTCAAAAACCCCGTTCGCGATGATTTGACCATTCGCCGTCTTCGCTTTTAACATTTTGACTTCTGACTCTTCGACTTCAATCGAACCGTTCGCCGTCGAAGCTTTCAAATCCTCACTATAAAGATCGCGGACATGGATCCGTCCGTTCGCTGTCATCAGTTGAACGCTCGTCGCGTCAAGCGACGACAACGTAATCTCGCCATTCAACGTCTGTAACACGAACGCCTCGTAGTGACGACGCGGAACTTTTAAGTGGATCGTCGCCCGGACGCGTTTATCTTTCAAGCGAATCGATAGCGTGTTAGCGGAGACGGAATGTTGAAGCGACGCTTGAAGTTGTTCGAGCGCTTGCTCCTCATTGACTTGGCGAAGCGGACGCCCCGTCACCGTCAACTCACACTCCTCTAAATCACTTGGTTCGACGACGGCATTGGCATTAAATAAATCCAAATGAATCGTCTCTCCACTGAATGGGAATTGTTTGACGTAGGTGACGTTCGGACCGGACGTCTGATTTAATGAGAGATCACTCTCTTTAATCCGGTTGACGAGACCATCAAAAGCAGACATCACTTTCGACGTCAGTGAATCAACCGTGTAATGATCGACGCGGTCGTACTGTTCCGGTTCATCGACATACTTATGATTACTTGCTGTCGTCGATTGTTGCTGATCGAGTGCTTCAAGGCGTTCGAGCTTATCGAGTGCCTCATCGATCGTCAACTTTCCTTCTTTTACCTGTTCAAGTATCAACTGACGCATATCTTGTTTCATGAACATTCCCCTCCTATTTTCTGAACACGCTATGACGCAGGAAAACTTATTCACTCTTTCGTTCTACTTCCCTTACTTCCCTTTTACGAATCCTCCGTCAAAAAAGTTTCATGATTCGATTCGGGCTGCGTCCCGTTCCAAAACAGGTGCCAAGTAATGTCCTGTATACGATTCCTTGACTTGCACGATGTCTTCCGGTGTTCCTGTTGCAACAATCATACCTCCACCATCGCCACCTTCCGGACCAAGATCAATCAAGTAATCCGCCGTCTTAATGACGTCGAGGTTATGCTCGATGACGAGGACCGTATCGCCGTTGTCGACGAGGCGTTGCAAGACTTTCAACAGGCGGGCGATATCATGGACATGCAGTCCCGTCGTCGGTTCATCGAGAATGTAAATCGTTTTCCCAGTCGACCGCTTATGCAGTTCCGAAGCAAGCTTCACGCGTTGTGCTTCACCGCCCGACAGTTCCGTCGCCGGCTGTCCGAGACGCATGTACGTCAATCCGACGTCAGCAATCGTTTGCAGCTTCCGGCTGATTTTCGGAATTTTTTCGAAGAACTCGAGTCCCTCTTCGACTGTCATCGCAAGAACGTCCGAAATCGTTTTACCTTTATATTTTACTTCGAGCGTCTCGCGGTTATACCGTTTCCCGTGACAGACTTCACACGGAACGTAAACGTCCGGCAAGAAATGCATCTCGATTTTAATGATCCCGTCTCCGCGACACGCTTCACACCGGCCACCTTTGATGTTGAAACTGAAGCGTCCTTTTTTATAGCCGCGTAACTTCGCTTCGTTCGTCGAAGCGAAAACATCACGAATGTCGTCAAAGACACCGGTATACGTCGCCGGGTTCGAACGTGGCGTCCGACCGATCGGGGATTGGTCGATGTCGATGACTTTATCGATTTGGTCGAGTCCTGTGATGCCTTTATGCGCTCCCGGCTTTTCTTTTGCCCGGTTCATCTCATGTGCAATCGTCTTATAGAGAATTTCATTAATCAATGTCGACTTCCCGGAACCTGATACTCCGGTCACGGCAACAAACAAGCCGAGCGGGATATCGACGTCGACATTTTTTAAGTTATTTTCTGACGCTTTTTTAATTCGTAACGCCCGTCCGTCCGGTTGTTTCCGTTCAGTCGGCACAGGAATGAACTTCTTCCCCGACAAATATTGTCCGGTCAGTGAATTCGCGTCGTTCATTAATTCTTCCGGTCGACCGGCCGCTGTGACGAAGCCGCCGTGATCACCGGCACCGGGTCCGATATCAATCAGATAATCCGCTGCCATCATCGTGTCTTCATCATGTTCGACGACGATCAACGTATTTCCGAGATCGCGCATCGTTTTCAGCGTACTGATCAATCGGTCGTTATCACGTTGGTGTAAGCCGATTGACGGTTCGTCAAGGACATAGAGGACACCTGTCAGACGGGAGCCGATTTGTGTCGCGAGACGAATCCGTTGCGCTTCCCCACCGGACAATGTGCCGGCAGCACGGGAAATCGTCAAATAATCGAGACCGACGTTTTCTAAGAACGACGACCGTTCATGAATCTCGCGGACGATCATCCGCGAAATCGTTTGATCTTTTTCCGATAGTTTCGCCGGTAACTCTTCGAACCAGATGACGGCTTGCTTGACTGACATCTTCGTCACTTCTCCGATGTGGATACCGGATACTTTGACAGCAAGCGATTCGCGTTTCAGACGATGCCCTTTACAAGTCGGACATGCTTTTTTCGCCATATATCCTTCCATCTGTTCGCGGATGTAATCCGACGACGTCTCCTTGTAGCGACGTTGCAAGTTATTCAAGACACCTTCAAAGAACAGATCCGTGTTGCGGACCATGCCAAAGTCATTTTCATAACGGAAGTGAATTTCTTCTTTCGAGCTGCCGTTTAAGATGATGTCGCGTTGTTCGTCTGACAACTGTTCGAACGGCGTATCCATGTCGATTTTAAAGTGCTCACAGACTGCTTTGAGCAATTGCGGATAATATTGTGAGCTCGTTGGTTCCCACGCGACGATTGCCCCTTCGTTGAGTGACTTGTCTGCATGCGGTACGACAAGATCGACATCGACTTCAAGTTTCGTCCCGAGTCCGTCACATGAGGCACAGGCCCCGAATGGCGAATTGAACGAGAACATCCGCGGTTCGAGTTCTCCGATTGAGAAACCACAAATGGGACACGCATGATGCTCACTGAAAAGGAGCTCATTGCCATCCATCGTATCGACGATGACACGTCCCTCCGCGAGGCGAAGTGCTGTTTCGAGTGAGTCGGCGAGCCGTGATTCGACGTCCGGTCGGACGACGACACGGTCGACGACGACTTCAATCGAGTGTTTCTTGTTTTTTTCGAGTGCGATGTCATCCGTTAAATCAATCGTATCGCCATTGACACGGACACGAACGAAGCCCTCTTTTTTCAAATCTTCAAAGACTTTGACATGCGCCCCTTTTCGTCCGGAAACAATCGGTGCCAAAATCTGCAACCGCGACCGCTCAGGTAACTCCATCACTTGGTCGACCATCTGACTGATCGTTTGACTCGAGATCTCAATCCCGTGGTTCGGACAGATCGGTTTGCCGATTCGCGCATACAGCAGACGGAGGTAATCATAAATCTCCGTCACCGTCCCGACAGTCGAGCGGGGGTTTTTACTCGTCGTTTTTTGATCGATCGAAATTGCCGGACTAAGTCCCTCAATCGCATCGACGTCCGGTTTATCCATCTGCCCTAAAAACTGGCGTGCATAAGCGGAGAGGCTTTCGACATAACGTCGTTGCCCTTCCGCATAAATCGTATCGAACGCGAGTGATGACTTACCGGATCCCGATAAGCCCGTCAAGACGACGAGCTGATCGCGCGGGATTTCGACATCGATGTTTTGGAGGTTATTGACGCGAGCGCCTTTGATGATAATCTTGTTTTTCTTGTCTCCCAACTTAGGCACCTGCTTTCAATTCTAATATAAGATCTCGAAGCTCTGCTGCGCGCTCGAATTGCATGTCTTTCGCTGCTTGTCGCATCTCTTGATCCAACTGTTCGAGTAGCGTTTCGCGCTCCGGTTTTTTCAGTTTATTGAATTTCTCCAGTTTTTCGACCGTATCATCACTTTCAATCGTCGTACTGATGACACCGCGAACGTCTTTTTGAATCGTTTTCGGCGTAATGCCGTGTTCTTTATTGAACGCGAGCTGAATGTTGCGCCGACGTTCCGTCTCATCCATTGCCCGTTGCATCGAATCCGTAATCTTGTCTGCAAACAGGACGACGTGCCCTTCCGAGTTCCGGGCCGCCCGTCCGATCGTCTGAATCAATGATCGCTCGGACCGTAAGAAACCTTCTTTATCCGCATCGAGAATCGTCACGAGCGACACTTCCGGAATATCGAGTCCTTCACGAAGCAGATTGATCCCGACGAGTACGTCATACTTACCAAGCCGCAGATCGCGAATGATTTCAATCCGTTCGAGCGTCTTGATTTCCGAGTGCATGTAGTTGACCTTGACACCGTTCTCTTTTAAATAATCGGTCAAGTCTTCCGACATTTTTTTCGTCAATGTCGTCACGAGAACCCGTTCATTTTTCGCAACGCGGTCCCGGATGTTGTCCATCAAGTAATCGATTTGACCCGTGATCGGATGAATCTCGATCGTCGGATCGACGAGTCCTGTCGGACGAATGATTTGTTCGACCATCTCTTTTGAGTGCTCGAGCTCATAAGGTCCCGGCGTCGCTGAGATATAAATTGCTTGACTGACCTTCTCTTCAAACTCTTCAAAACGAAGCGGCCGGTTATCTTTCGCTGACGGCAAACGGAAACCATGCTCGACGAGGACTTGTTTCCGCGCCTGGTCACCGTTATACATCCCGCGGATTTGCGGTAACGTGACGTGCGACTCATCGGCGACGAGCAAGAAGTCTTTCGGGAAGTAATCGATGAGCGTATACGGCGTTGATCCTTCCGGCATCAGGTTTAAATGACGGGAGTAGTTTTCGATTCCTGAGCAGTAACCCATTTCACGCATCATCTCGAGATCGTAGTTCGTCCGCTGCTCAAGACGTTGTGCCTCGAGTAACATCCCGTCTTCACGCATCTTCGCGAGTTGCGTCTCAAGTTCGACTTCGATGTTCGCGATTGCTTTTTGAAGACGTGTGTCCCCCGTCACGAAGTGGGACGCCGGGAAGATTGAGATATGTTCACGGTCGGCGATGATTTCACCTGTCAACGGATCCATGTCGCGAATCCGTTCGATTTCGTCACCAAAAAATTCGACACGGACACATTGTTCGTCTCGTGACGCCGGGAAAATCTCGACGACATCACCACGGACACGAAACCGCCCGCGCTGGAAGTCGATGTCATTTCGTTCATATTGAATGTCAATCAAACGACGGAGCATCTCGTTACGCCCCATCTCATTGCCGACACGAAGCGATAACACATGATTATTGTACTCTTCCGGGTTACCGAGACCGTAGATACACGAGACGGACGCAACGATCAAGACGTCATCTCGCTCAAACAAGGAAGATGTCGCCGAGTGACGGAGTTTATCAATCTCATCGTTGATGGACGAGTCTTTTTCTATGAACGTGTCCGTCGACGGGACATACGCTTCCGGTTGATAGTAATCATAAAAGCTGACGAAGTACTCGACCGCGTTGTTCGGGAAAAATTCTTTGAACTCCGAGTACAGTTGCCCGGCCAGTGTTTTATTATGCGCCAGGACTAACGTCGGCTTTTTAATCTCTTTGATGACGTTCGAGACGGTGAACGTCTTACCGGTTCCGGTCGCTCCGAGCAACGTTTGATGCCGCTCGCCGTTCTTGACGCCGGTGACCAATTGTTTAATGGCAGCCGGCTGATCGCCGCCTGGTTCAAATGGTGACACTAACTCAAAATCCATCGCTAACTTCCCCCTCATTCCGTAAAAAATCTATCTTTATTGTATCACTTTACGAACAAACATTCGATTATGAAGTGCTCCTTCTAGGAAGTTACCCGTTTTTCCAAAAAAGAAAAAGTCCCAGTACGGATTATCTCTGAAAAAGATAAAGTTCACTCAAGAAACAACAACATCCCCTACCACTCACGTGATAGAGGATGTTCATTATTGAAGCGTTCGAATTTTCGTCCGGCGATTCCCCGGCTCACTGACGAACATGATGCCGAGTTCATGATGATCTTGTTCATAAAAAGCCCGTTGTGCAAACCGAACATCTCCATTATGATTCATCACTTCGAGACGTAAGTATGGTTTATGCTTTTGAATCGCTTCATAGAAGCTCGTCTCGGAATCAACAAAATCACCGTTGACCTTATAGATGGCTTCTCCGGGTACGAGCCCCATTTCTGATGCCGGTAATCCAGGGAACGTCCCCAGGATGACGACACCCCGTTTTCCATTGAGGAAAATCGGCGTCGCTGAACGATTCAAACGTTTGACCCGTTGGTGCAAGATGATGTGCAAGACGAGCAGGAGCGGTAGACCGAATAACCATTCTTCCCGGTTCGTCACGTACGCACCAAGTGTCAACAAGACCGCGAGTAACAATGTGATGACGCGACCCCGAATCAATGGACGCATCAACTCAGCCGGCAATTTTCCTGTGAACAGAAAACTGAAGCCGAGCGGGAAAAAGAGCACGAGCGGGACGTACTCCGGAAAAGCGAACCGCGGAAACCATTCCTCGAGACTACTGCCTGGAACAATGACGAGCAACGGAATCAACCACAGTTTGTTCGCGGACAACCCACCGATGAAACGCCCCCGCTTCGATAAGACGAGTGATGGGGACAACTGCTTTTGACCGCGCCACGCGACGAGCGCCAATTCTGCCAGCAGCGTCAAGCTCGCAAGCAACAGCAACGTCGTCGCGTCGACCTCTTTAATCCCGTCCATCCGTTCATCCGTCACGAACCACCCGATAAGTGCCAAAACGCTGAGCGGCCAAAGCGGCAAGTTAAACCGGACGACGCCAATCACTAATGTCACGGCAGCGAGCGCCGTAAAGGCGACAATGAAGACCGGGCTGACGGTCACCTGTAAACTCAAACTGATTGCAGATAAGACAATCCCGACGAGCAGACCGGGCAGTAATGTCTCAAAAATGTCGGTCCGTTGATCGCGTGATTTCGAGCGGAACAAGTTCCGTTCTCGCCTGACGCGACGAATACCGATTACAACACTGACTAGAATGGCTAACCACAGGATTGGACTAGCGATAAGACTAATCACTGTCCAACCGATTCCATCGAATAATTCCACGCCCATTCAGACCTCTTTCCGTGATTTATTCAGCAGCAACTTCAAGTGCCTTGATGCGTTGTACATCATTTTTCGAGTCTTCTAACTTTTTCAAGAGACGTGTCTCCATCTCGGAAGCCGTCACCGGGTCAATCTTACCCGTGACTTCGAGCTTGGCATCTTTTTGAAGTTGTTCGACTGCTTGTTTCATCGTGTCGCCATAATACCCATCCTGCCCTTTCGGATCGTAACCGATCGCTTCGAGCACGAGATGTGCATTTTCGACAGTTTTTCCATAGTCCCCGACATTGAGCGCTTTGTCATCCGTCAATATTTTCGTGACATTGAAATACGCGGGTTGTTTGACTTCAACGGTCGGTTTAACTCCTTTTTTGTGAATCCAGTTCCCATCTGGCGTCAACCATTTGTTCGTTGTCAGCTTCAGGTCACTGCCATCTTTTAAGTCATACGCACTTTGGACGATCCCTTTACCGAATGACTTTGTACCGACGACTTCTGCACCGGCGCCTTCTTTCAGACCGGCGGCTAAAATTTCTGACGCTGACGCGGAACCGCTATCTTCCAACACGACGATGTTATAAGGTTTCTTCGCGTCCGCCTTCCCGAATTCCTGCGTCCGGTCGCCTTTATTGTCTTCGACCTGGAAAATCGGTGTATCTTTCGGAATGAATGGCGCAATCATTTTCGAAACTGCCGTCAACAGTCCGCCCGGGTTTCCCCGGACGTCAATGACGAGTCCATCGATATTCTTCGCTTCGAGAGCAGCGAGTTGCTTTTCGAACTCTTCTGCAGTCGGGTCAGAGAACTGAGTCACTTGGAGTACACCAATCGTTTTCCCGTTCACTTGTTCTGTTTCCGAATAAACGGTCTCAATCGGAATCGTATCGCGTTCAATCGTGATTTTCATCGGGTCTTGTCCCCCGCGTTGAATCGTCAAGACGACCTCCGTCCCTTTTTCACCACGAATCTTTTTGACAGCTTGATCCGTCTTTTGACCTTTCGTCGACTTGCCATCGATTTCTATAATGACGTCACCCGGCTTGATTCCTGCTTTTTCAGCGGGTGCCCCTTTAATCGGAGCGACGATGACAATTGCCTCACCCTTTTGCTCCAGTGTCGCGCCAATTCCTTCAAACGATGAAGACAGATTCGTGTTGAACGACGCCGTTTCCGATTCATCCATGTAGACCGAGTAGGGATCGTCAAGCACTTCCGTCATCCCACTGAGTGCTCCTTCAAGCAATTCTTGATCCGTGACATCTTCTAGGTAATACTGTGAAATCATCTGGCGGACTTGATCAACCTTTTTCCAGTCCCCCGATTCGCCCGATGAACTGGTCGTCACCGTGTCGGTACCACCTGTTGCTAACATACCGACTGCGCCTGCCCCTAGGCCAAGTCCGAATGTACTGACTGCTATGACTGCCGTTGTAGATTTTTTCACGCTTGATTCCTCGTTTCCGGTGTAAACCTGCTATTTTTTTCAGTATAGCAAAAAAAGATAGGTTACCCTATCTTTTCGCTAAAGAGCTATAGGTCAATCAAAAGATGTACGGGGCTGGATCGACCGCGTTCGGTTGTCCGACCGCCCACTCCCCTTGATGAATCTCAAAGTGAAGATGAGGACCAGTCGACCAGCCTGTCGAACCTAACTTTCCGATGACCGTCCCCGGCATGACCGTTTGCCCTGCCTCCACGGCGACGGAATCAAGATGTCCGTAAACCGTCGTCCAGACTTTCCCGTCGATCAGATGGGTGATCATCACGACATTCCCGTATCCTGTCGCACTTCCGGCGCGCAGGACGATACCACCCGCCGCCGCCTGAATCGGTGTTCCTTTAGCATTGACGAGATCGATGCCCGTATGAATCTCCGACTTGCCGGTCAACGGATTGTTCCGTGGACCGAACGGGCTGGACACGTAACCGGAGACAGGTAATTGAAATGGCTTTGCATGATCCGTCGCAGATGGTACCGGTTGCGTTTTCGTCGTTGGCGATGCCGTCCGGTCCGCTGCCTGCGTGTCGTCCGCTTCCTCTTGCTCACGTTTCGCTGCCTCGATACGGGCGAGACGTTCTGCTTCCGCCTTTATCTTTGCTTGTTCAGCGGCACGTGCTGCTTCTTCGAGTTCCGTCAGTTGCGTGCTAATCAATTGTTGCTGATCTGCTAAGATTTGGGCTTCTTCCGCCTTCGTGAACTGCTCCTGCTTCAATTGTTTGACCTGATCGTTCAATTGGACGACCAGTTTTCGTTTCAACTCAGATTCCGCGATAATCCGCGTCTGCAGAATCAACAGTTTCCGTTGGTCTTTTTTTAGCTGACCGAGGATGAGTTCTTGACTTGCGCGTTGCTCCGTCAATTCCGTGACATTTGCTTTATAGGCATTCAAAACACCATCATCTTGTTTAATGATTTCACTGACAGTACTAAAACGCGAGATTAAATCGCCAAAATCTTTTGAGTCGAGCAACACTTCGATGTATTTGATGTCGCCATCCCGCTGAACGGCACGAAGCCGGTTCCCAAGTAAATCTTCCTGCGCCCGTAACTCGGACAATGTTTGTTTAATCGCTTCTTCAATCGCTTGCAACTCTTCTTTTGATGCAGAAACAGCCGCTTGTTGATCTGCAATTTCACTCGCTAAATCATCCAAACGGCTGTTGACTTCATCCAAACGCTCCTCTGCGAGGCGGCGTTCTTTTTTCGTCAAGATTAACTTCTCAGATGTCTGATTCTGTGATCGTTCCGTCTCTTGCAGACGGGACTCGATCTCCTGTTGTTCCTTCAACAATTCTTCTTTAGACACGGCGTGAACGGATACACTTGAACCAACCAGGGCCAAGCTGAGCACAGCTGAACAGAATCGAACCTTCATGAGAAGCATCTCTCCTCTATATTTTGTTTTTGCGTAACTTATACTTTTAAGAAACGTCCGAGTGACGTCGTTGATCCCCATACTCCGATGAAGGCACCGAGCGCAAGTAAAATCAATGCGACTTGAACGGATAGTTCACCTGGTGGAATCAAGTTAAAGATTGATGCATTTAAAGATACGAGTTGTGGTTGAAGGGCATTGTATGTCACTTCATAACCAAAATAAACGACAGCGATTGGAATCAATGCTCCGAGTACACCCATCAAGAGTCCCTCGACGAAGAACGGTGCACGGATGAAGCCGTTTTTCGCTCCAACGAGACGCATGATTTCGATTTCCCGACGACGCGAGAAAATCGTTACTTTGATCGTATTCGAGATGAGGAACATCGCCATGAAGGTCAGACCGACAATTAAGATGATTCCACCGACGCGTACCCCTTCAAGGAAGTTGAACATCTTCTCGACGTAATCTTCGCCATACTCGACACTATCTATATTTTCCATTTTTTTGACTGTATTTGCAATAGTTTCTGTCTCATTTGGTGAAGTTGCTTTGACGATGTAGCGATCGTGAAGCGGGTTATCCTTCTCGACCGACTGGTACGCCTGCGATCCTTCTCCTAACTGTTCTTTAAAACGATTCAGTTCATCTTCTTTTGAACTGTACCGGACAGACGCGACACCCGGCATCTGTTCTAATTTTGAACCAACGGCGTCGATTTTTGCTTGATCGGCCTCGCGTTCGACGAACACTTGAATTTCGACGTCTTTTTCGACGTTGTCTGAAATTTTGTTGACGTTGAACATGACCATCGCAAAAATTCCGACGAGTAATAATGTCACGGTTACGGCACTGACAGAGGCGAATGTCATCCAGCCGTTTCGGACAAGACCTTTCGACCCTTCCCGTAAATGACGGAATCCATTAAACTTCATAGCCGTACATTCCTTTCTCTTCGTCACGGACGATTTTTCCACCGTCAATCGCCAGTACACGATGACGCATTTTGTTAACGATGTCTCGATTGTGTGTCGCCATTACGACCGTTGTCCCACGGCGATAAATCTCTTCGAAGACCTCCATGATTTCCCATGCCGTATCCGGGTCAAGGTTTCCTGTCGGCTCATCAGCGATGACGAGTGACGGACGGTTGACGATGGCTCGGGCAATCGAAATCCGTTGTTGTTCCCCACCCGATAACTCATCGGGATAGTTCCGCGCTTTATGTTTGAGTTTGACGAGATCGAGGACTTCGTTTACTTTTTTACGGATTTGCGCTTTGTCGTCTCCGACAACTTCGAGTGCGAATGCGACATTTTCATAAACCGTCAATGACGGGAGGAGTTTAAAGTCTTGGAAGATGACGCCGATTTGGCGACGGAGTTCTGGAATTTGACGGTTTTTTAATTTACCGACTTCGATTCCTTTAAACAAAAATGAACCGCTCGTCGGTTTCTCTTCGCGGTACATCATCTTCATGAATGTTGATTTGCCGGCTCCAGAAGGACCAACGATATAGACGAACTCACCTTGATTGATCGTCAAATTGACCTCACGAAGTGCAGTGACTCCGTTCGGGTATATTTTACTAACTTGTTGCATCTTGATCACTTACTTCACATCCTTATTTGATTACTGGGGTGATCAGCTAGGTCTTAAAACCTACCGATTCCCATTATAACAGGCATGAAAAAAAACCACATTACAATCAAATGTCAATTCCGGCTGTTTTTCATAAAAAAAGGGATAAGAAATGACGAACACGTGTCGTGTCTGTCATCTCTTATCCCATACTATCACATAGTTATGCTTATTTCTTTTCTGCTAACCAATCAGCAACAGCAACGATTTCTTCGTCTTCTTTCAGGATTCCGGCAGGCATTTGCCCTTTACCGTTCTTGATGATGTCCTGAATCTCTTCAGACGAATACTTTGAACCGACTTTTGTTAAGTTTGGTCCAACATTTCCTTCTAAATTGTTCCCGTGACATGAGGCACAGTTATTCGCGAAGATTTTTTCCGCATCAACTGCTGATTCTGTTTTTGAAGAATCATCATTCATCGACGTGTCTTCTTTCGTTGTATCCGAAGAACTGGAATCATCACTGCCGCAAGCGCCGAGTACGAGTGTCGCGCCAAGTCCTGCCGCGAGTAAAAGATTTTTTAACTTCATCCGTATACCCCCCCTTAAAAAATACCAATCAACGTTCTTACCTATTAGAGTATAACCGTTCTTGATGTTTTCTAAGCGTGATTTCACAAAAACTTCACGTTTTCGATGTGTTTACGGAACATTGTGATACCGTTTGTCATCCGTGAAGCCAAGCCCGAGTACTTCATGGGCCTCACTGACGACAAGGAACGCTTCCGGGTCAATGTGTTTGACGATTTCTTTCAACGTCGTGATTTCACCTTGACGGACGACGACCATCAGCATCGGCTTCCGCTTCCGTGTATAGGCACCCGCTGCCTCGATTTCCGTTGCGCCGCGATCGAGTGTCTGGAAGATCTCTTTAACAAGGGCTTCCCGTTGATCAGAAATGATGTAGGCCAGCTTATCGTTCGTGATTCCGAGCTGGACGATATCAATCATCTTAATCGTGATGAACAAGGCGACGAGCGCATACAGACCAATTTCGAGCGAGAAGATAATCGCGGCACTGATGACGATTGTCCCGTCAAGCAAGGCGATGCACAAATGAATCGGTAACTTCGTAAACCGGTGTAGAATCTGGGCGATTAAATCCATCCCGCCGGTCGACGCCCGACCTTTAAAAATCAGACCGAGTCCGATTCCGACGCCGGCCCCGCCAAAAATCGCAGCGAGCATCGGATTCATCGTCGCTGCCGGGACCTCGAACCGTTCATAAATCAAGATGACGACGGGCAAAAAAATCGATCCGACGAGTGACTTGACGCCGAACCCCATCCCGAGAATCATCCAGCCGATCGCGAGTAATAGGACGTTCGCAACGAGCTGGAACAGTCCGGGTGAAATCCCGAATAAATCATTCAAGACAATCGATAGCCCACTGACCCCTCCTGAGGCGAGTTGATTCGGTGCGAGAAACAGACTGAACGCACTGGCGACGAATAATGAACCTAATAATAAATAAATATAGTCGCGAACGACTTCCTGACGCGTTGATGTCATGGCGTTGCATTTCCCCTTACCTTAAAATCTAGAACCCGTTTTTTATTTTAGCGCAAAAAGGGAAGTGACGACTAGCCCGTCCGACCAACTCGCAGTGGTTCTCTTATACCGCACTAAAGGGTTTCGGATAACGGACCGTCCCTTTGACGCCCGTTAAGCCATTTCGGACGAGCGGCATGACGAGAAATACTTCAGCCGGGACCGGGAATGGTGCTTCAATCCCGTAATCGATCGCCCGTTCGAATCCGAACTGGGGATAATAACTGTCGTGACCGAGCACGACGATGTGGTGTTCCCCCGCTTCCCGGGCGTCCTCGATGACTTGGCGGATCAACTCTGACCCGATGCCTTTGCGTTGCCAAACCGGCATGACCCCGACCGGCGCCAGGGCGAGCGACGGGACGTCCTCGATGTAAATCCGGCTCAGCAAGACGTGCCCGACGATTTCGCCCCGGTCAGCGACGGCGACCCGGCTGAAACGTGGTGCCGCCTCGTCATCTTCCCGTAAGGCGTCGACTAAATCCGCTTCAGCCGCCTGTTCGAACGCTGCTTCATGCACGCGGCGAATCGCGGCTGCATCCTTAAATTTTTCCTGACGAATGATCATCTCATGTCCTCCTTTTTGAAAAAAAACCGTCGACTTGACCGTCGACGGTAGGTGCTTCTTACATATTGAGTAAACGAAGGTAGGCATCGATGAAGCCCATGATGTCTCCATCCATTGCCCCTTGCGTATTCCCGACTTCATAGTTCGTCCGGTGATCCTTGACCATGCTGTATGGATGGAAGACGTATGAACGAATTTGGCTACCCCACGCGATATCCGATTTTTCGCCACGGATTTCATCGAGTTTCTTTTGTTTCTCCTCGATTTCACGTTGGTAGAGTTTCGCTTTCAACATCTTCATCGCCGCTTCACGGTTCTTGATCTGCGAACGCTCTTGTTGACACGAGACGACGACGCCCGTCGGCACGTGCGTGATCCGGACGGCTGAGTCGGTCGTATTGATGTGCTGTCCACCGGCACCTGACGCCCGGTACGTATCGACACGAAGATCTTCCGTCCGAATGTCGATATCGATGTCATCGTTGAACTCCGGCATGACGTCACATGAAACGAACGATGTATGACGGCGGCCTGACGAATCAAACGGTGAAATCCGGACGAGACGGTGGATTCCTTTTTCCGCCTTCAAGTATCCATAGGCATTGTGCCCTTGAATACGGAGCGTGACCGATTTAACACCGGCTTCGTCACCTGGTTGGTAGTCCATCGTCTCGACTTTCCAGCCCTGTTTGTCGCAAAAACGTTGGTACATCCGGAGTAACATCGAAGCCCAATCTTGCGACTCGGTCCCACCCGCACCCGGGTGCAGCTCAAGAATTGCGTTGTTTGCGTCATATTCTCCGTTCAACAAGATTTGTAATTCAAACTCGTCGAACTTCTGTTTGATGTCACCGAGTTCCGACTCGAGTTCTTCTTGTAACTCGACGTCCGGCTCTTCTTTAATCAATTCATACGTCAGGACGATGTTTTCGTGTCCATCGGCGAGGTGTTGGTACTTATCTACCATCGCCTTCAAACCGTTCGACTCGTCGATGACTTTTTGCGCTTCTTCTTGATTGTTCCAGAAGTCCGGGAACGTCATCTCGTTTTCGAGCTCTTCGATCCGGGAAATCTTCGTTTCTAAATCAAGCGATGCCTTATATTCTCCGAGTTTCTTCTCCATCCACTCGGCGGTGTTGCGTATTTCTGCTAATTCCATTGTGTTCCACCTTCTCTTTCCGTCAAAAGAGGCAGGAATCTCCCGCCTCTTTCAGTCGATTCATCACTTATGCCTGACGGCCGTGACAGTTCTTGTATTTTTTACCGGATCCGCACCAACATGGGTCGTTGCGTCCGATTTGGTCGTTCGGATTTTTGCGGACAGGCGCTTTTTTGACGACCTTGTCCTCTTTGCCTGAGACGGCGACTTCATCCTTGACGACTTTTTCGCGTTTCAAGTTCGGGTCAAGATCAGCACGAAGGACGAATTGTGTCACTTCTTCCGCGATCGCCGCGTTCATTGTATCGAACATCATTGAACCTTCCGACTGGTATTCCCGCAGCGGATCGTTTTGACCGTAAGCACGAAGGTGAATCCCTTCACGCAACTGATCCATCTGATCGATGTGGTTCATCCAGTGTTGGTCGACGGCACGTAAGACGATGACTTTTTCAAACTCGTCAAACGCTTCAGCCGGTACTTCCGACCGTTTGTGTTCGTAGTGTGCGAACGTCCGCTCTTTGAGCAGTTCGATGATTTCTTCGCGTTCTTTGCCGAACAACTCTTGTTCCGTCACTTTTTCTTCGACGGCAAGTGTCTGGTTTGACCAATCCGCGAGTGCACCGATGCTCCACTCTTCCGGTACGAACTCGATTGGCGTGTACTGATGCACACCTGATTCAATCGTTTGTTCCATCATCGGACGAACGATGTCTGAGACAGACTGGGCGTCAAGAATCGCTGCCCGGTCCGCGTACATGACTTTCCGTTGATCAGCCATGACGTTATCATAACCGAGGACTTGTTTCCGTGCGTCGAAGTTATTTCCTTCGACCCGTTTTTGAGCGGACTCAACGGCACGTGAGACCATCCGGCTTTCAATCGGTTGCGAGTCGTCCATTCCGAGACGATCCATCATCGATTGCAGGGAATCGGATCCGAAACGGCGCATCAATTCATCTTCGAGTGAAAGATAGAACTGGGATGCCCCCGGGTCACCTTGACGACCGGCCCGGCCACGTAACTGGTTATCGATCCGGCGTGATTCGTGACGCTCTGTCCCGAGAATGTAGAGACCGCCTTTTTCGATGACACCTGCACCGAGCTTGATGTCGGTACCGCGTCCGGCCATGTTCGTCGCGATCGTGACCGAGTTCGCTTGTCCCGCGTTCTCAATGATTTCTGCTTCCCGTGCATGGTTTTTCGCGTTCAAGACTTCGTGGCGGATGCCGCGTTTCTTGAGAATCCCGCTGAGGAGCTCAGACGTTTCGACGGCGACTGTACCGACGAGGACCGGTTGTCCTTCGCGGTTGGCACGTTCGATTTCGTCTGCAACAGCAGCGAATTTCCCGTTCATCGTCTTGAAAATCAAATCAGGCTGATCGTTACGGATGACGGGCTTATTCGTCGGAACGGGAACGACATGCATGTTGTAGATGTTCCGGAACTCTTCTTCCTCGGTCTTCGCCGTACCGGTCATACCGGCAAGCTTCGTATACATCCGGAAGAAGTTTTGATACGTGATCGTTGCAAGCGTCATCGATTCACGTTGAATCTCGACGCCTTCCTTCGCTTCAATCGCTTGGTGCAGTCCTTCTGAGTAACGACGTCCTTCCATGACACGACCCGTGAATTGGTCGATGATCATGACCTCATCTTCCCGAATCATATAGTCGACGTCGCGGTGCATGACGGAGTTCGCACGGAGCGCGAGACTCAAGTGATGGTTGAGGGCGACGTGCTCGAGACCAAACAGGTTGTCGATGCCAAAGTATTTTTCAGCGCGGTCGATGCCTTGCTCCGTCAACAGCACACTTTTCGTTTTGATGTCGACCGTATAGTCTTCATCTGCCTTCATCATCTTCGCGAACGTATCTGCTTGTGAGTAGAGGGCCGTCGATTTCTCAGCAGAACCTGAAATGATCAACGGTGTCCGTGCTTCATCAACGAGGATCGAGTCGACTTCATCGACGACAGCATAAGAAAGCGGACGTTGAACACGGTCTTCTTTATACAGGACCATGTTGTCACGCAAGTAGTCGAAACCGAACTCATTGTTCGTTCCGTACGTGATATCACAGCTATAGGCTGCTTGTTTTTCTTGACGCGACATGCTTGACAGGTTCAAACCGACCGATAGACCGAGCGCCGCATAGAGCGGCTCCATGATGTCACGGTCACGTTTCGCCAAGTATTCGTTGACGGTGATGACGTGGACGCCATTGCCGGCGAGTGCGTTCAAATAGACAGGAAGCGTCGCGACAAGCGTTTTCCCTTCCCCTGTCTTCATTTCAGCAATATCACCGTTGTGAAGGACATATCCCCCAATTAATTGGACACGATAATGGCGCATGCCTAAGACACGCGTCGATACTTCACGACAGACGGCGAATGCTTCCGGCAAGATATCATCTAAATCTTCTCCGCCCGCAAGACGCGTCCGGAACTCCACCACTTTACCTTCTAATTCTTGATCTGATAAAGCACCCATTTGTTCCTCGAATGCTTCGACGGCGTCTGCCAC
This sequence comes from Exiguobacterium sp. s133, assembly GCF_018618595.1. NCBI lineage: Bacteria > Bacillati > Bacillota > Bacilli > Caryophanales > Exiguobacterium > Exiguobacterium sp. s133. Next base: position 193,358 of record NZ_JACSMK010000002.1, read on the forward strand.
TTTTTCTGCTTTTTTCAGGACACGTTTCGTCGGTGCGAATAACTCTTTTAGAAAATTAGCCATGCCATACAGTCCCCTTACTTCGAACGATTCTTTATATGAACAGAATTCCGAGATTTTTCCTTTATTCAGTGTACCGAATACAGCGTCAAATTTCAACAAGCGGACGACGTGACGTCTCGTCCTGTTCAATCTATGTAGCATACGCATCGACTTAAGATATAGTTTTCTAACATATCAAAAAGGGACCCACTCCTAAGAGCGAGTCCCTTGTACATTCATTATTCTGGTTCAATCAAGCCGTAACGACCATCTTTTCGACGGTAAACGACGTTCGTGTTACCCGTTTCAGCGTCTGAGAAGACGAAGAACGTGTGACCGAGCATGTCCATTTGAAGAATCGCTTCTTCCGTATCCATCGGCTTGAGTGTGAAACGTTTTGTTCGAACAAGTTCGAGTTCCGCTTCATCCTCTTCGTAGACAGGTGCTTCTGCCTCCGGTCCTTCGAGCGTTTTGAAGTATTCGCCAATGCCGCCTTCTTTGGCGCGTCCTCTCCGGTTGATTTTCGTTTTATGTTTCCGGATTTGACGTTCGAGCTTATCGACGACGAGGTCGATTGCTGCGTACATGTCGCCATTTACATCCTCTGCACGAAGCAAGAGATTTGGCATTGGAATCGTCACTTCGACTTTCTGTTTCTCATTGTTGACTTTGAGATTGACATAAGCCGTCTGCGCTTCCGTAGGAGTTGTAAAATAACGAGTTAACTTTTCAAGCTTTTTCTCGACGTAATCCTTGAGAGCATCTGTGACGTCCAAGTTTTCACCGCGAATGTTGTAGATCATGTAAACTCCTCCTTAAGTAACCGGTTGAACCTATGAATTCGCTAAACTTCAGTCGTTTCCTTCTGAAGATTCAAAATTCTTTTGGTTCGTATTTATTATACCACGATAAATGATACAAGGAAATGAAAACGATGACATTCTGTTGAACATCCCCCTCAATCTTTAGCGTACTATAATAGTTTTGTGTGGTGATATTAGCGTATATACCCTTACGAAACTAAATCGAAACAAAAAAACCGCCTTTAGACAATGCCTAAAGACGGTGGCGGCTGCTATTCGGATTAAAGTTTTGTAACGTTCGCAGCTTGTGGGCCACGATCGCCGTCAACGACTTCAAACTCAACTTCTTCGCCTTCTTCAAGTGACTTATAGCCGTCTGCTTGAATTGCTGAGAAGTGGACGAAAATGTCTTTTGCGTCCGATGTCTCGATGAAGCCGTAACCCTTTTCAGCATTAAACCATTTTACTTTACCTTGTTCCATTCGAATTCACGTTCCCTTCGCAAACCAGAGTTCGAGAGCAAGCTCTCTACCGCTTAGTCTATCAAAAGAAGGAATTATTGACAATTGAAAATTCTGATTAATGCGAATTCATTGATGATTTTAAATAAATAGCGCGATCTATTGCTGTTCTTTTCAAAAAATTACATTGTCATTACAGGTGTAGTATTGTATTATATCGTTAGTAATTACCTATTTTATCCATTGTCCTAATTGAGGAGGATGTAGTCGAATGCGACCATTCCATAATGACGAAAAATACCGAATCACGAAACGGACCGTCGCGATCCTGCCGTGCTATGACATGATGAAACAATCCATCATCGTCCTAGAAGACGGCTCAACGATCATGACCCCGCTTCGTCCGTATCAACTCCTGCAACTATCTTGCAGGCAGTACAACAGTTCCATCGAGGAACGGATCGTCACGGCAAAACGTGTCGCTTCCGTCAAAGGAAAAGTTCCAGTCGTCATCGAACCGACGCTCGGTCTTGTCTTTTTCCCTACCAAATCACCAAAACGTGATGATTGCGAGTGGTACGCCTGGAGCCACATGTCCGACGTCATCGAGGAAGACGGACAAACGAAACTCCAAACTCGTAATGGCATGATCCTTCCTGTAAACGCCTCTCCTTACATTGTCCGTAACCAAATGAAAGCAACTGGCGAGCTGATGGCTCGTTACCAACAATTGAACGCGATGACACTAGAGGAACGCTTTAATTCAATTAAACATTAAAAAAAACGGGTTGGGCGATAATTTCGCTCAATCCTTTTTTATTTATGCCGATATATAATAAGATGAAGAAATTATGAAACAGGAGGTGCCTCGATGAACATCCAGTTGCAACCAAATAGTCCGGCCGTTCCGTCGCCACCGACGACGTTGTCCGACAAAAAGACGTATAGCGGGACTGTCCTTGAAAAAACGGGTCCGCATACAGCGCTCGTCCAAGTCGGACGCGACCAAATCGAGATGACGTTTACAGGTGACGTCCCAACAGGAGACTTCCAGTTTAAGGTAAAGGGAGCGACAGCAGAAGGCTATTTGATTGAACAATTGACGGATACCCCGGACACAGCGCCGACAGGCTCCGTCAAGACCGATGCAACTGGCATCGATCCGACCTTACTCGACGAATTGCCACAAGAGTTAAAGCAAGCTGTCGCCCGATTGCTTGCGACAGGACAATTGCCGCAAACGAAGGAAACCGTCGCTCGGCTCGTCGCCGCTCTTCAGGGAACGTACAAAGATCTCGTCGTCGCTCTCGTCTCACGCCCTTCCGACAGTGCCTTGCCGACGGACGTCGATGCGTTGATCAGCAGCCTGCTGACTGAAACGGATTCACTCGTCGACCTTTTACCGGAACGTCAGGCCGTCGTCGATAAACCGACACTCGGCACTGCCATCGCGCTCGACGTTGCTCGAACGACCTTGCCGACACAAGCAGACATCGAGCAAGCGAATGCGCCAAGACTTCGGCAAATCGCAAATCACCTGCCCCTGAACGAGCAAGCCGCGATTGTCGAAACGATCGAACGTGGTGCTTTGACGCAGGCACGGGAGCAACTGCGTCCGCACTTCCCCGTCACGCTCAAAGCGCCGGAACCGACGAAGCTCGAGCAGTTAACGGCATTGACCGCTGCGCGCCAGACGACGGAACCCGTCCGGTCGGCGTTAACGGTCGTCCGCGAAGTCACGCCACGGCTGGCCGAGATGACGAACGACTTCCGGAGTAATCAGCGAACGATCGTCTCGCAACTCAAACAGATTGAACCGCTCGTTGAAGGGCGTCCGGCACAGATGGCACAAGTCATCGAGAGTACGGCGAACCGGCTTCGCCAAACGTTCCAACAGACGGATGCGATGCTCCATACATCGATGCGGGACGAAAAACAATTGATTCAGTGGCTCTCGAAACTGGAGCGCGGTGCCGATCTTGCCGCAACTGGTCGCGGGACGGAAGCAAAAGCACTTCTCCAGGAAGTCCGGATCGGATTCGAAGCGTTCCGCTTCACACCGGCGAACGTCCGAACGACGTACTTACCGGAGCTCAATCAACCGGTTCGTCCTGTCAGCGGACAAACACAGACCTCACAAACACCGAGCCGCCCGCTGCCATATGAACCAAGCCAAAACAGCCCGCGCGTCTTACAGGAGACGGTCCAAAAAACACTCCAACTGCAGACGGCCGAGTTGAAGCTCGCGACACCAGCCGCGAACCCGGAAGCAGCGAAACTGCAAACATTCCTGGCGACACAACAACAAGTCAATAAACCGGATGCCAGTCAACAGCTCCAACAATTGTTGCTCGCCCTTCCTATTCAACTTGTCGAAGGGACAGCCGGCTTACACGTCCATCTGCAAAATAAACGCCCGGACGAAGTGATTGACTGGGAAAACAACACACTCTATGTCCAGCTTGAGACACCGCGGCTCGGCGATATCGGCGTCCGCGTCGAAACGGTCAACCGGAAGATGCAGATTACGATTGAAAATGATGTGCCGATTCTCGAGCGACTGGCAACCCCGTTCCTCGAGCGGACGACCGAGGCGTTAGAAGCGACCGGCTTCCAAGATGTCCGGATTCGCTTCAGTCCATTTACAAAAGAACAGGCGACGCCAGAACCTGTCAAACCGGCAGAGACACCAGCTGGCTACGATTACCGGATTTAAGGAGGAGCCATGTATCAAAAAATTGATTTAAAACATAGAAAATCAGCTGCCGTTCTACGGTATGATGAACATTCAGGCAACGCTCCCGTCGTCGTCGCCCGGGCGACCGGGCAAGCCGCCGACCGGATTTTACAGGAAGCGCGCGCCAGTGGTGTCGCGATCGAACAGGATACATCGTTGCTCGGTCACTTACTCGACCTCGATCTTGGAACGGCGATTCCGCCACAACTCTACGACGTGATGGCCGAATTATTGTTATTGATTGAAGAACTCGATCATGCGAAAGGACGGGACTGATGACAGAACAGGAACTGTTTCAAATGACACCGCAACAATTGACGGAAACGATGCTCCAGGGACTCGTCTTGCAATACGACCGGTCGTTGCTCGCCCGCGACGACAACCGGTTCGATGAAATCAACGAACGGTTGCAAAAAGCGTATCAACTCTTAACGAAACTACAAGCAGGGCTCCATGACGACGGTGGCATCATCACCGGTCAACTCGACGCCCTTTACCAGTATTTAGCAGACCAGACGTTACAGGCCTACCGGACGCCACTCGTGTTAGACGAACTGCTTCAACTCGCAGAAGAACTGCTCGTCACGTGGCAAGCCGCCAGTCTGAAAAAAGAACGACCGCTCGTCCGGGCGGCACACCATGAACGGTATGAAGGGATGGATTATTAATGCGGATCACCAATAACGTACAGGCACTGAAAGCGTACCGGAATTTAAGTGCTAACCAACTGAACGTCAAGACGACGATGGATAAACTGTCGAGCGGACAAAAAATCAACCGCAGCGCCGATGACGCGGCCGGTCTCGCCATCTCGGAGAAGATGCGGAACCGTCTCAAAGCGCTTGATAAAGCGGAGCAAAACGTCCTCGACGGAATCTCGATGGTTCAGACACTTGAAGGCGGCATGAGCGAAACACATAACTTATTACAACGGATGCGCGAGCTCGCCGTCCAGGCCGGCAACGGAACACTGGCGACAGAGGACCGGACAGCCATCCAGGAAGAAATCAACCAATTGACAAATGAAGTCTCACGAATCGCGCAAACGACGCAGTTCAACGGGAAAGACTTATTGACGGGTAACTTCAGCACGGAAGACAATGCGATCTTCATCCAGACAAACATAGGCGCGAACGAAGGGATTTCCTTAACGATTGACGATATGCGGGCGCAAAGCATCGGCATCAGCACGACTACCCAGCTGAACACCGATGTCCGCAAACTCGATGTCCCAAGCGTCGACGGCACACCCGAATACGCCCTCAGCGTGATGACGGAACAGGACGCGAATGATGCCATCAGCCGTTATACGCAAGCAATCGACACGGTTTCAGCGCAACGGTCGAAACTCGGTGCCATCCAAAACCGCTTCGAAGCGATGACATCCGTCCTCAGCGTCAGTAAAGAAAACTTGACGGCATCGGAGTCGCGGATTCGTGATGCTGATATGGCGCGTGAAATGATGGAATATGCAAAATACAATATTTTGAATCAATCCGGAATGGCAATGATTGCCCAAGCGAACGCTTTACCGCAAGGCGTCTTACAACTACTCAACTAATCAAGGAGGACGACAGCTATGGATATCCGGCGCATCCAAGAAACGAGCCGCCTGCAGACACCGAAGACCGGACCACGCGAGGTCGAGGCGTCGACGACGTTTTCTGCGTTGATGCAAGATAAACGCGAGCATAAAGGCTACGAACGGCTTCAACAAAAGTTGACACTCGTCGAAGAACACGGACAATTGCTCGCCGAGAGCCAGACGATCGAGAACCTCGAGAGCTACAAAGAGAAAATCAAGGACTTCCTAAAAGATGCCCTTGATCAATCGCAGCAACTCGAGGAAAAACGCGGCTTCAACCGGCGCGGACGGACGAAAATCTACAAAGTCGTCGAACAGGTCGACACGAAGCTGCTCGAGCTGACAAACACCGTCATCTCCGGTGAGTCACGCCGTCTCGACATTCTCGACCAAGTCGGAGAAATCAAAGGGATGCTCGTCAACGTCTTTGTCTAAATCGATCCCGAGGAGTTTTATCTAATGCCTGCTATCTACTCAAAAAAATGTAAATGCCCGTACTGCTTGAAGGAAACAGAAACGAAGCGCGTCTTAAGTCGACAGATCCGTGTCGTGCAGACCGACTTCGACGGTTTCATTCACTATGACGGACCAAACGTCTATTATTACGAACCGGTTCAATGCACCCATTGCCGTTTCATCTTCCATGAAGCGTTCGAGAAGCTCCGTCCGGACGTCCGGGAACGACTGACGACGGACATTCTTCCCGCTTTACCGGTGTTAGCGTTCGCTACGACTGAGCGGACAGCGGAGCAGGCAATCCAGCTTTATAAGCTTTGTCTTTATAGTGCTCAAGTGACACTCCAAAAAGAGAGTATCCTCGCGATGCTCGGCGTCCGAATCGCCTGGTTAAATCGTTTGCTTGCAAACAAAGAGCAGGAAGTGCTCTGGATGGAGCGGTCGGTCGAGAAGTACGAAGCGCTTTATCTCAATTATACCGATGCTGTCCGGACCGGGATTCCGCATGATGTTTTATTATTACGAATTGCCGATCTCTATGCGAGTCTCGAGCGGACAGATGACGCGAAGCAATGGTATAGCCTTATCTTTCAGAGTCAAAAAATATCTGACCGAATCAAAAAAGAGGCACGGGAACACTGGGAACTGTATCGGGAACGGCACCAAATCTAAATATCATAACAAAAAAGGACATCCATACAGGATGCCCTTTTTTGTTACGACTCGCGTCGATATTTTTCTTCTTCATAGACGTCAGGCCCGTCCGAAATCGGGCGTTCCGCCTCTTCCCAAGATTCGGACTCGACGTCCGGTTCGATGAATTGATCGTACGAACCATCTGATCGGTAAAACGGTTTCGGCACGGTACGTTTTTTCTCTTCACGTTTAGTCACGCAAGATCCCTCCCTGGAATAAGAAAGTTACTGACGAGAATCAAAATATGGTGAAAAACTACCTTCGACTTCTTCGTACGGGTCGATATACGATTTCCGGCTGACTTTCGTCTGTCGGAGTTGATTGATTTGTACCCCTAATTTAGCGGTTTCTTCAGATAATTTCAAGTCCAGTTTCCGACTTTCGGCGACAAGCTCTTGAATAACCGCTTGATTGGCCCCGGCAAGCAAGTTCGAATGAGCGGCAATGAACGCTTCCCGTTCATTCAGCAAGTTTTGAATCTTGACGACCCATTCGTCATAAACTTCTTCCTCCGGTGTCTGCTCAAGTAGTTCCATCAAATGTTTCGTCTTCAGGCGCAGCGGATCGAGTGGACTCATCGTTGACGGGCGAGCTTCATCGCTTCTTTCCATGTTTCACGAAATTCTTCCGCGAACCCAATCACTTCGTCAATCGCCGTCACATCATTTTTGATGTTCGCATCAATCAAGCGTCCCTGCATGTAATCATATAAATTATTTAAATCCGTTGATAGAGCAATCGATTTATTGAGCGTCAGTTGGAGCTCCATGATGATGGCCTGCGCTTTTTGAATATACGTGTTTTTATCTTGAATATTTCCTTGTTCGATATTACGTTTCGCCATCATTGCAAACTTAATCAGTCCTTCATACAACATCAACGTCAAGTCTTGCGGCAATGCTGTCGTCACCGAGTTCGTTTGGTACGTCGCATATGGATTCATCGTCAGAAACCCTCCTTATTGTCCTAAGTATGAAGCGAGTGTTGCCGATTGACTGTTCGCTTGATTCATTGCCTGTTCCATCGCCGCGAAGCGGCGGTAATAGGCATTTTCTTTAGCTGTTAATTTGTCTTCCCATGAAAGGATACTCTTATCGACGTCAGCAAGTGATTGGCCGAGACGATACGTCGTCGCGACTGCACCATCTAGACCTGCAACCTGTGATACTTTACTCCGCATAGTAGTTGCAAATACTTGAATTTGACGAACAAATCCATCTAATCCATTAGAATTTTGTGTAAGACTTCCATCTGGATTCGTAACCGGTCCTGGTGCATCCGTCGTAAACAACTTGTAAACTCCATCCGGTTGTTCTTCGAGCATTTTCTTCAACTTCGTTTCATTAATTTGCAATTTACCACCATCACGGAAATCGCCTGTAGTTGTAATTCCAATTTGTGACATATAGTTCAAGGCAATCGTATCCGTTCCTGATTGATATGTATAACCGGTGTCAATTTTTGAAGAAATCGCACTGCGAAACTGGTTCATCCCGCTTTGTAAATAACTATCATTACGTAAGATACCACTACTTGCTTTTTCTTCCCATTTTTTAATTTCATCGTCACTTAATTCTGTTCGTTGAGCATCAGTTAACGGCTGATAATCTCTATACTTTTCTTCATTCACTTTACTATTCATTTTATCAATCATATCGTTGTATTTATCAACGAATTTTTTAATAGAATCAAAATTTGTTTGCACATCAAGTTTTGTATTCAATGTTGTTGGTGTTGTCGATATCTTGTTTAAAGTGATTGTTAATCCATTTTGTGTAAACGTGTTTGTTCGTTGTTCTAATTCTTGACCACCAATTGTATACTTGGCATTTTGACCCTCTTGCCCTAAAGTAGCGGTTTGAGAATTTACTTTCTCTATTCCAGCATTAACATCTACAATCGAAATGTCTGATCCGTTCGGATTAAGTTTTCCTGTATTCGTTTTCGTTAAAACTAGTTTCCCTGTAATTTCATTATAGACTGCATTCATGCCAAGACTTGATTTACCATTAATCGCTGCAGTTAAATCAGAGATTTTCTGTGTAGCATCGAGTGAAATCGTTTCATTAATAGCCGTTCCATCAGAAGAAAACGTATTGATTTGAACATTAATTTTACCGTTAACGTCTGCTTCAAATAAACCACTATCTGTAAGTGTGGTGCTACTTGGTCGACCTGCCGTTATTGTCATACTCACAGAAGAAGCTGAAGCTAGCTGACCAATACTGTCAATCGTTACACTTCCGGTACTTGCTATAGAACTTGCAGAAACACTTACTATTGATAAATCAGAGCTGGTCACAGTTTTTGCTGTATAGTTTTTAGATAAAATCATATCACTTGCTGCTGTTCGCAGGTCAAGCAATGCTCGGTTAATTTCTCGATATGCATCACGTTGCCACGTCAATGTTTGTTTCTTTTGGGCTAAACGATCGACTGGCGCACGTTCCACCTGCATTAATTGTTTAATCATCGTTTCCGTATCAATCCCACTTGCGAGACCACTTAATCGAAGTACTGCCATCCAATCAGTCCTTTCTAAATTAAACCCGTTTATCGATTAATTGATTAAATTCCATAAATGCAGCGAAAAAATCCAATTCTTTTTTACTTGGAATTTCTTGCACGACATTATCATTCATATCAACGATTTGAATATAAAATTCATTTAGTTTTTCATGTTTTACGAACTTCAAACCAGTCCGTTGTATTTCGAGTTGGGAGTTCGCTTTTTCAATTGCTGTTTCAAGCTTCGTAACATGTTGAGATGTAGGCAAGACGACAACCCCATCTTGCTCTAGTTCTTCTTGGTTCGCTTCAACAAAGACGTTCCGTGTCGCTTCGTATGATAAGACGTTTGCAGGCAGGTGAAGCCGAATCTCCGTATTAATGGAATTCATAGACCAACACTCCTTATTTATTCTCTATGTAGTATATCGGCATTGTACTAAAAAATTATAATAGACATTTTATAAAATACATAAAAAGGTCACGGAACGAGTCCATGACCTTTTTTAGTCGTAATAGCTTAACCTTTGATTAACGGAGTAATTGAAGAACAGCTTGTGGCTGTTGGTTTGCTTGAGCAAGCATTGCTTGTGATGCTTGGTTTAAGATGTTGTTTTTAGTGAAATTCATCATTTCTTTCGCCATGTCTACATCACGAACACGTGACTCTGAAGCAGTTAAGTTTTCAGAAGCGTTGTTCAAGTTATTGATTGTGTGCTCTAAACGATTTTGAAGTGCACCAAGGTACGAACGACCAGACGATACAGATTCAATTTGTGTTTGAACAGTAGTAATCGCACCATCTGCTCCAGCTTGTGTGCTGATATCGAGAGCTGAAACTGCCGTAGAAACAGCACTTAAATCAACTCCAGCAGTAGTGAAATCGATATCAATTGTTTGCGTCGCATCTGCTCCAACATGAATTTTCCCGTTAGCATCTGATCCATCAAGAAGTTGTTTCGTATTGAAGGTAGTATTATCTTTGATACGTCCGATTTCTGAAGAAAGTTGATCGAACTCATCTTTCAATGCAGTTCTGTCAGCAGCAACGTTCGTATCGTTTGAAGATTGAACAGCAAGTTCACGTTGACGTTGGAGAATAGAATGCACTTCGTTCAAACCACCTTCTGCAGTTTGAATTAACGAAATACCATCTTGTGCGTTACGTGAAGCTTGTTCTAACCCACGAACTTGACCACGCATTTTTTCAGAAATTGCAAGTCCTGCAGCATCGTCACCAGCACGGTTGATACGAAGACCTGAAGAAAGTTTCTCCATTGCTTTTCCAGCGTTTGCTGTGTTTGCACTCATGTTACGATGAGCATTCATTGCGTTAAGGTTGTGATTGATAATCATTTTAAGTTTCCCTCCATAGGAATAATTTTTTTGTCTCTTTGAAGATCCTTCTTCTCCGAGATGCGCCCCCTGGCCGGCCCAAGGGTAGCGCGATGGTTGTAGTCGATGACTGCTTCCACTCTATATATCGTCGCCGTGCCGAAATGTTTAACAGTTTCTCTCAAAAAAAAATAAAAAAATTCAAAAGAAAAATCGCAGACGGGACTTCCGCCTGCGATTTCTAAATTAGAGACGCGTCGCGCCCGTTTCTTCTTGCAGTTGTTCCGCGACTGCGACGAGCTCTTCCATCGCACCGTTGACTTCACTGAGTGAAGCCGCCTGATGACTAGAAGCCTGCAAGACTTGCTCCGCATGTTTCGATGCTTCTTCAACCATCGCGAGGATGTTCGCCGTCGTCAAACCGACTTGGTCAATCTCTTTGTCCGACTTCACGACAAGCTGGTCAACCGATTTAACACGTGAATACACATGTTCTGTTGAATGGTGAATTTCTTCGAATGACGACCCTGCTTGTTCGACAAGTCCGACACCGGTCGCGACTTCTTTTTGGACGTCCGTCATCGCATTCGCCGTATCGTTGACGAGACGTTTGACACCGGAAATCAAATCGGTGATTTCTTTTGCTGACGTCGCTGTTTGTTCAGCAAGCTTCTTGACTTCCGCCGCAACAACGGCGAAACCGCGACCGGCTTCTCCGGCACGTGCTGCTTCAATCGAGGCATTCAAACTGAGTAAGTTCGTCTGTGCTGAAATGTCACTGATGACGTCCGTGATTCGTGAAATTTCACCTGTCATATCCGTCAAACGACCGTTCAGTGTCGCGGATTGTTCCATCTTACTAGAAATCATATGCATCGCTTCAACCGAATCCGTTGCGAGCGTCTTGCCGTTCTCGGCTTCTGTCTGCATGACCGTCGCGGATTTCAAGGCTTCGTTCATTTCTTTTGCGACTTCATCCATCGTTCGTTTGACGGTACCGAGTGCATCCATCGAGAGGTAGGCTTGATCGACGTTTTCGTTCATCTTCGTCGAGAGTTCCGCCATTGCAGTCCGGATGCTTTCTCCTGACGCGTTGCCTTCATGGACGGCTGCCGCGATTTCCTGGGCTGACGCCGTCAGCTTGTCGCTTGAGCTACCCATCTGTGTCGCTTGCTTGCGGATATGTACCACCATCACTTCGAGTTCATGCATCAACTGATCGACTTCGTCACCACGCTTCGCTTCTTCGAAATCCACATCAAAGTTACCGTTCGCGACTTCACGTGCCGTTTGTGTTGCTTTTTCGATTGCTTTGATTGGCTGACGGAGAATCAATTGAATCAACAGTGATCCGAGAATCGACAAGACTAACCCGATGCCCGCTCCAAATAAAATCGCCTGGTTTTCTGCGACGTCGACTCCGCGCGAGAGGAATAATGTCAGCTGGGCAGAAATTCCGCCTGTAATGATTGAAATCACGAGAACCCATACAAATAACCGAATCTTTAAATTGCTACGTAACTTGCTCATATCCGTAACTTCCCTTCCTGATTCTTTTCTCAACATTCTCCTTATCGGCAAGATATGAGGACGCTTTAATAGAATTGACCTGATTTCAAAGTCGGTTATAGGATTTACTTGTCACAAAATAACAATTTGATTTATGCCAACGATAAATTAGTACAGCAACGTGTAGACAAAGGAACATCAGGTAATAAAAAGCGTCTTTTTTTCGTTGCTTTCCTCGGGCGAGGCGCAAGCCGTTGCTCCTTGATCCTCACGGACAATGAGCAGGGTCTTACCTGCCTCTGAAAGTGCGTTAAAAACGCACTTTTCCCCGTAGGAGTCAACGAAACGTGACGCTTTTTAGGGAATAGCGTGACTGAAATCCAGTCATACAGACGGGTTAGAACACATTCCGTCTTGAATCCCTTTAAACCGCTAACAGGAATCAGTCGCAACCCTGCAGTGAAGTGAAGAAATGCGGAAGATTGCCGCTTGGAAGACGCGTCGAGATAAGGAAGCGCAACATGACAATACCCATTTAGAAAAACTCTTCCTGACACAAAAAACCGTCCGCTTTGTCATCTAAACATGATAAGGCGAACGGCTGATGTTTTACTTACGATCAATTTCAACGTACTTATACGAGATGTCTGTCCCGACGTTGTGTCGGGCGAGGTGCGTGACTTCCGTGTTTTGCAAGAAGGCGTTTTTGCGTTGGTAGACCGGCGAAATCGCTTGATCGTCGAGTAACAGCGATTCAGCCTGACTCAACAGTTCCAACCGTTTATCTTGATCGAGTTCTTTTTCTGCCTGTTGCAAGAGACGGTCATACTTTTTGTTCGAGTAATCCATCATGTTGAACGGATTTCCCGTCATGAACAAGTTCAAGTATGTCGTCGCGTCTTGATAATCCGGTGCCCAGCTTGCAAGTGACAAATCATAGTCCCCTCGTCCTTCACGGGCAAGACGTTCCTTCTTCGGCAATGGCAAGAGTTTGACGTCGAGGTTTTGACGCTTTAACGTTCCTTGAATGTACTCCCCAATTTTTTTCGAGACGTCATCGTCCTCGATGATCATCGTCAATTCTAGATTTTGCGGTTCGAGGACTTTCTTCGCCTGCGCTTCGTCGAATGATGACGTGATTTGACGTGTTTTATCGTACTGCGGATCAAGCTCTTGCGGGACGATATAGTCGGCCGGTAACGAGCCGTTTCCGAGTAACGTTTCCGTCAACGCTTCTTTATTATAAGCAGCGTCAATCGCTTGGCGGGTCTGCTTGTCTTTTAAGGCGTCCGTTTTTTGATTCATCCGGATGAAGAACATCCGTGAATCACTGAACGTGTTGTACTCTTTTTTATCTTTATAGTTGATGACGTTTTCCGAGTTGAGCGGTGCGACATCGAGTTCGCCTGTTTCAAACAAGTTGATCGCAAGCATCGGGTCCTTGATGATTTTGACGTCGACTTCGTCAATCTTGACTTGTTTTTGGTCGGCGTAGTCAGCATTTTTCGCGAGCGTGTAGCCTTGCTCCGCTTGATACTTCTTGAACGTGAACGGTCCGTTGTAGACATTCGTCTCCGGATCCGTCCCGAACTTGTCGCCTTGTGCTTTGACGATGTCTTCACGGACCGGCATGTACGTCCCGAACGTCGTCATGCTGAGGAAGTACGGCGTCGGCCGTTTCAGTTCGATTTGCAACGTTTCGTCGTCGATGACTTTCGTTTCTTTGACGGGCTCAAGCAAGTACGCAAACGGGGAGTTCGTCTCGATGACGCGCTCATAGGCATAACGGAAGTTTTCTGCCGTGACGGGTTTTCCGTCAGACCATTTCGCCGTCGGGTCAAGCTTGAACGTATAGACTTTTCCGTCTTCCGATACGCTGTGCGACTCAGCAGCTGCCGGGACGAGTTCATTGTTTTCATCGAAGCGGTACAGTCCTTCATAAATCTGGTTGAAGATGTTCGACGTGATGGCATCCGCCGGGTCGACCGACAGGAGATCATAACTTTCCATCGTGTGCAGGACTTTCTTTTCGTTTTCGTTCGGCGCCGCTTGTTCTGTGTCTGTCGTCGAGCATCCTGCGAGTAGGAACGCCGTGCTTGCCGCCGCGATCAATGTCTTTTTCATAAAAAATTCCTCCTAAAGATAATGTGCGTTGGATGATTCGGCGTTCCTTGACGTAAAACAAAAGACGCCCTCTATGCATAGCAAAAGCTGCTGCATAGAGGACGCCTGTATCCGCGCGGTGCCACCTCTAGTTGAGATTAAAAATCTCCTCTTGTCGCTGGTCCAACAACCAGCTAGCCTTGTAACGGGGGCAACCGTCCTGTCTACTGCAATCGTTCAACAGGCTCTCAGCGGTCCATTCCCTAATCAGCTTACCGCGTCAGGCTCTCACCTTTCCTGACTCGCTTTGTCGGCAGTGTTGACGGTACTTACTCCGCTTCGTTGATTTGTTTGATATGGCTTAACTTGGTCTTTACTTTACACGGCTCGGATTTCACTGTCAATCAAAAGTGCTCAAAACGGATGATCTTCCTGTTTCTCCTGTTCTTTCCGGACCGGACGGGGACGAATCGGTTCGACCCGCTCGACGTGGGTCCGTGTAATAATCCGGTTACCAAATGCCGCGTCAAGTAAAATCGTGATGGCCGCTGCCATGTGCAATAACATCCCGACGACCGGAATGACACCGACTGTCGACGCGACGATTCCGACGATGTTACCTTTTGAGACATTGCCGGCCCGCGCCGTCAACACCACAACCACGATGTGGAACGCAAGCATCAACCATAACGCGTTATAACCTGACCCGATAACAATCAATCCACCGAGAATCGGAATCCCGAGGATGGCCTCTAAACCACCTGACACCCACTTCAACGTCCGTAATGATTCCTGTCGATCATTCATGTCGTCGCCTCCTCTATTTTTCCATATGTCTAGTATACGACAAAACACGGGAGAGGTTTCAGACTTCCTTTAGATTATGAACTTATTTTTTTCAGCGGTTTCCTTCTCTCCTTATCACTGGATTCCTAACAAAACAGTTTCCGTCGTCCGGGCGCGACTCCTACGGGAAAAGGAAGGGCTCGTCCCTTCCGTCAGGAACAGGCAAGACCCGGTCGGCTGCAAGTCGATCGCGGCTTGCGTTCCGCCCGAGGAAAGCGCGCCCGAGGACGATAGGATACGACATCCTATTTTTTAAAAGAGTAGTAAGACCCAAACGCCTATGCCTTTTATAACGATTACATAAACAAGCCCACTCCCATGAACTTTCCATCAAACTGCTTATGCTCCTATCGTCCGGGCGCGACTCCTGCGGGAAAAGGAAGGGCTCGTCCCTTCCGTCAGGAACAAGCGAGACCCGGTCGGCTAAAAGCCGATCGCGGCTTGCGTTCCGCCCGAGGAAAGCGCGCCAGCGGACGATCGGAAACGATATTCTATTTTCTTAGAGAGTAGTAAGACCTAAGGTCTATGCTTGCTATACGATTTCACAAAAAAAGCCCACTCCCGTGGACTTTCGTTCAACCTTCTTATAATTCAAGCACGTGGAACTGATAACCGCGACCGACGACGAATCCCGCATCTTTATAGAGATCCAGTGCCCGTGCGTTATCCGTCTCGACATCGAGTTCAAGCTGCGTTCGACCTGTCCGGAACATCGCTTGGACCATCAGTTTCAACATCTTCTTCCCGTAGCCATTGCCCTGCGCTTCCGGACGAACAGCGAACGCATGGATGCTCGCTTGTGTCTCGGATGCTAAATATGCACGGACGACACCGACCGGCTGACCGTTCGCCACACCGACATACGTGACGCGATCCTCTGTCTCAATCGCTTGATAAATCGCTTCCGCCTCGTCCGCTGTATTTCCGAACGACTGTCCGAGCGTCTCGACGATGAACGGACGGTCCGATGCCGTCGCTTCGCGTAATTCGAAATCAGGATCTGCTTTTAAGAACAATTGCGCTTTTTTCAGCACCATATTGTATTCCGTCATCCGGTACTCTGCCCCAAGCTTGCCCAAGACTGCTTTACCGGATTGACTTGCATCATCAATCACGAACGTAAAGGCTTCCGCGCCCGTTTCGCGCGCTACGCCAGCCGCCGTTTCGACGAGCGATTTAAAAATCCCTTGCTGCCGGTAATCGGGATCAACGAAGACGTTGACTTCCCATTCTGTCGGTAGATACGCGAAGGCTTGCAGGTAGCCAATCAATTTTGAGCCGTCGTAGACAGCAAAATCATTCTCGCCGACATAATCTGCCGCCACCTTCAATTCAATTCCATCATGATCGTTGACACATTTCTCAAGTTGCAAGACATCTGTCGTTTGTAAGACTTTCGTTACTGTAAATTCCATCTCTCTTCACCTCAACCTTTACTATAGCGAACCACTAAAAGAAGCACTAGCAAAAGCTAATGCTTACTGCAGTTTAAATGTTTTCATCATCCGCGGAACGTGATATGTGATCAAGCGTTCGATTGTTTTGTTCCCGACCGCACCTTTAACAGCTTCCGTCGGTTGGACATAATAGTACGTTTTATTGTCCTTCGTCCCAAGATACGTGCCGTACCCGACTTGACGATCGAACTGTTTTTTCGACAGTTTCTTCGGTTCATAGTTCAAGTTGACGAGCAACTGATCTTTTCCCTTCACTTTATAATAGAGCGAAAACGTTCCGCTTCGTGTCACGGTACCGTACTTCGTCTTGACCGTCTTGTTTTTGATCAGCTCGACTTTGTCTTGCGCAATCGCTTTCTTCAGCGTCTCTGTCGCCTTGACGGTATAACCAAGCTGTTTGTTTTGAACCATCCCTTTTTGATAAGAGACGTTCGTCGCACCAAAGGCCGTCACCGGAATCAGACATGCCCCGATTAATAGTCCTGTCATTGCGATTCGTTTCATGCTGATTCCTCCTTTATGTATGCGATAATAGTAAAATTCCCTTTCGTACAATAGGTAAACCTTATTCTCGAAAAAGATTTGACGGAATTGTCTAAATTTCTTACGATAAGAGTAACGAAACGAAATGGGGTTAAAAGGATGGCTGAACAAGAACAATTAACACAAGAACAGCTCGATAATCTGCTCAAGAACTCATTCGCGATGCAGGTACCAATCCTCGAGAAGTTCATGAAAGATACACATGACCGCTATGCACTCGCAACGACTTCTTTCAAACGGGATATGGACGCGATGAAAGAATCGGAATGGCATCAATTCTTCGCCGGCAAATTGTTACCGCACTTCTTCCTCGAGCATCTTGGATTCGGCGCTTCGTTCCGCTTCAACGGACACGATAAAGAAGTCGACCTCCCGGAAAACGTCGTCCCTGTCCGTAATGATGCAGATGACCAAATCGCGAAAGTCGTCCTCGGCGTCGAAAAAGCGATGAAAGACATGCACATCAAAAACCACAGCCTCGTCGCGAAATTTTACCAAGAGACACTCGAACTCGCTTGCCAAATGGGCAGCCGTGTCGGCATGAGTGATGAATTCTATACACTCGTCAAACCGAGTCTCGTCCACGAAAACGAATCAAAATAAGCACTGACAGCCCCGCTCCTCTCGACGAGGAACGGGGCTTTTTTACATTATAGACGAATAAAGAAACACGCTCCGCCTTGCGGACTCGTTCGGACGCCATAGACCAGTTCATGGCTGTCGAGAATCAAACGGCTAATCGCAAGCCCGAGCCCGTGCCCGGAACTGCCGTCTTGTTTGACGTACAAATCCCAAATCGTCGTCCGGTCGGACTCCGGGACGCCACGCCCCGCGTCCTCGACCGTCAATTCAGTCTCCGTCAGCCGAATGATGACCCGGCTATCAGGCGGAGCAGCCGCGTGGGCATTCATCAGGAAGTTGACGAGGACCCGTTCGAACATGTGCCTGTCAACACGACGCGTGACGGACACAGCTTCAGCGACAAGTGCCACTCCATCCTTCGCAAACGTCGCCTCCAACCGTCCGACCGTATCGAACACCAGGTCATCTAGTCGCGTCTCAATCCGTTCGAGCGGCATCATCCCTCCGGCAAGCTTCGAGTAGACGAGCGTCTCATCAATCAATAGGCCGAGGCGATCCGTCTCCTCGATGATGCTGTCCGTGACATCCGGTAGTTCGTCTAGCGGAATCACTCCTGCTGCGAGCGCCTCCGTTTCGTTGCGGATGATTGCGAGCGGCGTCCGCAAATCATGGGTGATACCGGCGATGAATGACTTTTGCAACGTTTCTTTTTGGAGGAGTTGTTCCTGCATTTCATCGACGGCAGCAATCAACTCACCGACTTCATCATTCGGTCGTTCGGGTAGCGGGACGCTTTTTTTCCCCGCTCCGATTTGCTGGGCGACGGACCGTAAGTTGACGATCGGCCGCGTGAACTGTCGTCCCATATAATAAGCAAGCCCTGTCGCAAGCAACAAGGTCACGAGGAGCGCGACACCAATCGCCAAGTAGACACCGTTCAACGCACTACTCGCGAGCGGTGCATTTCGAATCGTCGTGATGACCGTGTCCCCCTCTTTCAGCTGATAGGTCAACAAACGTTGATTCTGAACATCAATCACGTCTTGTTGCTGCAACTTCTCGAGCGCCGGTAAGTTGACCGGTTGCGGTCCTCGTCCACCGAGGCGTTGCGTTTGTCCGTCGATCGTGATGAAACCTTGAATGTCACGGGGAAGCGGTTGATTGCCGTCGATCGCTTCTTGAATGATATTTGCTTCACGTGCGAGTTGACTGTAGCGTTCGTCTTCCGCAAACCGATTGACGAGCACCGCCGTCAAGATAAAACTCAAGCTACCCATGACGAGGAGCGGTGCGACGACCGCCAGTAAAAACTTCCGCATCAATTTACTCATTCCATCGCCTCCAGTCGATATCCGACCCGGTGGACCGTCTTTAACTGTTGTTTGATCGTCGGTAACTTATCACGCAATTGTTTGACGTGCGTATCGACGGTCCGGGTATCGCCACCGAATGTATATCCCCAGACATCATCCAGGATTTGATCGCGACTGAGTGCTTCACCGATATGTTCGACGAAATATGTCAACAGCTCAAACTCCATCTTCGCTAGACTGAGCGACTGCTCGCCGTTTTTGACGAGACGCGCTTTCGGATCCAGTGTTAAATCACCCAACCGGAAGGCGGTGTCTTTCGGACGCTGGTTCAGCGCCCGCTCGAGCCGAATCGTCAGTTCTTTCAAGACGACGGGTTTGACGAGGTAATCGTCTGCTCCGAGCTCAAGTCCGAATACACGGTCATCCGCTTCACCACGCGACGTCATCATGAAGACGACGGGCGGCATAGCGACCGCTTTAATCGACGGAACAAGCGACCAGCCGTCCCCATCCGGGAGTCGAACATCGACGAGGACCGCGTCAAACGTCGTTTTGCTTAAGGCGTCCTTCGCTTGTCCAATCGACATCGCGAGTGTCACTTCATATCCGTGGTGCCGTAAAAAACGTTCTGTCACGTGTGCTAACTTTACTTCATCTTCAATCAATAAAATATTCATCGTTATCCCTCCACATGCTTAGTGTACCGCCTTTTCCAGCCGATTTGCTTTTCTTGGCAATTTCTTTGCAACTTCCTCACAACTTCGTTTTCGATCCACGCTAACATACAAGGTGAAAGGAGTGATCAACCATGAAATTCAAAAAACAATGGATCACCGCACTTACAATCAGCGCATTAACAGTAGGAGGAGCTTCTGCTCTCGCTGCAACAAATGATAGCGATGCATCGAAAACGAAATCCGAGCGTCATCACTTCGAAGGTATGAAAAAAATGGACGTTACAATCCTCTTAGATAAACTCGGCATCACAGAAGACGAGGCACAAACAGCACGGGAAGCGAAGACATCGATCGCTGAGCTTGCAGAAGAAAAAGGCATCTCGTTCGCCGACTACAAAGCGGCTGAACTTGCAGCAACAAAAGAACAACTCGCGAGTCTTGTCGCCTCAGGGGATCTTACGAAAACACAATCCGCTGATATGTTAGAACGTCAAACGGAACGCTTCAGCAAAGTCTCGAGCTATGACGAATTGAAAGAACAGCAACCTAAAGGGCAACGTCACGGTAACAAGGGCGGTTTCTTTAATAAAGAACTCGTCGCAGACGTCCTTGCCGCACTCAACTTAAATCAAGAGGACTTCGATGCTGCGAACCAATCACTCGCCGCGTTCGCGAAAGCCCAATCAATCCAGTTCGCCGACTACAAAAAAGCGGTCATCGCCTCACAATCAGAACAACTTGACCAATTCGTCAAAGACGGTAAAATGACGGAAAAACAAGCGACGTCGATTAAAGAACGGATGACGGAAGAATTCTCAGACATGACGAGTTATGACGAGTTGCCGGATCGGGAAAAACAAGGACAAGGCAAACGTGACGGCGGACCACGCGACGTCTTCGGTAACACGACTGCAACGGTCTTAGCGAGTCTCAAACTCGATGAAGCGAAATTCGAAGCCGCCGATCAAGCACTTCCTGAATTTGCGGAAGCGAACGATATCGCCTTCGACGACTTCGAGCAAGCGGTTCTCACCGCTCAAACGGCTGCAATTGATGCGAAACTAGCAGACGGTTCCATCACAGAAAAACAAGCGACGTCGATGAAGGAACGGATGCAAGAACGTGCGGATCAGGTCTCAAGTTATGACGACCTTAAGCAAGGACCACGCGATGGTGGACAAGGTGGACGTCACCACGGAATGAACGAAAAGAATACGGATCAATCAACGGATCCGAATGCAAGCGAGACATCTGTCGATCTTGCCATTTAATCCATTCAAAAAGAACAGGTGCTTCTGTACCTGTTCTTTTATTTGTTTTTTGATATTCCGATTCTCTTTTTTTGAAAAAACAGTCTATTTTTCGAACTTTAATTGCAATTGTCGCCACTTAGAACCGATACTAGAAATAGGATTACAGATTCTTGAATTACATTCTAGTGAGGAGATATAGCTATGACTTTTTTCGACGCTATGCAACGACTAAGTCGTTCATCGACATCCCCTCTATTCATTGGTGGATTAGAACTCTCACATCCCGATAGCGCAGAATTCTTTTTCCATCAAAACGCGGATGCGATTTTCTTTTTTAACCATCTTGGTGAAATCATATATTTCAATGAAAAATTGCCTGCAATGCTTGGGTATTCCACGGAAACACTGTATGAACACTTTGGAGTATTTAATCCCCCTGAACAAATTGATGCAGTCACAGCATTTTTTGAACGTGCTCTTACAGGAGAGACCGTTCACTACACCGCCCAAGGCCTCCATAACGATCATTATCGGCTGACCTTAAAGATTACGAACATGCCCATTCTTCAAGATAATCGAGTCATTGGTGTATACGGGATCGCACGTGATATCACTCGAGAAAAACAACTTGAAGAAGATGTTGTTCAAATTCGATCACAGCTCGAACTAACGGAACACATTCCAGAACTTGTTGTCTTCCATTACGATCCTTCTACGAGGAGCATAGAACATTCCGCCTCTTTGATGAATTACTTAGGCGTTTCATCTGACGAGTTGGGGACATTATCACGCGAACAGTTACATAACCTCATTCACCCGCGCGATTTTGACCCGCTTCTGTTTAATATGGAACGACTCATTGATTGTGAAGTGGAGATGTTTGAACAAGAGGTTTCTGTCTTAAATGCCTCAAACGGATATCAATTATTACGCTTAAAAGCATTTCGCCGCCCGGAAAACAATGAACTAATTTCCGTTATCCTGTATGACTTATCGGAAGTCAACGAAGCGCGACGCCAATTAACGCTTGAACGGGAACAGACACGTGAAATTTACGAAGCGCTTGATGCAGCCATTTCGCAAATCGACCCTTCTACTGGCCGAGTCCTCTTCCACTCCCAGGGGTTTCTTCAAATTTTTGAAGAATTGCCAGAGGATTTGTGCTTAAGTCAAAAATGGCTATTCGAGCGAATAGACGAACGGGATCACCTGGCGATGAAACATTTTATCCAACAACTGCTTTCTGGAAAATCCGGAACGATTCAATATCGTCTCCGCTTTCCAGATGGACGACGGAAATGGATTGAAGATCAACAGTTACCTGTTTTCCACCTGGATGGGAACATTGCCTATTCAAACAGTATCATGCATGACATCACGCTTCAAAAAGAGTATGAGGAACGGCTGCAGCAACTCGCATTGATTGATGCAATCACCGAATTGCCGAACCGTCAATTATTAACGGACACCATTGAGGAATGGATGAAGAACGATCAATCTTTCTCCGTTCTTTCGGTTTCCTTCAACCGGATTTCTGAAATCAATAACGCGTTCGGCCATGCATCCGGTGATCAATGGTTACAAGCGACGAGTCGCATTCTGTCGATCACTAAACCGGAAGAAGTATTCCTTGGCCATCTTGGGGGAGATGAGTATGCCATGCTCGTACCCTCCAGTTACAGTGATGACATTACTTCCTGTGCGGAAAAACTGCTCGCACTCTCGGCAAATCCGATTTTGATTGAACCGTATGAATTGTTCGCCCGTATTTCTGCTGGGGTTAGTCGTTTCCCGGGAGACAGTCAGGATGCGATTGAACTGCTAAAACATTCCTACACTGCTTTACGCCGTTCACGACGGGAAGATCACAGTACGTTTCATCATTACGCTTCGAATCTTGACATCGATTACTACAGACGTTACCGACTCGAACAAGACTTACACTATGCCATTGAACGCAACGAGCTATTCCTTGAATACCAACCGAAAGTCGATAGCTGGACCGGAAAAATCATTGGACTTGAAGCTTTAATCCGTTGGCAACATCCAGAATGGGGACGGATTCCGCCAAATGACTTCATCCCCCTTGCTGAGGAAAGCTCACTTCATCTTGCAATTGGCGACTGGGTCATTGAGACCGCATGCCAAGCAATGAGCTCTTGGGCACGGGCCGGTTCAAATCTTATTCCAATTTCAGTGAACGTCTCACCAAAACGTTTCTTGATTCCCGGTTTTGAACATCAGATTGAGCAGGCATTGCTAAAATACAATTTATCCCCTCATTTATTTGAACTCGAAATCACGGAAGCAGCACTTATTATGGAAGACCCGAACACGAACCGTATGCTCGAACACTTAAGTCACCTCGGTGTTCGAATTGCATTGGATGACTTTGGTAAAGGTTACTCATCGATGGTTTATTTACAGCGATATCCGATTGATGTCGTCAAGATTGACCGTCAGTTTGCAACGCACATTGCTGATGACGCAAAAGCACAGGCCATTGTTAAAAGCATTCTTTATATGGCGTCCGTCTTCAATCTTTCCGTCGTTGCAGAAGGTATTGAAACGATACGACAGCTGGAAACGTTCCGTGCCCTCAATTGTCCGAACATTCAAGGATATTTGTTCAGTCGTCCTGTTTCAACAGAAATCATGCAAAGTTATTTGTTACGGGAAATTTTGTATCCGATTGAAGCCTGCGCCCTGACAAGTGAAGGTACTCCCAGTTTTTCGATTGAAGGGAAAATTAAGATGTTGACGCACCATGAAATGGCGCTGGATTTCGATTATTCGGACATTCATGCGCATCAGACGGATACACGCCACCTCTATTTCACAACAGAAGTCCCGCTGCCTTTAAACACAGCGACCTTCGAAGTCCGTTTATCCGAAGGGTTACAACTTGTCAGCTGCACACTGACCGTCATCGGTTTCGAACATGGACAATATATCGGTGCCTATACGAACACTTCGGAAGCAGAACTCGTTTTACGGTTTTTCCAATCAATTCGACCGTTTATCTAATTATTCGCACTAAGGTTGCTCTCGCATGCCTTAGTGCTTTTTTGTTATAGTAAACACAGAAACACTTTTCAAAAAGGGGGAATTCGATGAGTGGTGCGATCCAAACGAAAGCTCACCGACGAACGACGAAATGGCAACTTATACGCCGCCTTTTGTTATTGACGATTGGTGCCATCGTCTTCGCAATCGGTTTGAAAGGATTCCTTGTTCCGAATAATATCATCGATGGTGGGATTGTCGGAATTTCCATCATTGGGTCAAAACTGACGGATACGACACTTGCATTATGGCTCTTCTTTTTAAATATCCCGTTCATCTTTTTTGGTTATAAACAGATTGGTAAGACCTTTGCCCTGTCTACGCTTTATGCAATTTTCATCATGGCGGTCGCGACGAAATTACTCGAAGGCATCGGACCGATGACGAACGTCGATCTCCTTGCGACCGTCTTCGGTGGTTTAATTCTCGGAATTGGCGTCGGTATCGTCATCCGGGCCAGTGGATCGCTCGACGGAACGGAGATTCTTGCTGTTTCCTTCAGTCGCTCGACCCCCTTTTCCGTCGGTGAAATTGTAATGTTCTTTAACGTCTTCATCCTCGGAGCAGCCGGATTCGTCTTCGGTTGGGACCGGGCGATGTACTCGCTGATTACGTATTTCATTGCCTTCAAGACAATTGATGTCGTCATTGACGGACTCGATCAATCAAAGAGTGTATGGATCATTTCTGAGAACTACGAAGAAATCGGCCTTGCCATCATGGACCGGCTCGGTCGGAGCATGACGTACTTACACGGAGAAGGATCCTTTTCCGGAGATGATAAGAAAGTCATTTTTTGTGTCATCAGCCGGCTCGAAGAAACGAAATTAAAAGAAATCGTCCGCGACTTCGACGAACAGGCCTTCATCGCCATCGGCAACATTCATGACGTCCACGGTGGCCGCTTCAAGAAAAAAGATATTCATTAATTCACAGTTGTTCGAGAAAGGGAGTCGCGCCGTTGTTGAAGAAACATCGCAAGAAAATCATCGGGGGATTGATCCTCGTCATCGTTCTTTTGTTGATTGCTCTCGTCGGAATTTCTGCTTATGTCGGTTCGTCCTTAACGAAACCGGAACGGGAAGCATTGACGACGAATCCTAAAAAAGCAGAAAAACTGGCTTATGAAGACGTCTCCTTCCGCTCGCTAAAAGATCGCACGCGGCTATCCGGCTGGTGGATTCCGAGTGAGGATGCGAAACTGACAATCGTCTTTGCTCACGGCTATGGGAAAAACCGGGAACAGACGGATGTCCCCATCTTCCCGCTCTTCAAAAAATTTCATGATGCCGGCTATAACGTCTTAACATTTGATTTCCGCGGGTCCGGGATCTCGGAAGGAAAACGTGTCACGGTCGGGGCAAAAGAACAAGATGACTTGCTGACAGCTGTCAGCTATGCCAAATCACGTGCTTCAGAGCCGGTTGTTCTTTATGGTATCTCAATGGGCGCTTCGACTGCCCTTGTCACGGCTCCAAAAGCAGATGTCGCCGGTGTCATCGCGGATAGTCCGTTCAGTGATTTAGAAAATTATTTAGAAACGAACCTCCCCGTCTGGAGCGGGTTGCCGAACTTCCCGTTCACACCCGTCATCCTGCAAGTGACGCCTCCACTGACAGGGCTGAACCCGGAACGTGTCAAACCGATTGAAGCGATTCGACGGATTGATCTTCCCATCCTGATGATTCATGGCAAGGACGATGATGCGATTCCGGTCACGGAAAGCATGCGCCTTCAAAAAGCGGCGCCACATTCTGAGCTTTATGTGACGGAAAACGGCGGACATGTCCAGTCTTATGCCCATGACCGCAAAGCCTATGAAGACAAGGTCCTATCTTATTTAGAAGACATCAAATGATTTCACATCAATAATCGCAGCAACTCTTTAATTAAGGAACAGTCGCTGTACCTTCAATCTCTTAATCCAAAAAAAAGAGTCAATCCAAGCTGATTTTTTATCAGTAGGTTAGACTCTTTTTTTGTTTGGGACGACTTCACTAAAATGATTCGAATTAGAGAAAAACACGGCGACTACGCTCAGACCTTAGACAAATGCTTATGAAGCGTGAACATGCTATAACGAGATGCGATCCGTTCGCGCTTCCCTGTCTCGCCTCGTCTTCAAAGCGGCAATCGGTCACGCCGATACAGCAAAGCTGCAGGGTCGCGACCGATTGCTTTTCGCGGTTCTAAGCGATTCGAAACGGATTGCGCTCTAAACCGCCTGCATGCCTGGATTTCTGTCACGGTATTACCTAAAAAGCGTCACGTTTCGTTGACTCCTACGGGAAAAAGTGCGTTTTTAACGCACTTTCAGAGGCAGGCAAGACCCTGCTCGTTGTCCGTAAGGACCAAAGAGCAACGGCTTGCGCCTCGCCCGAGGAAAGCAACGAAAAAAGAGACGCTTTCTCTCCCGATTACACGTTGTCTACAGTCTGAGTACGTTTTTAACGCACTTTCAAAGTCAGACAAGACCCTGCTCGTTGTCCGTGGGGATTAAGGAACAACGAACAAGGAAGACGCCTTCTCTCCCGATTGCACGTTGTCCACACGTTTAAACCCAGCTACTACACTGTTCAGAAACCGCGGCAGAACATTAAAGTTCTGGACTCCTGCTAACGACAAAAAACACTTACCCACACGCCTCATCCTGCCAAGCGTCATGTGTAAGTGTTTCTCTTTTAGTCAGGTCATCATCGTTTTAAAACCGCACTTCCGACGATTTTCAAGACTTCTGGTCGACTGAGCTTCTCTTTTCCCCGAGCGAGCGCATCCAGCGTCCCATGTGCGAGGGCAAGTGGAATCTTACAAAACTCATAGATCGTCGTCTCTTTCGGAATCGACGCGAGATACCGATCCGCTTCTGCCAAGTTATCCTGCGCGTACGTAAACATCGTCTCCGTCGTCCAACCGGGTGGGAAGTACCCGACACCGCGTTCTGCATCTTCTTGTTGGTTCCGTAAGATGTTAACTGCTTGGAGTCCCCGACCAAAACCAATCGCCTGTTGTTTATCCGTGACGATACCCGCTTTCCAGTACCAAATATCTGACAACATGACACCGACGAGTCCGGCAACATAATAGGTGTACTCATCAAGATCAGCTTCCGTCTCGACCGTCCAGTCACGTTCTGCCCAGACAGCCATCCCTTCTGCCATCTCTGCCGTTGATTCAAGGACTTTCGCCCGAATCCCCGCCGGACAGTAAGCAATCCATTCTGAAAGACGAAGGGTCACTTCCGGCAACTGATTTGCATACGGTGCAATCAATGCTTGATAAGCAGCTCCCGAAAACGTTCCACGCATCTGGAGGGCCGTCTCCCGAAGGAGCGTCGTCTTGACGTCTGTCGGCAAGTCTTCATGGTCCTCAATCTCATCAATCGCACGCATGCACAGGTAGGCAGACCCGACTGCCTCTTGCAGTTCTTGCGATAGGCGACTGATTGGTATATAAAAGGTTCGGCTCGTCGCTTTTAGTACACGATTCGCATCTTTTTTCAGCTGCTTCGTCTCATTCATTGCTTACACTCCCTCTTTGTCTAAAAAGGTTTCTTTTCTCTACATTACTATACACGATTCGAAAGGAATGAGCATTTTTTTCGTGGAAATGAAAAAAACTTCTTTTGGTCGCGTGCGCACAAAAGAAGTTCACCTCATTATTCAGAACGCTGTTTTAACAACTGACTCATCAATCCGGTACTTCGAGATGCTTCCGCATTTTCATCTTGGATTGCAAGATAAATTTCTTTCCGATGGATGTCGATGTGACGCGGCGCATCGATTCCGAGTTTGATTTGGTCCCCTTCGATTGCAAGAACCGTCAACTCGATATCATCCCCGATTTGAATCGCTTCCCCCGTTTTACGTTTTAAGACGAGCATCAGCGACCACCTACTTCCGTTAGACTACCAATCACATGCCGGTTTGAATACGTTTCATCAAGGATGACTTGTTTCGCTTGCCGACGTTTCGTCTCCATTACGAACGGTGCGCGTAAGTTCGTCGTCGACTCCTCGAACCGTTCACGTAACGTGACCGTCGTATAGACAGCGACTTGTGCCGTATCTTGGATACCGAGTTGTTCTTTCGCTGATTCTGGTAATTCAAAGACATACTCCGGATCAATCCAAAACGGATTCGTCACGACGAATGCGCATTCCGTTTGATCAATCGATTGGAAGGACCAGAACGGAATGCCTTCTCCGAACGGTAATAAGATAAAACGACGTGCCTCTGGAAAACCGGGTACTTCGGAAGCGAACGTGATGATTTCACTTTCCTCGATTTGAACCGTTCCAAAAAAATCTGTTTCGATATGCATGTGATTATCCTTCCCCATCGAATATGCCGCCGACTGGCCACATATCCAGTTGATTTTGTTCCCGTAGGTAAATTTCTGTCGTGCCTGGCGTGACGTTTAATTCCGGTCGATGTATCTCAACATCGATTTGCGGTTTTTGCGCCGTATAGTTGACACGCACCTCTGCCGGTGTGTAATTGATTTTGACCCGGTCGAGACTGCGTGGCGTAAAGCCGAGCGTCGTCACTTCTGCCGGTGGTGCTTGCCGGGATGTCGCGATGCGAGCAACGGCATCTCCCCGTTGCTCGATCCGCATCAACTGATCCCCTTCAGCTGCTGCCCGCCCGACTGCTTGTTGTCCCATTTGTCGTCCGTAATCAGCATAACGCTGAACGGATTCAAATGCCGGGATTCGTCCGATTTCAATCCATGCCTGGGATGAATCAATTTCGAGTCGTGCCGCGACCGTTTCGAGCGACAGCTCGCCTTTCGGTTGCTCGATTGACAAGGAGGCTTGTTGTTGGTGTTGTTCAAGCGTCGCCCGTGTCGTATTGATACCGATTTTAGCAGACGTTTGACGCATTTCAAGATGCGGAAGGTTCATCTCCCGTCACCTCCTTAACGTAGGAAATCGAGTAGTGTCGGTTGAATGATTCGCGCACCGGCACTGAGTGCGGCCCGGTGAAGCGTCTCGTACGATTTGAGTTCCATGATGACTTTTTCCGCTTCGATGTCTTCGTTATCCGACATGACGGATTTCGCGATGATTTCTTGATCTTCAAGGCGTGACGCATTCAGTTCAAGACGATTGACGCGTGCTCCGAGATCCGCTCGTGTCTCGACCGTTTGATTCAGCATCGTGTCTAAATCCTTTAGCATCCCTGACAACTCGGCTCCATTGTTTGAGCTATCGACGGCTCCCGTGTCTGAGACACCACCAAGCGCATCATATAATTTTTTTAGTGTTGTAAACGTCTCTGCGCTAAACACGCTCGTCGGCGAGACATTGACCTGGACTTCGATTCCTGACGACACTTCATAGCGGATTACTTCGCTGTCTTTACCGCCCGGGTTTCCGTCCGTAAAGACCGTATCGACAGACTTACCAGGCGTCGCTAAATACTCTTTTAGACCTTCCATCGAAACGAACGGTTGATCCGTCTTCGTTCCGTTGAAGATGACTTTTTCATTGTATTTCGTGTTGGCGAGTGTCCCGATGTGTTCAATCAGCTGCCCGACCTCACTTTGAATTGCTTTTCGTTGTGTCGCGTCATACGTATCCGTTGCTGCTTGCGTCGTCAATTCACGAACACGACTCATCGCTGACGTCACTTCGTTCAGTGCCGAATCGGTTAAGTCCATCCAACCTGTCGCTTCGTTGACGTTCTTTTTGAACTGTTCGACTTCACGGACTTCTGTCCGGTAACGGATTCCTTGCATCGCGACGACGGGGTCTTCCGAGGGACGTTGGATTTTTTTACCGCTGATCAATTGCTCTTGTAATGTGCTTAATTTTTGGTAGCTTGACGATAAGTGTCCGATATTCGTTTTCGTCAGCATCGTTTGCGTTACTCTCATTTAGTCATCACCGTCCTACGATTCCCATACCGTTGATGATCTTATCGAGCATCTCATCAACCGTCGTGATATTACGCGCTGCCGCGTTGTAAGCATGTTGGTACTGAATCATCATCGTCATCTCTTCATCGATTGAGACAGCCGAGACTGACATACGGCGCTGTTCCGCGCTTTCCATCAAGACGGCCGAGCTTTGCCCGAGTCGCGCGACTTGGTCGGTCGCGACCGCCATGTCACCGATGACGTTTTGATAAAAGGAACCGATTGTCGTTGTCGTATCCGACTGGTCGAAACGAATGCTTGCCGTCTTCATGTTGGCGAGCTTCAAGGCACCGGCGCTGTCCCCGATGTTTCCATCCGTCGACGTCGCGATGTTATCGAGACTCCTCTTGATTTCGCTTCCTAGTGCGATCGTCTTCGCTGTGATCGGACCGTTGGATGAACCGAAAAATTCGTTTGTCCCATTCGTCCCGTCTTTTTTAAGATTCCCTGCGTGGGCTGTGTTGAAGGCTTCGGCAAATGTTGCTGCCATCTCATCGAGGTGCCCTTGCATGTTGACGTATTCGCCCGTTGCTTGACCATTCTCGACATGACCATACATCTCAATCAGACCGATTAGCCGTCCTGATGAGAAGCCGCCCGCTGTGTCAAATGAAATCGTTTGTGAATCTGTTTTAAACCCTGTATAGAGTCCGTTCGCATCGGTCGTGAACGTGAGTGTCCCGGCCTTCGGTAAATCCGAGTCGACTGCAAGCAACTTATCGCCGTTCGGTAGTTTAATCCGGACATCGATTCGTCCTTCTGCCGTTTTGACGGTATTTCCGAGTTGCCCTTGCTGGATCGCATCGCTGTCGACGGAGACTTTTTCAAAGTCGACATATTCAGCGAGCTCATCAAAGTAACGGTCCCGCTCATCATATAGCGCATTCGGTAAGACGCCGAGCGGCTCAACCGTATGGATTTCCGCATTGATATTGTGAATTTTTTTGAACAAATCGTTGACTTTTTTCGTCGAGACGTCGATTTCGCTTTTCAGGTCGCCTTGCACTTGATTAAGCGCCTTCGCCATGTAGTTGAACGTTTGCGTCAAGGTTTCTGCTTTTTGACGGACGACACTGCGCGCCCCGGAATCTTGCGGATTCGTCGACAGTGTTTGGAGCGACTCCCAAAATCCATCAAAAGCTTTTGATAGACCGGTATCCGACGGTTCATTGATGATGTCTTCCATTCGGCCGAATGCCGCTTCTTTCGTACCATAGTACGATGTCTTCGTCGCTTCGTCGCGATACTGTTTATCGAGCATCACGTCACGCACCCGTTCAAGCAATTCCCCTTTGACCCCTGTGCCGATTTGCCCCATCTTGCCCGTTCCGATCGACATCGAGAGTTGCTCTGTCGTCGCCATGATTAAGCGCTGACGTGAAAAACCAGCCGTTCCGGCGTTCGCAATGTTGTTTCCTGTCGATTGGAGCGCCCATTGGTTCGTCGTCAGTGCCCGACGTCCTGTCTCAAGCCCCATAAAAGTTGATGCCATTCGTCTACCTCCTTAAGCATTCCGGTTAAAGTGTGTGCGGTCGAGTGCGGACTGACCATATGTAAAATCATCGGCTTCCGGGATCAGCAATTGTAAGTGCCAATCGAGATAATGAAGCGATTGTTCGAGTAATTCAGCGTTCAGGTCGTTCAGTCGTTTGAGCTGACCGATCGTCTGTAACAAGCGGCGTAATGAAGCGACATCCTCCGGGTGATCTTGTAACCACTCGGTCATCGTCACCTGTCCCATCCGTTCAAGCCGTTGTTGTTCGAGCTGTTCAATCCGTTTCAGATGTACCGGTTCTTCTTTGACGATTTGTGAGAGTCGCTTCATATCATTTTGAATCAAAATTGTCTTTTTTTCTTTTGCAAGATCCAATAAAGCATCGTGCTCACTTACGAGTTGTTCAAGGATTTCCATCCGATTGCCTCCTCACAGTTTGCTCTTCATATAAAAAGCGACCCGCGCATCCGTGCCCCGAGTCGCCTCTACTGTCATAGTTGTCCCTCTTACAAGTTCAAAAAACGCTCCGCGATTTTTTTCGCGTCTGGTTTATAGGTTCCATCCTGAATGGCTTGACGAAGGGATTCGATTTTTTCGGTCCGTGATGTTGGTGTCTCATTGAAACGCGCACGCGCTTCACTCGAGATCGTCACTTCATCCGGCCGATTCGTACGTTTTGCTTCTGTTCCTTCTACTGCTTGATTTCTTTCGTACGCTTTAGGCATATTCACCCATTTCGTAGAATCAATTCGCATGTGAACACCTGCTTTCTAGATTACAAGATTCTTAATTCATGTTCGATACGTTCTCGGTTTCGAAGGGGCAGAAGAATCTAGCATCGCTTGGGCGAGGTCGCGTCGTAATTTCTCACGACAATCGGCACAGATCGTACCGTCACGGGAAGGTTTCCCGCAACTCTCACACGTGATTTCCATCTGTGTGATTTCTGACATCAGTAAACGCCCATCCCTAATGTACCGGAGGACTGTTTCTCGTTTGACCCCGACCGCTTGCTCAACATCAATAGGTGAGGTTCGGATTTTCCGCCGTTCTCGCAGGAACTCACGCACCTTCTCAAAATCAGTATGATCTTTCCTAATGCAATCGATGCACAGGTCAGAAGATTGACGAATAAATAATTTCCCGCAAGATTTGCAGTTTAATACATCCATTTCCTTCACCTCATTATGAATATCGGCAGAAATGAAGAATTCTTAAACACTTCGAAATAAAGTTACGGCAGAAATTTCTTTTGCACCTGCTTCATGTAGTCGCAAAGCCGCTTGATGCAAGGTCGTTCCCGTCGTATACACATCATCGACGAGTAAAATCGTTTTCCCCTCGACGGAAGTGATCACTTCATACGGATTGGCCCGAGACAGGCGCTCTCGCCTCGCCTTGCGACTTTGCGCCGGACCATCTGAACGTGCCAAACACAATGTGACCTTTCCACGCATCATCCGGGCGATGCCTTCCGCCTGATTGAAACGCCGTTCGCTCAGTCGCTCTCGACTGAGCGGAATCGGCACAATGAAATCCTGTTTCACTTTTACCTTCTTCAGCTCTTCTTTAAACACGTCCAACAGCGCCGTATCCCCTAAAAACTTATAGCGCTTCAAAAAATCCTTTGCGGTTGCCTCATATAAAAATAATGGGTCCGTCTTCAAATCATAACCGAGTCGCCGCCACTGCTGACAATCGCTGCAAAGGGTGAGACCCGGTTTTCCACAATCCGTGCATTCCCCTCTTTTTACAAACTTTATTTTACAGGTTCGACATACCGTTTGCCTAGTCCATACGTTCGACAATGACCAGCTCGGTAAAAAAAATTGTTGGCAAAGCAGACAATTCATCGGAAACCCTCCCGGTTCGCACGCTGAATATCAGCGATTGCTTCGTATAACGCATTCGATCGATCATTTGCGAAAAAGATGACGTCCCCACTCGGGAAATCGACATCTCGCCCGACACGTCCACTGATTTGAATCAATGCCGCTGCCGTAAACGACACGTCTGCATCGACGACCGCGACTTGGACATTCGAAAAGGTGACGCCACGTTCTAAAATCGTCGTCGTCAATAAAATCGTTGCTGTCGTCCGAAAGCGTTCGACCTTAACGATCCGGTCAGGATCTGCCGCGTGGACCGTTTCAGCCGTTAATCCCGCTTGTTCGAGTCGCTCCTGCCATAACGCGAGTACGGCAACGGTCGGCACAAAGACGAGTCGTGGTTTGTCTGCGTGACTGTGAAGCCATTCAATCAAATGGGCTGGTGTATAGGAAAAGTGGAGTTGCGGAACGGGTAACGGGAAGCCGTGATACCGCCGCATCAGGCGGACGGTCGGCAGGCGTTTGTTCCTAAAGGAAGGGGTTGCACTGAGAAGGATGAGTGATGCCGCGCGGCACATCACCCGTTTGACGTAGCGATGTAGCGTCCGGTCCGTACTATAGGGAAAGGCATCGACCTCATCGATGAAGACGACGTCAAAGCAAGCACGGTAATGAATCAATTGATGGGTCGTACTGATCGTAATATCTCCGAGCTGAAGACGTTCCTCCGAGCCGCCGAACAACGAGACGATTCGCGCGTCCAAAAAAGCACGTTTGACGTGTAACGTTAATTCTCGGACGACATCCGCCCGTGGCGTCGTGATGAGGACACGTTTCTTCAGACGCAGTGCCGTCTCGATGCCGGGAAACAGCATCGGTGTTTTTCCGGCACCGCAGACAGCGTGGACGAGCAAACGTCCTTGTTGCTCAATCGTTCGTTCAATCGCCGTCGCAATCCGTTGTTGGTCGGGTGTTAATGCGAGCGGCTCGTGCCGACTCGGCAGGACGGAGTCAAGCGGACGGGCATCCGTGACGAGCGTATCACACGTTCTTAATTTACCGAAGATGAGGCAGTGCCGACAATAGTAACAGCGTTTCCCGCATGTACATGGTCCGCGTGTCGGCAGTCCCCCGCATCGTTGACACCGCCATGTCACAGCAGGGTACCGACGTTCATTCGAACCAAGCGAAACCTTTACTTGATCGCTCGGAATCAGGCGTCCTCGAATATCCATGACTCACTCCCTTTCTTGATGAGACTCCCCCTCCTTTCGTCAGTCTTGCGTGCGCTTCCTGCCGGCAGTGTAAAGACGAGTCAAAAAAGAAAGAACATCCCATTGAAGTGATGTTCTTTCTCGGTGCAACACTTGTTTCATTAATCCGCTTTGTACCACGTGATCCCGATCGCACCAGGACCAAGGTGTGTCCCGATAACCGGACCGAACACGCTCATTTCAATTTGCGCTTTCGGGAACCGTTGCTCGAGTACTTCGATTTCAGCACGTGCTTTGGCATCGTCTTCGGCATGGATGACACCGATGACATATCCTGCACCCTCATTATGAATCGTATCTTCCATCATCTCTTCAATCCGTTTAACCGCCCGTTTGAACGTCCGAATCTTTTCGAACGGAACGATTTTCCCATCGACGAAATGAAGAACCGGTTTAATCTTTAAGAAAGAACCAACGACGGCTTGCGTCATACTGAGACGTCCGCCCCGTTGTAAATGCTCTAAATCATCAACGACGAAATACGCACGAATCATCCCTTTAAGATCTTCAAGACGTGCGACGATTTCTGTTGCCGTCGCCCCGGCATCACGCATCCGGACAGCCTCCTTCACTAAGAATGCTTGCGGCATACATGAAATTCGTGAGTCGACCGGGTGCACTTGAACGTGATCAACCATCATATTAATGGTATGTAAAGCTTGATACGTTCCACTAATCCCGCTTGATAACGTAATTCCGATGATATCCGTTCCCGCCGGTAGTCGTTCAAAGGCATCCGTGATGTCACCGATGTTCGGCTGCGAAGTCGTTGGCAGACTTCCCGTTTGAATCTTCGCATAAAACTCAGGGACTGAGATATCGAACCCTTCACGATATGCATCACCATCAAAAATGACGCTGAGCGGTGCGACATGAACATTATTTTCTTCACAATAGGTAGTTGACAGATAGGCTGTACTATCCGTTAAAATCACAATCTGGCTCATCCGTGAATTTCCTCGCTTTTAAGAGTTCCGTCGTGACTTGTAATTTTCTGACACGTCACAATCGTTATTAAGTGTATCATAGTTCGTTTCGATACAAAAACAAAGACGGCGCCGCTTTGGCAACCGTCTTTTTATTATACGACGACGACCCAGCCGCGTCGGATTGCTTCGACGACAGCACCTGTCCGGTCGGGTACATTCATTTTCCGCAAAATTGAGGAAACATGATTTTTGACTGTTTTCTCACTGATATAGAGCGTATCACTAATCGCCCGGTTCGAGAAACCGTCAGCAAGCAACTGCAGTACTTCGCACTCACGACGCGTCAAGACGTGTAACGGCGCTTCCGCGACACGTTTTTCAATCGGTTGGGAAGACATCGTTTGTTTCATCTTCATCAAACGACGGTACTCTTGCAAAAGGTTTGGTGTGACTTTCGGGTGGACGTATCCCCCTTCGCGATAGACGGAACGAATCGCATTCACGAGTTCATCCGTCGCCATTTCTTTCAGAAGATAACCAACCGCTCCTGCGCCTAACGCGTGCATGACGTACGTTTCATCGTCATGAATCGACAAAATGATGACGCGGACATCCGGATGGACCTCCATGAGACGTTTTGTCGCTTCAACACCATTGACTTGCGGCATATTAATATCCATTAAGACGATATCCGGTTGATGGGCTTCGACGAGTGGAATCACTTCCGCTCCGCTCGCCCCTTCTGCGACAACGATGAATTCTTCTTCAAAATCAAGAATCCGTTTGACGCCTTCCCGGAATAACTGATGATCGTCGATGATGACTACTTTTACTTGCTCGTTATTCACTGTGTTTCCCCTCTCGCTTCGGATTCTTCGATCGGAATCCCTACCTTGATGACCGTCCCTTTATCTGGTTTCGTTTCGATTTCAAACGAACCATCAATCAATTCAATTCGCTCACGCATGCCAACAAGTCCAAACGACTCATCGCACGAAGCAAAAATTTCATCAAAGTCAAACCCGATCCCATTGTCCTTCACATGAATACGGACAGAATGTTGATACTGTTCTATGATAATACGAATGTCACTCGCTTTGGAATGCTTAACTGCATTTTGGACGGCTTCTTGAACAATTCGGAAGACAGCGACTTCATACGTCGACTCAATCCGCTCCCCACCGCCAAGATAATTAAAATGAATCGGAATGTTCGAAATTTCCTGCATATGACGAAGATAACGCTCGAGTGTCGGAACAAATCCAAGATCATCGAGTGTCATCGGACGTAAATCATAAATGATCCGGCGAATATCCGCGAGCCCGTCACGAATCAAGATCCGGAGGCGATGTATTTCTTCAAAGGCTGCTTCTGCTCCGTTATGCTGGTGAATCTTTTCAATCAAATCTGCACGAATCAAAACGTGAGCAAGCGTTTGTGCTGGTCCATCGTGCATGTCTCGAGATAAGCGCCGTCGCTCATTCTCAGCCGACTGAAATACTTTTAAACCCATCTCTTGTTTTTGCATCGCCTTTTCATACTTTTCATTCATGACCTGCATATCGTCCGTCAAAAAATTCAGGACAACCGAGACGCGACTGATCAGCATATCGGCTCGCTCAATCGTCTCATCAAGGTGGACTAAGCGACGCTCGAGTTCATCCCGCCGCTTTCGGCAGTTCATTTCATCCCGTTGGTTGATGAACGACTCGAGTTGAAGGGCATTCGCCGTTTCGTAGGCGCTTCTGACGTCTTGTTCGGAGTAATGATCGAAGTTCTTGCTGACGACGACGAGTCGTGCTTTTGAATCCTTGATCAGTCGTTCCAGTCGTTCGGCTTCTTTAATATAGTCATGAACACGCGTCTTCAAATCCCGTAACTCCTGTTGGATTTCTGCGTATTGTTCTCTTGAATCTTCTGTAATTCGAACGATTTCTTCCCGACTTTCTTCTACGACACCAATGATGTTCTGTACGATATCATTCAAGGACAGCCGCTCCCTCATCTCATTCGTCATGCTACTCCCTCCAGTCCCCGTGGTTGTCTCTCTCCCGATTCGTCGTTATGCTAGAAAGAACTAGTTAACGAGGAGGACATTTTTGATTATGTCATTATTTAATTATTATACAGTAAAAGAAAATGGTTTCCATGAAATCATTATACAAAAGTCACGATTTATTACATATTTAGCACGCGCTACCTCTGAGCAAGAAGCACAGGGCTTCATCGCGGCGATTAAAAAGCAACACCATGACGCCAATCACAATTGTTCAGCGTACGTCATCGGTGAACGAAATGACATTCAAAAAGCGAATGATGATGGTGAACCGAGTGGAACGGCCGGCGTTCCGATGCTCGAAGTGTTGAAAAAACGTAATCTCCGGAATACGGTTGTCGTCGTCACCCGCTACTTCGGAGGAATCAAGCTCGGTGGCGGTGGTTTAATCCGTGCTTACGGCACAAGTGTCTCAGAAGGATTGAATACAATCGGCGTCATCGAACGCGTTTCCCACGACCTCCTTGAAGTGACGGTCGATTACACATGGCTCGGAAAATTAGAAAATGAACTCCGGGCGACGCGTCACCTCATCGACCAAATCCATTACCTCGATCATGTTCAAATCGACGTCCTCGTCAATTCAGACGATGTCGCCCCATTCATCGAGTGGATGACGAACTTGACGAATGGGCAAGCGAAGATACACGAAAATGGTTCTCGCTACATCGAGCACGATGTGACCTGACGTGACATTCTGTCTCGACCTGCTATACTGTTTGTAAAGAATTTAAAAGTTTTTTAATTATTCAGTAAAGTTAGGGGCAATGAACAGTGGAGGATTCTACACGATCTCGTTCTAATAACCGAAAATCAAAACGCTCTTGGTTTAAGATTTTCGTCACCGTATTTCTCATCGTCTTAGTCACAGGTGGCGCTACGTTCGCCTACGTCGCATATAAAACCTTTCAAACAGCCAACAAAACAGAAGTAAAATTATCCCGTGGTGAAAAATCAGAAAAACGTCCAGCGGCCGTCGATTTGACGAAAGATCATTTCTCCGTCCTGCTCGTCGGGACGGACGAACGCCCTGGTGACACTGCTTCACGATCAGACACGATGATTGTCGCCACCTTCAACAAAGCGGAAAAGAAAGTCAGCATGTTGAGTATCCCCCGGGATTCCCTCGTCATGATTCCGTCTGTCGGCTACGAAGATAAAATTAATCACTCGTATGCGTTCGGAGGAATCGATTCAACGATTGAGACGGTCGAGAACTTGCTCGATATCCCAATCGACTATTATGGCTCAATCAACTTTAATGGTGTCGTCGCGATTGTCGATGCAATTGGCGGAGTCGACGTCGACGTCAAGTTGCCGATCGACACACTCGATTCATCTGATCAACAGAGCGGCGTCAAGCTCGATCCCGGCGTTCAGACATTAACCGGTGAAGAAGCACTCGCCTATGCCCGGATGCGCTACGAAGATCCCGAAGGTGACATCGGCCGTACAAAACGCCAACAACAAATTTTACAAGCCATCATCGATGAATCGACTTCGCTCGGTTCAATCACAAAGTTGAATCAATTGATGCAAGCGACCGGCGATAACTTCCAAACAAACATGTCGTTAACGGAAGCATTCCAGCTGCAGCCGTTCGTCAAGTCACTCGCGACCGTCAACCGGATCGACTTAGAAGGATCGGATGCCCGAATCAACGGCGGCTATTACTACAAGCTGGATGAAGAGTCGCTCCAAGAAGCAAAAAACATGTTAAAAGAACAACTCGCTCTGCCGACGAACCAGGCAAGTGAGGCATCGGCTGACGATTCAGGGACAAAAGATGATACGTCGACTGAAGCAAACTGACTTTGAGGCGTTGTTCGCATTACAAAAACGTGCTTATCAAATAGAGGCGGAGTTAATCGGTACGACCGATTTTCCACCTTTGCGCCAAACATCGGCTGAATTGACGCAAGAAGCTCCGCTCGGTTACGTCTTGACGTCCGAATCCGGACTCATCGGTTGCCTGACGTATTCCGATCGGACGATTACACGTCTGCTCGTCGCACCCGATTTTTTCCGGCAAGGTGTCGCCTCTCGTTTACTGCACCATGCGCTTGCAGCAGAGGATCTGCAGTTCGTCTCAACGGCAAAATTGAACGCGCCGGCGATTGCGCTTTATCATCAATTCGGTTTCATCGAAGACGCGACGACCGTCCGGCAAGACATCGCCCTCGTCCACCTCAAGCGTAAGACTGGAAACAATGGAGCTGACTCATAAGTCAGAGTAAAATCAATCCTTATGTCGTACGTTTCCGACAACAATCAAATGGCCGATGATTCTCTCTTTTATGGAATCATCGGCCATTTCTATTTCCGTACTTTTCGCTCATGCCGTCTTGAAACCTATCCAAGTCTCGTGAAAGCCCGCACTTTTTGTACAAAGCGATCACGCGCTCTAAAGCGTCTGTAGATTGCCTTTTTTAAGTAAGACCGATTCCGCTTAACACCATTCCAATCACTGCTCCAAGTAAAACGATGCGTAACGGCGACTGGTTATAAAAACGAAGTAAACAAAAGAGCCCGAAGGCGACGAAGAAATCGAGACCCGTCTCGACGCTCGATGTAAAGATGGGGTCATATAGGGCGGCTAACAACAAACCAACGACTGCTGCATTGACGCCGATCAACATCCGTCCGACTTGTTTGTTCATCCGGACGCGATCCCAAAACGGGACGACGCCAATCACGAGCAGAAAACCGGGTAAAAAAATCGCCAATGTCGCGAGCAGACCACCCGACACACCTGAAATGACCGTCCCGAGGTAGGTCGCAAATGTAAAGAGTGGACCGGGAACGGCTTGGGCCGCGGCATACCCCGCCAGAAAGTTCGTTCCGTCCATAAATCCTGGTACGAG
The DNA here is from genome assembly GCF_018618595.1 of Exiguobacterium sp. s133. Classification (NCBI taxonomy): domain Bacteria; kingdom Bacillati; phylum Bacillota; class Bacilli; order Caryophanales; genus Exiguobacterium; species Exiguobacterium sp. s133. The sequence goes on from NZ_JACSMK010000002.1 coordinate 233,696, forward strand.
TGCCTGGTTGAGAAACGGTAAGACGACGTGACCGCCCCCAAACACGAGTGCACCGGCATTGTACATGATGCTCGCGAGCTGCACGTTTCCCGTCGCTACCGTTGCTAAAATCGGTGTCGCGACTAACAAACCGAAAAAGAGTATGAGCGCACTGATGCTCCACACGCGTGATACGTGAACGGCTAACGGCTGACCAGATTGTGGTTCAACTTTAAACAAGAGTAATCCGAACAATGCCGCCAGTAGTAAGACACCGACTTGCGCAAGCGGATGATCGAAGATTAAGACACCTGCAAGCGCAAGCAACATCAACGCTAACCGCTTCGGTCCAACAGCAAGCTTCATCCCCATTCCGAGTACAGCATCGGCAACAATCGCCACCGCGACGAGTTTCAGACCGTGAATGAATCCCGCATCGGTCAAATCGTAAGTTGTCGCAAGCAGTGCGAACATGATCAATAACAGACTCGACGGTAATGTAAACCCGATAAAGGAAATGATTGCACCGACGACGCCACCACGAATCAACCCGATTCCCATCCCGACTTGACTCGATGCCGGACCGGGAAGAAACTGGCAAAGTGCCACAAGATCGGCGTAGCCTTTCTCGTCAATCCACTTCCTTCGTTTGACGTATTCTTCATAAAAGTATCCGAGATGCGCGACAGGACCTCCGAACGATGTCAAGCCGAGCTTCAAAGAGACGATGAAGATTTCTATCCATCTACTCATTTCTCCACCTCCAACACCTAGTATACGAAACGTTTGTAAATTTTTTGTGACAGCTTACAGTTCAGTCGACTTTTGTTTTCCGTATGTCCCCTTTCTCCACAATGCTTCGATTGGCCCTTGGTGATGGTGTCGCAAATACCAACGCGAGAAAAACGTTTGGCAGGCTAATAAGATGAGAGCTCCTAACGTCCCTTGCCACAGCGGAATCGTGCCGTATGTCCCGGATAAGAAAACAAGGACTGTAAAAACGAGTGTGTGCGTCAAATAATTCGTTAGCGCCATCCGTCCGAGCAAGCGGAACCCTTCCATTCGCAGGCCGGCCCGAACAACCAAGGCGATGGCTGTCGCATAAGTAATGGCGAGCGTTCGTCCGGACAACCAGACGAAAAAGTAATTGATTAGTCCATCTGCAACCTGCCCTTGGTGAACGCGAATAATTTGCGTTAGTGCAGGGAGTGACAAAATCAAGCTTACGAGGAACCCTACGATGAGTAATCGTGTTGTCGGTGGCCGCACTGAAAAGCGTTCCATCAAATAGGCGCCGATTAAAAAGAGAGATAAAATTTCCGGCCAAAGCATCAACGTATTTCCGAGTGCATCCGGCAATTGGACGGTCGCATGATAAATGAAATAACCTCCGAGATCACGTTCGGCAACAAGATCGGTCAATCGACCGTCCGGTTCAATGATGGAACGATCGCCTTCTGATTGAGCAAAGAGATAAATTGAAAGATAGAGAGAGACCGTATACAGTTGGAGGGCAAGACCGATGAAGAGTTTGGTCAGCGGTCGTGTTTTGACGAAGAGCAACAAAAGGAATCCGCAAAACGCATACGTTTGGAGAATGTCACCTTCCCAAAACAATAAATGAATGAGACCGATCGCAAATAAAATCGTCAAACGGCGAACAAAAATCCACAGCGAACGCTTTTTTTGACGGAGCCGGTCGATGAAGAGGATAAAGCCAGCACCAAACAACGCGCTGAACAACGTATAAAACTTCGTTTGAATGAACAAATCAAAGAAAAGCCGGAGCAATCGGTCGACTTGTCCCATATCGGACACGAACCGTTCCCCGAGAAAACTCGGCATGTTGACGAGCAAAATCCCACACAGTGCAAAACCACGGAGGACATCCAAATAAATAATCCGTTCTTTTTCCGCTATCGGATTCATAATAGTCTCCTTAATCGTCAATCAGCCGCCCAAAAATCAAATTTTGAGCGGCTGATTGGTCATTTTGATGTAAGTCGTTCGAGTAAATTCAATAACGGACGATAGCGTTCGCCAAGTAGTCCCAGCGATTCGACTAAGATATCGAGCACAATCAATAACATGATTAACGAAACGAGTGCCCCGACGGAATTCGTTTGTGAAAATAAAATCGCCGTCATGCCGAAAATCGCACACAACCCATAAATCACGAGCACAGCTTGGCGCATCGTAAATCCAAGATCGAGCAGACGATGATGCAGGTGGGCTTTGTCTGGTGCGAACGGTGGTTTCCCTTGAAGAACACGCCGGACGATTGCAAACAACGTGTCGGAGATCGGAATCCCGAGCAAGATGACCGGAACGGCAAGCGAGAACAAGGTCACGTTTTTAAAACCGAGTAACGATAAGACACCAAGCATGTATCCAAGGAACAAGGCCCCTGTATCCCCCATGAAAATCTTCGCCGGATAAAAATTGTGGAACAAAAAGCCGAGCGTGCTCATCAAGAGTAAAATTGCGACGATCGTCACGTAAACATTTCCTTGGATGACAGCGAGGCTGATCAACGTCAACAACACGATGCTCGAGACACCGGCTGCGAGTCCATCCAGTCCATCAATCAAGTTGACGGCATTCGTAATCCCGATGACCCAAAGAAACGTCAACGGCACACTCCACCAACCGAGAAACAGTTGCTGGTCAAACGGCAAATTGATGAATTCGATTCGAATACCTCCATTTAAGACGATGACGGCAGCAACAATTTGTCCCATCAGTTTCAACCGGGCATTCAATTGGAATCGGTCGTCGAAGGCCCCCGTCAAAATGATGACGAATCCTCCGACTAGAATATGAGTCGCATAGGGACTCGAAGGTTGCAAAATAAAATAGCCAATCATGAACGCGATATAAATCGCCAAACCACCTAGACGTGGCATGATTCGCACATGTACTTTTCGCGCGTCCGGACTGTCAACGGCACCGACTGCAATCGCAAAGCGTTTTACGACGGGTGTGATCAGTAAGGCCGCGATAAAACAGACGATGGACGCAGTCCATAACATAATAACATCACGCTCCTGCGCGAATTATATCATAAAAAAAAAGAGCCGACGAGCGGCTCACATGAAGATTGGGACTTCAGCAGACGGATCATATGTATAAATCCCACGGCCAACCTTTTTGATTGCCGGGTTCGCTTGCTCGACTTTCGCCATCAATTGATAGATGTTACTGATTTGATGACGGTAACGTAATTCAAGTTCCATTTGAATGTCACGTGCCGACATCGATTCACGTTCACGCATCAAATCACTGATTTGGTGGACGTACACTTCAAGCGGGTAACGCTGATTGACACGCCGTTGTTTTAGAGGGCGTTCTTGTGCTACGGCGATTTCTTTTGAATACTCTCCAGCACCACGACTCAACTCTGCAATCAAGTATTCTGCACGCCGTTGAAGACGGCGGTATTCCTCTTCAATCTCCATCAACTCACGATAAATGTGTTCACTCGTTCCCATGTTTACCCTACCTTCCAAAATTAAACATAAATATTTCAATTATGTTTCAATTGTATGTTTATTGAAATATTACAGACTATAAATTGTCTGTGTAATATATAATTTTTTTAAATATTTAATTATCCTGTAATATTTTCATCAAACACCCGATACAATGGTTACACCTCATATTAACAGAAAGGAGCTAGAACGGAACATATAAATTATAAATTAAACTATCTCAAAAGCACTTATTTTATTCGTAAAGGTGTTCTAACTATTGATTTTACACAAAAGGAGACTGGAAAATTAATGGACAAATTAACTAAATTATTGTCGTTTGCACTAGTACTTTTGCTTCTACTCACGGTTGCGTTTCCGTCTTCTTTAGTATCGGCAGCTAGCGGTACTTCTTTTACGAAAACGACTTATAAAACAACAGATTCTTTAAATCTTCGGACATCCAATACAACCACGTCGAAAAAGTTGACGACGATTCCGAAAAACACACAGATCAGCTCCTCTTATCGTAAAGGGAATTGGTACAAACTGTCTTATCAAGGAAAGACGGGCTACGTGCTAGGAACATACTTAAAGAAAGTCGTCACGGGGACTGCTTTCGCGAAGACAACTTATCAAACAACCGCAGCACTTTCTTTACGCAAAGCAGCGACGACTTCTTCGACACGGCTGTTGACGATTCCAACAGGTAAAAAAATCAGCTCAAGCTATAAAGATGGAAACTGGTACAAAGTCACGTACAGTAATAAAACCGGTTACGTCTCCGGCTCTTACTTAAAAAAAGTCGCGGCTTCGACAACATCGAAAACGACTGCTTATACAACAACCGAACGGTTAAATCTTCGTACCGCACCGAGTGCATCCGGGAAACTGATCTTGACGATTCCGAAAACTCAAGTCGTTCAGTCGCTATCTACAAGTGGCGCGTGGCATAAAGTGACCTATAACGGATCGACGGGTTATGTCATCGGTACTTACTTGAAAAAAGGGACTTCTTCTCCCGCCTCTTCTTCTACGGCGAGCGTCGATTACAGCGGTTCAAAAATGTATGTCCTCATCAGCTCAGGTAGTACGGTCACATTACGCTCCGGTCCGTCTTCTTCAAGTAGCCAACTCGCTCGTCTCGGACGCGGTACGCCGGTCGTCGTCTCAAACAGTACACATAAAACACGTGGTTATGTCGCGGTCAAGACAGCGGACGGACGCTCCGGTTATGTCGAGTCGATGTATTTAACCCTCTTTCAACCCGCTCCTTCGAATCGACCATTGATCGTCCTTGATCCTGGTCATGGCGGTTATGATCCCGGTGCTACACGGGTCGGACTAACAGAACGCGATATCGTCCTCGCCGTCGCGCGTCAGGTCGCAAGCCTTCTCGAAGGAAAAGTCGATTTACAATTAACGCGGTATACGAATGACTATTATCCGACATTGACCGACCGCAGCGTCATGGCGAACTCACATGCAACTGCTCGCTTCGTCAGCATCCATATCAATGCCTCAAACGCTACGAGCGCTTCCGGTGCCGAAAACTATTACTATAGCGGATCAACATCCATTCAATTAGCAAATGCGATTCAACAACGGCTGGTCAGTTATGCCGGTATGCGAAATCGCGGTGTGGATTTCGGTAACTTAGCGGTCATCCGAGGCACGAATGCTCCCGCCGTTTTGACAGAACTCGGATTCCTTTCAAACAGCACAGATCGTTCGAAGTTAACGAACGCTGCCTACCAGGCACGTTACGCACAAGCGATCGCAGATGGAATTCTCGCGACACTTTAATTTTCCACAACACTTCGAGCCGACTAAAAAATATGACATACAATCACAAAAAAGGATTGCCATCTACCGATGCGCAATCCTTTCAGCGTGTAGACAAACTATTAAAAAGCGTAAACATATGGTATCGAGATGCAATCCGTTCGCGCTTCCCTGTCTCGCCTCGTCTTCAAAGCGGCAATCGGTCACGCCGCTACAGCAAAGCTGCAGGGTCGCGACCGATTGCTTTTCGCGGTTCTAAGCGATTCGAAACGGATTGCGCTCTAAAACGTCTCCATGCCCGGCTTTTTGGTCACGGTATTAGCTAAAAAGCGTCATATTTCGTTGACTCCTACGGGAAAAAGTGCGTTTTTAACGCACGTTCAGAGGCAGGCAAGACCCTGCTCGTTGTCCGTAAGGACCAAGGAGCAACGGCTTGCGCCTCGCCCGAGGAAAGCAACGAATAAAGACGCTTTTTCTCCTGATAGCACTTTGTCTACAGTCTGCACGCTAAAAGGATTGCCATCTACCGATGAATTTTGCGAAAAAAATTTGTTTTGAGAAGAAGCAGGAAAGCAACTTTTCACCATCCGTTAAGATTAAAAACCGCTTAATTTGTCTATACGCAAAAAGGACCGCTCAGGGAAGCGGTCCTTTTCCTCACATGAAAAGAGTCAATCAGATGAAACAACGAACCATCAGGGAATGGAACGTTGTCGTTAGCGATTAGCTAAGATTTGCTCAAGGGAAAGCAAATCTGTCGAATCGACACGATAGTCTGCCTCATGTAACGTCGTTTCCGGTCCGACGCCGACAGCATACATGCCTGCCGCGTGGATGGCTGTAATACCGGCTGCTGCATCTTCTACACCGATACAGCGACTCGGATCGACGTCAAGCGCTTCAGCTGCCCGTAAAAACACTTCAGGGTGTGGTTTAGACTGAGCAACTGTTGCCGCATCGACGATATCATCGAAATAGTGTCGGACCTTTAGTGCCTCAACGACCGTCAGCGCATTTTTCGAAGCCGACGCCATACCGATTTTCAGCCCAGCAGCCCGAATTTCATCCAAGAACGAAATAATTCCCGGAAGAAGATCTTGTTCTGAGATATGTTGAATCAACTCGACGTAGTGCTCGTTCTTTTTCGTCGCAAGCGCGTTTTTTTCGGCTTCCGTGAAAGCATGCTGCTTTCCACCGAGCGCCAAGATCCGCTCTAACGAATCGGTCCGACTTACACCTTTAAGTGTTTCGTTGAAATCCCGGTCGAACGGAATCTCAAGCTCCTCTCCGAGTTGCTTCCACGCTAAGTAATGATACTCGGCTGTATCGGTAATCACGCCGTCTAAGTCAAAAATAACCGCTTCAATCGTTGGTGCCATCCGACATCCATCCTTTCATCCATCGTACATGAAAGACAAGAAATCGAATGATTTGCGCAAACGATTGCACTTGCCTCAAGAAATATTTTACCTCTTCATACACCTCTTTGCAAGCGTTATCAAAAATTTCTTCATTTAGACCTTTTGAAGTTATCAGGAAAAATTAGTTTGCATTGATAACGCTTTCAAATAAGCATAAATGTTTTCTCTATTTATCTCTTTACTATTCGTTTTACATTTTTTAACTGGTATAATCAGGTTAGTTTTAGAATCGGAATTGAAGGAGTGACTTAGTATGTTTCAACGTGTCAAACAACTACTCGACGAACAGAGCCGTCGGATGCGACGTTATGAAAAAATCGTCCTGTCGATCAATAGTCTAGAAGCGGAAATGCAACAGAAGACCGATGACGAACTCTGCCGCTTAACCGCTTCTTTAAAAGAACGTCTTCAGACGGGTGAGTCGGTCGAAGCGATTACTGCGACTGCATTTGCGCTTGTTCGGGAAGCGAGTAAGCGGACGCTCGGATTCCGCCATTACGATGTCCAGCTGATTGGTGGCCTATCGCTACTTGAAGGACATATCGCCGAGATGGCGACCGGGGAAGGAAAAACCCTCGTCGCTTCGCTCGCCAGTTTTACACAGAGTCTGTACGGGCAAGGCGTCCATGTCATCACCGTCAATGAATATTTGGCCCGCCGTGACGCGGAACAAATCGGACAAATCCATCGCTTTTTAGGACTGACGGTCGGCATCAATCATTCCGACTTATCATTTGACGAGAAGCGAGCCGCCTACGCTGCCGATATTACATACGGAGTCGGAACGGAGTTCGGTTTTGATTACCTTCGCGACCATCTCGTCATGCGCAAAGAAGACCGGTTGCAACGCCCTCTCCGCTTTGCTCTGATCGATGAAGTCGATAGCATCTTGATTGATGAAGCTAAAACCCCCCTCATCATGGCGGAACGTGACACCGTTCACGAAGCGCTCCAACAACTCGTCCGTCGTGTCATCGAAGCGTTCCAGCCAGAGGAAGATTATACGTTTGACGATGAAATTAAAGCGGTTGCCTTAACCGACCAAGGCATCGAGACGATTGAGCGAACGTTCGGAGTCGATCAACTCTTTGCGGCAGAACATGCTGTCTTGTTTCATTATGTCATCCAGGCACTTCGCGCGCATGTCGTCTTGACACGCGATATCGACTACATCGTCAAAGATGATAAAATCGCCCTCGTCGACTTATTCACAGGTCGCTTAATGGAAGGGCGCAGTTTATCTGACGGCCTACACCAAGCACTCGAGGCAAAAGAGAATGTTACCGTGACTGAAGAAAACCGGACGACAGCCCAAATCACGATTCAACATTATTTCCGCCTCTACCGTCATGTTTCGGGTATGACGGGAACCGCGTCGACCTCACGCGATGAGTTCCTGAAAACTTACCGGATGGATGTCGTATCGATTCCACCGAATCGCCCGAAAATCCGAATCGATGAACCAGACGTCCTTTTTTTGACGCGTCAGGAAAAATATCAGGCCATCGCACAGGCAACACGACTCGCACATCAAACAGGACAACCCGTATTGATCGGGACGACTTCAATCGAACAATCCCTAAAAGTCGCTCACGTCCTGGAGCGCGAACAGTTGCCTTATGAGATTTTGAATGCAAAGACGGTTGATCAAGAAATCCGAATCATCGAGTCAGCCGGACAAGCCGGCCGGATTACGATTGCGACGAACATGGCCGGTCGTGGAACGGATATCGTCCTCGATGCCTCTGCCAAACAGCAAGGTGGATTGTTGGTCATCGGGACAGAACGCCACGAGTCGGTCCGCATCGATAATCAACTTCGCGGCCGGGCCGGTCGCCAAGGTGATCCAGGATTGACGCGCTTCTATTTATCACTCGAAGACGAGCTTCCCCGCCGCTTCGCAAAAGACCGCCTCACCCGTGTTCAAAAAAAGCTTCCCGATGTCGCAGGTCCTGTCACGTTAAAAGAGGCGCGTCAGTTGATGTGCTATGCGCAGGAGACATGTGAATCCGTCAACCGGAGCGTCCGTGATGAACTCGTCCAGCTAGAAGATGTCATCAGTGAGCAACGCCTCGCGATCTATCGTCTTCGCAATCAAATTGTTGAGTCCGAGTCACTTGAAGGGTTCGTCCAGTCCTTTGCTGCTCGTGTCATTCATGCCTTAGTCGATGAGCATCTCCATGACGCGCTCGTTCCAGAAGAATGGCCACTGGCATTACTGACATCGGAACTTGAACAGCTCGTCCAACAACCGGTCCTGCTCGAGCGCGTCGAATCGCGTGAAGAAATGAAACAACGATTGACTCCACTCATTGCAGAGACCGAGACCACGATGGCAGACCATCTTGCGTCCCATGAAGAAACAGCACGTCGCTTCATGCTGCTCGCACTCGATGAACAGTGGACGGGTCACTTAACGGCGATGAATTCATTGAAGGAAGGGATTCATCTTCGCGGTTATGCGCAGGAACAACCTGTTCGTATCTTTGAACAGGAAGGAATGGACTACTTCACTTATGCGATTTCTACTTTTGAAAAACAGATTGTCTCTAGTCTTTGTCGCTTCGAAAGTGTTACGACTGAAGGAGGAATGCTTCATGCAACCGTCGACTGATTCACCGGTTATTCAACCTGCGCTCTATTTCACGGACGATATGCCAATCGTCAAAGAAGATGAGTATGTCTTCCGCTACGTCGCGGCACAACTACCTGGACTCGCTCCTGGTCAAATGGCAATCCACCTCTTCCAAAGGTTAGAAAACAAGCCGTTGCGCTTGATTGCCTTGTTCCAAAATACACTTGACCAAGCTTTCCAGCTGAATGATTTAGTCGTTCTTGCACTGTCCGGCGACCAGTTGATTGCCCGGAAAACGCTTAGTATCGAGGAGATACCGGTCCTTTTACCAATGGTAACAATTCCGCTTTGGCTTGAGTTTGCGGAAGAAGATGTGTTTGTCGACCTTGATTTACTTACTGATCCGGTCCAACTTGTCTTTTCGAACGAATTATTGACCGATGTGCTGATTGATTCGTCCTTCTCGGAGACTGAACGCCAACGGATCCGCCAAATCGCTTTTTCTCACCCGATTCCTCCGACAGACGGTTGGTCGCTCCTTCCGGTATCGATTCTAAAAAAAGAGACTTCCGTTGAAGCGATTGTCTTAGTGCGTAATCCAAGTAATCAGCTTTTGACACTCGATCAGTTGGCATTCGAACTCGTGACCGGAGAAACGACGCTTGCGCAGACCGAGCACCCCGCTGTATCTGTTTTTTCGACGAGCGAATATGCCATTCGCCTCCAGTTTGACTATTCGGCAAAGGCAACTGAAACGTTCGCCCTCCGCTACCTCCCCTAATCAACAACGAGGCGCCTCGTCCAATGACGAAGCGCCTCGTTCCTTTTTTATCCTTTTAACAATCCGATGACGCGGACGTCGACTGCTTTCGGTGGGAATGCCAACATGTTTTCCATGTCTTGCACAATCCGTTCTTGCACTTTACCCGCTGTCTTGATGATCGACATACCATACTTGATATGAACAGCCAGGCTGACCGTAATCTCGCCTCCGACATCTTCGACCTTAACGAGTTTGACCATTTGTTTTTCTTGCAGTTTCGAATCATCTTGCGTAAATGCGATACCTTCTGTTTCCTTGACGGCAACTCCGGCGATGACCTCGATTACCTGCTGAGAAACGTTTACGACACCATCCGCGTTGTTTAAGTTATATGACATACTTTCCACGCCCTTCATCTATTAATCCATCTACTTTAAAGTGTATAGCATTTAACCTTTTTTTGAAAGGTCTTCCCGCTTCTCGACAATCGGACGGATGTCAATTTCAATCAATGGGCGTAACATCCGAACAACTGCCGGGTGAACGATGATTCCGACGATTAAAATCGCAACGCCAAAAATGATCAACAAAGCGACCCAAGGTTCTGTTACAAATGCACCCGTTACATATTGTCGCCAAGCCATGACGAAGAAGACGTGTAAAAGATAAACGTAGAGACTCAGCTCCCCTGCCCGGGTCACGAGTGGAAGCCTGCGCATCGGCACAAGCATCATGAACCCGAGTGACGCCGTGATCGATAAGAAATAGATGACGCTATGCTTCAGTACCCCGACCCAGGCATCGCTATCATATTGTTCGACGTAAGGAAAACGGTGTTTAAAGGCATTTGCAAGATCGACGACTTCTTGCGGTGTATCCCGCCAGGCTTGAAACAATAAAAAACCGACGACGGAAGTAAACGCGAGTCCGCCCAGTAAGCGGACGTTCATCCGGCGTTTGAAATTTTTCGGCATCTCGAAAATCCGGATAAACTCGTGTTCCGAGAGATAGTTCCCTAATAAGAAATACGGATAGAACATGATTAACTTCCGTAATGCCAGGAATCCTGTATTCTCAAGTTCGAAGCCGTATAACAGGGCGAACGCTAAACCGAACCAGATATATCCTCTCAAGTGCACGACGTATGGTGTGACAATGTACCAGACGACCATGACGAACAAATACCAAAGCGCCCAGTACGGACGCAACAAGTGCGTCCCGATATTTTGACCGGAAAATAAGGGTAACCCTTCCCCAAAGGTTGCCCACGACCCGATTAAAATTTGCCAGACACAATAGACGGCAAATAATTGAATCACCCGTAAGTACTTGTTTTCGCGAAAGAAGTAGCCACTCAAAATGATGAACAATGGCATGTGGAACGAATAAATAATTAAATAGACCGTCTCGAGTACCTTGCCATCATAGTCGAACCGAATATCAGTCAGCATATGACCAATGACAACGAAAATGACAAGAAATCCTTTAATATTGTCGAACCATGGATTTCGATTCATGTTACACTACCCCTTATACTCCTCTGAAAGGAACGATTGTTTTATGAAAAAAGCACTATTGATTCTCTCGGTTGTCATAAACATCGTTCTCCTTGCACTACTGTTCGGACGTAAACCACTTGATTTAATCGAAGACGTCTTCCCTGCAATGAGTTCGAAACCGGTTACGACATTCCAATACACAAAAAACTCCAACTATGTCCGATTGAATAGTCTCTTCCATACTTATCAATACCCAAAATCTCCGAATGCTGTCATGTTAGGTGATTCGATGACACATTTTGGTGACTGGCGGATTTTGATGAATGATTCATCGATCGTTAATTTCGGGATTCCCGGTGATACAACGGAAGGATTTTTGACACGACTTGACCTAATTCTTGAGTTAGAACCAAAACAAGTTTTCGTGATGGGTGGTATCAATGACATCCGGCACTTCACACCCGTCTCTAAGATTACAGAGAATATGACGACGATCGTGACGACACTCCGAAAAAATAACATCGACGTCGTCATCCAGTCAACGGTCCCCGTCGCACCGAAATATTCCGACTCCGTCCGGGTCAACCGTGAAGTCGAAGCGTTGAACCGTAATTTGAAGCAGCTCGCAGAATCGGTCGATGCCGACTTCGTCGATTTACGGCCGGTCTTGACGAACGATCAAGGATACCTCCAAAATCGGATGACGTATGATGGGTTGCACCTCGTCGGTGGCGGTTACTTGCGGTGGAGCGATGCCTTAAAACCGTATGCAGAAAAGATAGATGTGACGGAAAATAAATAAGCTCTACTCGGCCGACCCGAATGATGCGCTTGTCATTCGGTTGGCTTTGATTGTATTCAAAAATCTAAAAAGGACGATTCCGACAGCGGAATCGTCCTTTGAGCTTGTAAAGATTCGGTGAGGCTGATGCCTGACCAATTCTTAGTCTTCTTGATTTTTAACGCCCATGTACGCAGCAACGCTTGAAGCTGTGAACACAGCGATTGCGACGATACCAACCGCGATCCAAACGACTTGATCCACCATCTGTTTTCCTCCTTTAATGTAACCGCTCACTTTCTTTTTTTAGCGTACACGAAAATCGTCAAGAAAGAAACACATTTTCCATGTCTAATGACTGGACGTTTAGGGAAAAAGTAACTATAGTAGAAGGACAACTATAAATTGTCAGAAAATTCGATTATTTCACAAGGAGGTGATTCTGATGGCCACTCCACTCTTGAAACCGAAACTCATGATGCAACGACGAAGTACACTCAACTTTGGTTATTGGCTCGTCATCGGGCTCATTGGTTGGATGATGCTCAGCTTAGTCACAGGACTTCGCGATGTCCTGACAAGTCTTCCTTTGTATGAAACAATTCCACTGACATTTCTGATCGTCTTTGTTACCGGCGTTACTTTAAAGATGCTTCGCGATGAATGGTGGATTCGTTATCTCAATCGGCAAAAGCAATTCTATATCGGTCAAGAAACCGTCCTGACGTGGTGTTCGATCATCGACAGCATGTGGCTCGTCCGCAAACCGATGCGTCGCGAACTACGGCACCTGTACAAACATATCACACAGACGAAAATTTCTGAAGAAGCAAAAGAGACACTCGCAATGCAACTCGTTGAGCGAGGAATCTTGATTGTTTATTCTCGTCCGAAAAGTGACCATCCAGCTTAAGAAAAAAGCATTGAGAACTCAGGATTCTGCCCCTTGAGTTCTCAATGCTTTTTTATTGTGTCAATTGATTGTTTAACCAGGATGCCGCGCTTTCAATCGTCGGCATGACGAGCTGATGTCCGTGGTTTGACCATGTCACGTCGACATGCGCTCCGGCACCTTCAAATAGTGCTTTTAGTTCTTCCGTCTCACTTGCGGCACAAATCGGATCATTTGCCCCCGCTCCGATGAAGACGTTGACGCCTTCACTATTTGGCAACGGGATGCCACGACGCGGTACCATCGGATGGAGCAAAATCGCTTGTGCGAACAGCGCTTCTTCAAACATCATGTTCGCTGCGATATTCGCACCGTTCGAGTAACCGACGGGAATTAATTCCTGAACGGAAAATTGATACGTCTCACTTTTTTCTTTGATGAATGCCATCAATTCTTTTGTCCGTAAGGCTAAGTCGGCTTCGTCAAAGACGCCTTCTGCCAAGCGTTTAAAGAAACGCGGCATCCCATTTTCCGTGACTGCTCCACGAACGGAGAGATAACCGGCATCTGGATGAAGCAATTGGACGAGTCCGATTAAATCTTGTTCCGATCCACCCGTGCCATGGAGAAGCAAGAAAATCGGTGCGCCTTGTTTTTTAGGTTGTTCAAAAAGATGTATCATACGAGTCTCCCCTTCTTGACTGTGATTGGTGCGGCATGTTGCGCGATTTGCACCCGGTGCGCCTCAAATTGTTCCGGCAACTTTAAGTCTTCACCGAGTGCTTCGAATGCTTCATCAACGGCAAAACCAGGATTGTCCGTTGCGCTTTCATGACGATTACCTAGTTACTCCCTTTTATCCTTAATATAATAATAGTAACTAAATTACTAAAAGTAAACAAAAATGCTCAATTATATAAATTTTAAAAATGGAACCTTTAACCAGTTTTAACGTAAGGGTACAATGTAAAGAGAAGTGACTACTTAGTCTACCAAGGAGGTTCACATGCTAGAACTACAGAACATCACAAAACAGTTCGGCGATTTTACAGCCGTCGATGAGCTATCGTTTCAAGTTCCGGAAGGACAGATTTTCGGATTACTTGGCGCGAATGGTGCCGGAAAGACGACGACGTTCCGGATGTTGCTCGGTATCTTACAGCCGACGACAGGATCAATCACCTGGAAAGGAAAAGCCATCCCCCTCTCGCAAATCGGCTATTTACCAGAAGAACGCGGTCTTTATCCAAAGATTCGGGTGGACGAGCAATTAATCTTTTTAGCCGAGCTTCGTGGGATGCGGCGTAAAGAGGCTAAAGCATCTCTAGTGGCGTGGTTGGATTACTTTCAAATTCCTCAATATGAAAAGATGCGTGTCGAACAGCTTTCAAAAGGGAATCAGCAAAAAATTCAATTGATTTCTGCCGTCCTGCACAAGCCGGATCTGTTGATTCTCGATGAACCGTTCAGCGGACTTGACCCTGTCAACGTCGAACAACTTAAAAAAGCGGTCCGGAAACTGACGACGGACGGGACGACGATTGTCTTCTCGAGTCACCGGATGGATCATGTCGAAGAATTATGCGAACATGTCGCGATTTTAGATCACGGAAAACCTGTTGTCGCCGGTTACTTACCAGACATCAAAGCAGGCTACGGAAAAACGCGTGTTTTGTTAGCAACCGATGCCCCACCATTGTTATGGGATGCACTGCCTGGTATTTTACAGGTCGAGACGGAAGGCACCGGCTACACGCTCCAAGTCGAATCGAAAGAAGCCGCCGACGGATTACTTCGCCATTTAATTACAGAAGGTTTCCACGTCGAACGTTTCGTCTGGGATCAACTCTCCCTACAGGACATTTTCATCGAGGAGGTCGGAAAACGTTATGAACCGTAAATTTATGACCCTGTATCGCTTTAGTTTATTACAAAAATTGCGGGCAAAAAGTTTTCTTATCTCAACCGCTTTAATGATTGTTTTTTTGATTGGATTTTCGAATATCGAACGAATCATTGACTGGTTTGCAGGAGACGAACCTAAAATCGCTGTTGTCAGTTCACTGGATGCGGACATCGTTCCTGTTCTAAAAGAAAGTGGGATAAAATCCGAAATCGATCAGAAAGATTATTCATTACAGGAAGCACGAGATGCCGTTAAAGACGGCACATATGAAGTGGTTGCGTTGATGACGAGCGATCCTTACGCTGTCACATTAATTAGTGAGAGTCCGGAACAATCCCTGAAAACTCAACTGTCAACGGCACTAAAACTGGTTCGTGATCAAAAAATCATTTCTGAATCAAATGTTGATCCTGCGATTCTCGCCGCATTGGCTGCTCCTATTACAACAAAACAAGAGTTAACATCCACTGGCGGAAAAAATGAGGACGAACTGTTTGCCGCTTCTGCCCTCGTGTATGTTTTGCTGTTCTTAATGTATTTTACGATTGTAATTTATGGCGGAATGATTGTAACCGAGATTGCCAATGAAAAATCATCACGTGTCATGGAGCTGTTAATCTCTGCTGCCAGTCCGATTCAACATATGCTTGCAAAAATTTTATCCATTGCAACGGTCAGCATCATTCAACTTTCTTTGCTTGTTGGCGTTGGTTACTACAGTGGACAAAAAAGCAGCTTGTTTGACCAACTATCACTCGACTCTTTAAGCATTCAAACAGTTGTCTACTTATTTGTATTCTTCTTACTCGGCTACTTCCTTTATGCAACGTTGCTCGCCGCACTCGGTTCACTCGTCAGTCGGGTCGAAGATGCACAGCAAGTAACGATACCCGTTATCATGCTGATTGTAGCCGCGTTCATGATTTCCATTTTTAGTTTAAACGCTCCAACAAATCAAGCGGTCGTCGTCTTATCATTCATTCCGTTCTTCACCCCGATGTTGATGTTCTTACGGGTCATGCTGACGGACGTCCCGATGTGGCAAATCCTTTTATCCATCGGCTTAATGGGGGTAAGCATCGCCCTTGCCCTGTTCGTCGGAACGAAATTTTATCGAGGCGGTGTGCTGTTCTATGGATCGAACCCGCTCAAGCAACTGCGACGTATTTTAAGTGGTCGTCAGTAGTGGTTTACAAGATGAGACGTTTCCGCTATCGTTAAGTGAGAAAAACTTTAGGAGGAACTACGTTATGCGGTCTCGTTTTTGGGCAGCTATTTTATTCACCACTGCCGCCATCGTCTCGTCCCTTGTCATGTTTACGAAATTTCCACAAGCGAGCGAGACGTGGAAGCTCGTCCTTGCCTATGGTGGCATGACGTTTGTCGTCAGTCTATTTTTCTGGTCGTTCGTCGCTATCCGCATTCAATCATCTCGCCTCTTCGGAAGTTGGATGGGAATCTTCATCGCCGGCACGACGGTGTTACTCGTTTGTATCGCTCGGTTTGTGATCCGTGGAGATTTCATGATGGTCTTCAAATGGCAAGCTATGCTTGGTAGCTTGACGCTCAACTTTGGATACGTCGGATGGGTTCTCGTCATCGCGAACGCAATCATCGGCTTCATCATCGGGCGGACACGTCAAAAAAGCCGAGTCTCTCATCACCAAGTTCCACGACGATCATAAAACAAATGCCGCCACTTCTTCAGGAAGGGGCGGCATTTTTAATGAAAAGACTTCGCATCACTTTCGATGATAGCGCATTCGTTCAATCTGATTACTATACTGAGTGTAACACGTCGTTCGCTCGGTCGTTTCTCCCTCAGTCAAACGATCTAAATACTCGTCGAGTTGAATCATCGAGGGGAGTTTATCCTCGAACATCTCAAACGTCCCCCGCGCTTCTTCCCGACGAAGCTCTCCGGCCTCCATGACCGACTCGACCAGCTCGTGAAAGATTCGCTGTTCCGTCGTACTCATCGTCTGTTCAATTCGCTTCACGTCATCATCATACATCAAGTCAAACATCCGCATCCGTTCTTCGAGTTGTTCTTCGATGACGGATTCATCCTGACCCAGTGTCTGCTCGTACGCTAAACGCATTTCCTCGAGCGGTGTGCTGTCCTGCATGACGAACTTCAACGATTCCCCTGTCCAAATATGCCGCGCCAAATAACTCGAATCGATTTGTAAAACTTCTGCTAACGACTCGATGTAGGCTTTCGTCGGGTAGACCTCACTTAATTCTGTTCGTCGAATGAAATAAGGTGCGACACCCAGGTTATCTGCTAACTGATCAATCGAGATTCCGGCGCGTTCCCGCAAAATCCGAATCCGGTCCCCGTACCCTCGATATGGTGAATGATTCAGCATATGCTCCCTCCTCGCTATGCTCTTATCATACCCTTGAATCCGGTATCGGATACATCGAACTTTCGCCTGACTTTTGAAGCAGGTGTCGTGGGTATCGAACCCAGAGCGGGAAGATGCTTCCGATATAACAAAACGTGACGATTCCAATCCACATCAAGGAAACACCGAACAGGGGACCCATCTTAAGACCCGCCTCGGAAATGATGGCTTGGAACAACAACCAGGCATGAAATACGGAAATCAAGT
The DNA here is from genome assembly GCF_018618595.1 of Exiguobacterium sp. s133. Taxonomy (NCBI): domain Bacteria; kingdom Bacillati; phylum Bacillota; class Bacilli; order Caryophanales; genus Exiguobacterium; species Exiguobacterium sp. s133. The sequence continues at coordinate 251,385 of NZ_JACSMK010000002.1, forward strand.
ATGGAATCATCAAGACCGCTCCATATTTCACAAGTAAAAACGTTCGGACACTTTGACGATCAAAACCGAGGGCAAACAGCGTCTTCAATCGTTTTTGTTCTTGTTCAGCCGTCATCTGCATCCAGACGTGGAGGAAACTCGCGTTGATGACGAAGAGCCAGACCGTCAGTAAAATGACGACGAATGAGACAAGACGGACAATCCGAATCCCATCGAGTTCATCTTCTGTTTCATTGATTAATTGATACGGCGCCGCCGCTTCGTTCGTCATCTTCGATTTCGACTGAATTTCCCGGACGATTGACATCCAGTCATCCCAAGCCCCTGTCCCGTAATCCCGATAGGCTGGCGTTTCAAAAACACGAATCCGGGCGAGGGATTGTGCCAGTTCGTTGAAGCGCTGATCACTGATGACAAACAGCGTTTCGATGCGATAGTTATAACCGAAAAAGAGGCGGTGTTTAGCCGGGGTTACTAATCTGTATCCAGCTTGTTCCATCGCCTGTCGCGCTTTTTCCATCGTCGGTGTCTGTTCTTTTAACTGAACGGGACGGGCTGGAATTTGAAGCGCCTCACGGTCGTTCAGCTCGCGTCGTTTCTGTCCCAGCTCGTTTAATAATTGATTGTAGTCGGATAAAGGCAACACGTAACGTGTCCCCTTCTTTTTCAGACGAACTTCCTGCTGATATTTGTCCGGGAACGTCTCTTCCATCGTCTCTTCAATCTTTTGCAAGCGTTCGGACTGCTCTTTCGACTCTTCATAATAGACGAGTCCAAAATGATTTTGTGAAGATAAGTCTAACCCGACTACTTGAAAGATGAAGACGAGCCCGACTGCCGTTAGTGCACATGACGTCAAAATCGTCCCAAGGGCAACGAGGGTGCTATTCGTCCGGAGCTGTGTCGCAATTTCAGAAAGGATGAGTTTACGTAACGACAACGTCCGGGGACGATACAATTTCATCAACGTCGGTAACACATTACGGCAGATGAAAAAGGAACCGATAAAAATGACGAGTGGAAACAACAAAACAAATCCGGTTTGTTGGACGAACGCTAATATATAGCCGTACAACAACAGAAGAATCGCCAGGACGCGCAGCGACATACGAAAGCGGCGTTTCCATGTTGAACGTGTCCGAATGGGGCGATCCGGACGGAATCGATAGATTGCGAGTACTGTCGCCGTTAAGAGAACGAGGAGCGCCCCGGCGATGAGTACCAAAAACGACAGTGCAGAGATTTCAATATCGAGTCGTGGTAAAAACATCACTTTTTCGATTGCCAGCAACATTAGTTTCGTCAAGACGACTCCAAGCAACAACCCCGCCGAAATCGCTAGTCCGCCGACAAGGAGAACCTCAATGAGGAAGTACTTTAAAAAGTGCGAAAATCCGCTCCCGAGCGTCCGCATGACACGTAAATCATTTTTACGGTGTTCAAGCATCGTATACGTCGTCGCATAGATGAACAGGATACTGAAAAACAAAATAATCAGTTCCGCGATAAAAACAAAAATCATCGTCAGTTCGATGACTTGATTCAATTGACTTAAGACTTTTGCGACATTTTGGAACGAAGCACTCGTCACTAAGTTCCAGTAGCTCGTCGAAATCGTCATCGCGATGACAATCGTCAGGGCGTACCCATAGTACAGACGCTGATAGCGTTTAATGTTACGTAGGGCGTATTGTAGATAGTTGATGTTCGTCCCCTCCTAATAACGACAGCGACTCGATGACGCGTTGAAAGAAGACACGACGCGGTTCGTCCCGAAACAACTCGGTTTGAATATTACCATCCTTCAAAAATAAGACATGGTTACAATACGAGGCGACCGTCGGGTCATGGGTGACGATGACCATCGTCATCCCGGCTGCATTTAACTCAGCAAGTAATTCCATTACATGTTTTGTCGCTTGGAAATCGAGTGCACCGGTCGGCTCGTCAGCCAACATCAAACGCGGAGCATGGATTAAAGCACGCCCAATCGCAGCGCGTTGGCGCTGTCCACCGGATACTTCATCCACCTGTTTGTCGAGTAGCTCATCGATTTGAAGCCGTTTTGCGAGATGCAGCATCTCCTCTCGCGCGAGCTTCGTCTTTTTCCCAGACAGCATCAACGGAACGAGCATGTTTTCACCAAGCGTCAACGAATCGAGTAGATTGAACTCTTGAAAAATGATTCCGAGTGTCTCACGCCGAAAGCGCGTCGTTTCTTTTCGCTTGAAGGTCGATGTATCAATGCCCTCCATCAAAATCGAACCCCAGCTCGGTTGATCGAGCGTCGCCAGTAAGTTGATCAGTGTCGACTTGCCACTTCCGGACGGCCCCATCACCGCGACCATCTCGCCTTCCTCGACACGGAAATTCAAATCCGTCAGCGGTTGTTCCGTTACTTTTCCTGCATATACTTTCCCAAGCTGTTTGACTTCAATCATCCGTTCGTCCTCCTACAAGCTTCAATCGACACGTCGTCCCTTGGCCTTCCAGACTATTCAATTCAATTTCATGCCCGAGCTTCGTACAGACCTGCCAGACGAAATAAAGTCCCATTCCGGTCGACTCTCCGTAACGCCGTCCATTTTCACCCGTGAAGAAGGCGTTGAAGACACGCGGCAAGTCACGCTTCGGAATGCCGACTCCATCATCAATCAATGTCAGCACGACTTGTCCGTCGCGTTCCATCGCCCGAATCAGAACTTCTTTACCATGTCCCGTCGTGTATTTGACGGCGTTCGTCAACAGTTGAAGTAACAAAAAGCGGAACCATTTAGCATCTGTATACACGTATAAGGACGGTTCGATTTCAAGCTTCGGATAGACTTTATTTTTGACAAACAGTCGTTTTTCTTGATTGATGATGTCCATGACGAGAACACGGAGATTAAGTTGCTCCGCCTTCAAATCCGTCTCGATTGCTTCGAGGCGTGATGAATACAACATTTGATCAAGACCTGTCCGTAGTCGTTCGACTTCGTGCCGCATATCTGTCCGGTAATCTTCACCCGGATGTTCAAGAATCAGTTCGATGACCGAGAGCGGCGTCTTCATTTGATGAATCCACTGATCGACGTACCGGTGCCGTTCTTTTTCTTTCCGCCGTTCGGCAAACAAACTGTTTCGAAAAATCGTTTGTTGCCGTTCTAAAAATTGTTCGACTGCTGCAGCGATTGGTTCCTCACTGCCGGGGCGAATCGGTTCTGCAACCGAGGTAATCGGATTTTGTAATCGTTTAAGCAGTGGCAACATACTAAAAAAGCGATAGCTTAAATAAATGATGAGCGCGATTGTATCAAGTAAGATGATATAGAAAAACGCTGCGGGTTGATAAAGATCGTATAACCATAAGACGAGAAATAAGCCGACCAGTTGAACGATGAAAAACAGCAGTCCTGGAATCGTATAACGAAAAAACAGTTTCATTTTTCAAGCACCAGGCAATACCCGACTCCCCGGACCGTCTCAAGCCCTGACACGCCGATTTCTGTCAAACGTTTACGAACACGCGTAATATTGACGTTCAATGTATTTTCATCGACGAAGGCTTCATCATCCCAAATTCGTTCGAGCAGGTCTCCCCGGCTGACAATCCGCGGGCTAGCCGTCAGTAACATTTCTAAAATCAAACCCTCTTTTTTCGATAGTTCAATCGATTGATCACCATGTTCGACGATATACCGATCTAAATACAACGTGATGCCCGCCTTCACGACGGTCCGTTCATCATTCTCACTTGATAACGTCCCGTACGCCCGCCGAATCTGACTTTTGATTTTCGCGATGACAACGGCTCCTTGGAACGGTTTAACGATGTAGTCATCCGCCCCATATTCAAGTGCCATGACTTGATCCATTTCTCCGACTCGCGCCGAAATGAACAAAATCGGGGCACGTGTTTTTAAGCGAAGCTGCCGGCACCAATAAAAGCCGTCGAACTTCGGAAGGTTCACATCAAGCAAGATGACATCCGGCTTCGTCTCTTCAAAACGTGCCGCGACATCACCAAATCCATCTTCGTGAATGACACGGAAATCATAACGTTCGAGCAACTCTTGAAGTAACTCCGCGATTTTTTGATCATCTTCCACTAATAAAATTGTTTCCATCGAATGATTCATCTCCTTCGTTATCTATCATACCGAACAAAAAAAGGACTGGAAACGATTATTCGTTTCCAGTCACCGTCGTCACATCACAATCCGCCGGTACGCTCGGACCGTCATGATGTAATACACAAGGTAGACGACCGTATAACAGCCAATCGCAAGGACTGTCGGCATGACGATGTTGTAGTTGAGTAGTTTTTGAAGGACTTGCATCGCAAAGATGCTGTGAATGAGTCCAAGGAGGTACGGTAGGGAGAAGACAAATCCGACGAGGCGACGAATGATACTCACCTGTTCGCCTTGCGCCACCCCAACCTTTTGAATGATCGCAAAACGGTGCTTTGATTCTTCTGCTTCCGCAAGCATCTTGAAGTAGATGATTGAACCTGTCGCGAGCAGGAAGACGAGTCCGAGGAAGCCGGCAGCAAATGCGAGCAGCCCTGTCGTCGCCGTCGTTATCGCGTAGACCGGATAATAGGCCGCCATGTCCGTTTCCGCCTGCTTTCCGTAAAGTGCCTCGAGTTTCTTCATCAACCCGTCATCCGTCCGTTCATCTGAAAATTGATAATTCGTCAGCATCCATGCACGCTCCGGCATCATCGCGAAGGCATCGTCCGAAACGACGAACGCCAATCGTTGTTTCTCATAGAGTTGAGCGATTGGTAAATCCGTTTCACCCGTGATGCGAAAGGACGAATGGATGTCGTTTATCTTGATTCCAACGGGTGACTTGACTCGTTCCTGCAACAAGTCGTTTCCTTTGAATGTCTCGAGGACAATCGCCTCACCTTGTTGCGGCTCAGGTAAAACACGTTTTCCGTTCGCCTTCGCTAGTCTGCGGTAGTCTGAATAATTGATGTAGCTGAATTGTCCTTTTGAACCGTCCATCGCATATGTTCGGTAGTACTTCGTCAAATATAACGGATTTGGTAACTCTTTCATCTGATGGTCGACATTTTTGACGTTGACCATCGTCCGCTGTTCAATGGTTTGATTCGATTCCTTAATCAATTGCTCTGCCTCCGGTCGTTTACTCGCAACCGATAAACTGTATGGCATTTGTTGCTCGACCGTTCGATCGATGAAATAGTAAATCGATGTCGCTGTTCCGACCGTCGTCAGTGTGACTGCCGTGATGACAGTAATCGTTGATAACATGACAGCATTCGACTTGACGCGTGACAGCAATTGACCATGTAAAATCAAATTCGTTCCTTCGAAGTGACGTGCCTGCTTACTGAGAACACGCAACAAGAAAATTGTAAAGTAACTCATCGTCCCGAATGTTCCGACGATGATACAAACTATCAAGAGTGGCGCGACTACAGTAAAGTGATCGAGCAGCGGCTGCCCCGTCAGGTAATAACCGAATCCCATCAATAGAAGAGAAAGGACTGCGAGAATCGGATGGACTTTCGGAATCACTTCGACTTGTTGGTTTGCTTTGAATAGTTCAATCAAGGTGAAGCGATAAATTGTTCGTGCCGATCGCAGAGCAATCAATAAAAAAATGACCAAGAACACGGCAATCGTCTGACCCATTGCAGCGAGGCTGATCGTAAACGTCGCTTCGATATCGATTGCCATGACATGCGCAAGCAGTTGAACAAAGTATTTTGAAGCAACCGTCCCTAGAGCGGTCCCGATGATCAATCCGACCATTCCATATCCCATCGTTTCAATAAAGATCAGTTGAGCGATTTGTTTTCGCTCGAGTCCAAGTAACGCATATAAACCAAGTTCTTGTTTACGACGTCGTAAGAAAAAGTCACCCGAATACCAAATGAAAATCGTCGAGAACACGGCCAAGATGATACTCGATCCCGTAAAGACCGTCCCGAGCTTACCGTACATCTCATTTGCGTTCAGCATCGCTTCGTTCGAACGAATCGCTAAAAACGTGTAATAAATCAAAATTGCGAATGTGACGGCACCTAGATACATCATATTGTGCCGAATGTTCTTTAAATTACGAAAAGCTAATTTAGACAAACTCACGTGCTGCACCCCCGAGTTCGCGTTGGACTTCCATGATTTGTTCGAAAAATTCCTTTTGCGTCCCAAACCGATGGATTTCTCGGAACAGCTCTCCATCTTTGACAAAGACAATGCGTTCCGCGTATGACGCCGTGACAGAATCATGGGTCACCATCAAAATCGTTGCCCCTTGTTCATTCAGCGTCTCGAGGGCTTCGAGTAACCCTGTCGCTGACTTTGAATCGAGTGCTCCCGTTGGCTCATCAGCTAAGAGGAGTGATGGTTGGTGGATGATTGCACGTGCTGCTGCGACGCGTTGTTTTTGACCACCTGAAAGTTCGACCGGACGTTTCTTCAACAAATCTTCGACTCCAAGTTGCCGCGCCACTTGTTCAACACGCAACACAATCATCGCTTTCTCGACACGTGCCAGCGCAAGCGGAAGGGCAATGTTTTCTTCGACCGTCATCGTGTCGAGTAAGTTAAAGTCTTGGAAGATGAAACCCAGTCGTTCCCGACGAAACCGTGCCAATTGTTTTTCAGTCATGCTCGTGACATCTTCACCATTAATCGAAATCATACCTTCACTCGGTTGATCAATCGTCGATAAAAGATTCAACAGTGTTGATTTACCAGCTCCTGAAGGACCCATGATGCTGACAAACTCCGCTTCATGTACCGTCAATGATGTCGGTTTTAGTGCTTCATGCCGCGCCATCTTCGTTTGGTATACCTTCGTGATATTTTCTGCATTCAAAATTGCTTTCATATTCTGTTCCTCCTGAAGTCGATTCGTTACCTTCAGTCTACCGAGCAATCGTACTTCAAGGGATGGAGTTGACTTTCAATTCACTTACAAAACAGTAAGGTTTGGGTGGAGAACAAAAAACTCCCTCATCTCGTAAGATGAGGGAGTCGTGTAGACAAACTCTTATGAAGCGTGAATATGCTATATCGAGACGGATTGGGTTCTAAACCGTCTGCATGCCTTGATTTCCCTCACGGTATTACCTAAAAAGCGTCACGTTTCGTTGACTCCTACGGGGAAAAGTGCGTTTATAACGCACTTTCAGAGGCAGGCAAGACCCTGCTCATTGGCCGCTAGGATCCAAGGAGCAACGGCTTGCGCCTCGCCCGAGGAAAGCAACGAAAAAAGACGCTTGCTCTCCCGATAGCACGTTGTCTACAGTCTGAAACTCCCTCATCTCGTAAGATGAGGGAGTTTCAGGAGAAGCGCAAAATTTCGCGCGTAATCAGATTATTTATGTGTTGCCTTGAACAATTCTGTTTCGCCTGCCACTACTGAAGTACCTTCAGCAGGAACAGCAGAAAGTGTGAATTGGTCGTGGTTCGTGACGATGATTGGTGTAACCGTCGATGGTGCATTCGCACGGATGTAATCTAAATCGAACTCAACGAGGACATCGCCCGCTTTGACTTTATCACCAGATTGAACATGTGCTGTGAAACCTTCACCTTTAAGGTTAACTGTATCTAAACCAACGTGAATTAATAGTTCGAGACCATCTTCACCTTTAAGACCGATTGCATGTTTTGTTGGGAAAATCGTTTCGACTGTTGCGTTAATCGGTGCGACCACTTTACCTTCAGTCGGTTCGATTGCGACTCCGTCTCCCATCATTTTTTGTGAGAAGACTTGATCGGGTACGTTCTCGATGCTGACGATTTTACCTGTAAGTGCAGAAGTGATTTTTGCGTTTCCTGCTTCGTTGCCACCAAACAATTTTTTAAAGAATCCCATGATACTATCCCTCTACTTTCTTGATCGTTTTTCTTCATTGAAGAAGATTCGATTTTTTTATAGGAGCGTGTTTATGAACGACTCGCTCACGTTCTCACAAAAAGCATACGTTTGTCCCTCTAGTTTTGCAAGTATTTTTGTGTGATAATAGTTAGAAATCAAAAGGAGGCGCTTACATGTTACCATTTTCAGAACTTACATATGTCCGTCCTGATCTGAATGTTTTAGAAACCACCATGCAAAACGCAATTTCTCGTTTAAAAGAAGCCACACAAGTCGAACAGGCAAACGCAGCCATCACTGAGATTAATACCCTTAGAAACCAATTCGAAACAGCGAGCCAAATCGTCGAGATTCGTCATACGATTGATACGCGCGACGCATTTTACGAAACGGAACAAGGTTTTTTTGATGAAGCAGGCCCCGTCTATCAGGGCTACGTCTCGAGTTACTATCATGTGTTGACGGCGCATGCGCTCCGTGAACAGCTCGAAACGACTTGGGGCAAACAACTCTTCCTCTTAGCAGAAGCCAGCTTAAAAACTTTTTCAGAAGCAATCATTCCGAAGCTTCAAGAAGAAAATCGTCTCTCGAGTGAATACACGAAGTTGATGTCTTCAGCAGAAATCGAATTTGATGGCAAAACGTTGAACTTGTCTCAGTTCGGTCCTTACTTGCAGTCACCTGACCGCGCGGTTCGTAAAGCGGCTTCAGAAGCCCGCTACGGTTATTTAAAAGAACACGGAGAAGCAATCGATACGATTTACGACAAACTCGTCCATGTCCGGACTGAAATCGCAACGACACTCGGCTTCCCATCATTTGTCGAACTCGGTTATGCCCGGATGCTTCGCGTCGACTATAACCAGTCGATGGTCGAGGATTACCGCCAGCAAATCCTTGACACGATCGTTCCGATTGCGACGTCACTAAAAGAACGTCAACAACGCCGGATTGGTGTCGATTCACTCTACTACTACGATGAAGGATTCGCTTTCAAATCAGGAAACGCGACACCGCAAGGCGAGGAAGCTTTCATCATCGAAGGCGGAAAGAAAATGTACCGCGAGATGTCGCCTGAGACAAATGAATTCTTCGATTACATGATCGAGCGTGGTGCCCTTGATTTGACGGCGAAGCCAGGTAAAGCAGGCGGTGGGTATTGTACCTACATCGCTGACGAAAAACTGCCGTTCATCTTCTCGAACTTCAACGGGACGTCGGGAGATATCGACGTCTTGACGCATGAAGTCGGTCATGCTTTCCAAGTTTATGAGAGCCGTCACTTCACGACACCGGAGTACGGGTTCCCGACATATGAGGCATGCGAAATCCATTCGATGTCGATGGAATACTTCGCGTACCCATGGATGGAAGAATTCTTCGGTGAAGAAACATCGAAGTATAAATTCAGTCACTTGGCTGGCGGTGTTACCTTCTTACCATATGGAGTCGCAGTCGACGAGTTCCAACACGTCATCTACAGCAAACCGGAGCTCACACCGGCTGAACGTCGTCAAGCGTGGCGGACGATCGAGAAGAAATACCTCCCGCATCGCAACTACGAGGAGAATGACTACCTCGATTCAGGTGCTTGGTGGCATCAGCAAGGACATGTCTTCGGCAGCCCGTTCTATTACATTGATTACACACTCGCTCAAGTCTGCGCCTTCCAGTTCTATGCGTGGATGGAGAAGGACCGCGAAGCCGCTTGGAAATCGTACCTCGCGCTCTGTAAAGCAGGTGGATCAGAAAGTTTCCTTGCACTTGTCGAACGCGCCGGCTTGAAGTCACCTTTCGCTGACGGAACAGTCGACGAAGCGGTCGCACCAATCAAAGCCTATCTCGAACAAGCAGACGACTTAGCACTCGATCGTGTCTAACTAAAACATGCCTGGCAGCAACAGGAATCACTCGTTCGCAAGTGTGCTGTCCTCAAGCAAAAAACATAAGCCCCGTTTTCCTGTCAGTTCAATGGACAGGAAAACGGAGCTTTTTTTGTGCACGCGTAGTTTACGTTAATCCCAGCCGAAACGAACGAAGTACCCACTCTCCGCTTCGGTTGTCTCATGAAGATTTCAATGTTTCCTGATGCTGCATGAACCAAACTTCAAATTCATCTGCCGGAATCGGACGGGAATAGTAGAACCCTTGTCCATATTCACAGTCGAGCTTTCGTAAACTCTCGCTTTGTTCCAACTGTTCAATTCCCTCTGCGACTACGTCGTACTTCAACGTATGCGCAAGCTTGATGATTGTCTCGATCAATGGTGCATTCGAACATGCATCTTCCCCGCTAATGAAGGAGCGGTCGATTTTCAGACGTTGGATCGGAAGGCGACTTAAATAAGACAAAGAAGAATAGCCGGTTCCAAAATCATCGATTGCCAATTGATAACCCATTGCATGTAGCGACTCGAGGGCATCAAAGACGCGTTTATCGGAAAAGACACCAAACGATTCCGTGATTTCTAACTCCATCCGCCGTTCAATTCCCGGATGTTCATTTCTGATATCCGCCAAATAGTCGACGATGCGACCGGAAGCAAGTTCTTTCACTGATAAGTTAGCTGAAACACCAAGCATCGCAAGTGGCGTCTGCTCCCAGCGTCTAATTTGGTTGACCGTTTCCTGAACGACCCACATGCCGACTTCTTCAATCAGCATCGAGCGCTCGGCAATCGGAATGAAGACGGCCGGGCTAATCATGCCTCGTTCAGGATGGAACCAACGGAGTAACGCTTCACAGCCTTCGACCTGTCCTGTCTTTAAGTTAATTTGTGGCTGATAAAATAATTGAAGCTCATTTTTGACGATCGCTTCGCGCAACTCTGCTTCGAGAACGACCGATTCACGGTACTCTTCACTCATCCATGATTCGAACCAAACCGGCTCCCCTGCTTGATCTCGTTTCGCATGTTGCATCGCGATATCAACAGATGACAAGAGCGAGGTCACGGCAACTGCATCGTTCGGATAACGGACCATACTCATACTGATGCTGACATGGATTTCTTCACCTTCGACATAATACGGAAGTTCCATGACTCGTTTTAATTCGTGGTAATCGACGATGCCTTGCTGCGAAATCAAGACAGCAAATTCATCTCCACCGATTCGTGCCGGTGAACCTGTCCCGATGAAGTGACGGCGTAAACGGTTCGCTACTTCTTTTAGAATCAAATCACCCGCGCTATGCCCATACGCATCATTGATGCGTCTAAACTGGCGTACACTGACTGTGACGAGTTCGCCGGGCTGTAACCCTGCCAATGCTTCCGTCATCTTTTGTTCGAAACCATTTCGATTCAATAGCGTTGTCAAGACGTCATACAGTGCCAGTTGCGTAATCCGCTCTTCTCGTCTGTATTGATCCGTTTCATCGTGACACGTTAAATAAAGTGCAATCCCGTTCTCGCTTTTCGTCGGCACATAAATGATGTTGACGAACATATTCCGAATGTCCGCTTCGAAAATCATCTTACAACGAATCGTTTGACTATGCCCTTCGATTGCCCCATTTAAGGCACGACGCACCCGGTTCAAATCAGCCGGGTGAATCAGTTCTTCAATCGTCACGAACTCTGTCGTCTCGACGAGCTTCTGGAACTGGTCATTCCCATGCAATAACTTGAAGTCTGCTGCTAAGGCAATGATTGGATCTGTATTTTGTGAAAACAGGGATTCGATTTCTGCTTTTCTCTGTTTGATTTCGAGCGTTTTTTGGTCATTGTAATCCAGTAGTCCTGAGATAATCGCCGTCATCGTCCGAAAAGCATGGACGACAGGTTGAAAATCATTGCGTTCCGGCACTTGATAAAACGATTGTTGCTGTCCTTCAGCAAATACGTTTGCTTCTTCCTGTAACATGACTAAGTCTTTTCGGAAAGCACGTAACAGCGAGAGCGTCAGTAAGAGTAAAGCGAAAATGATGAAGCACGTCGCAACGAACATCAACCACGCATTTCGAATGACATCATTTCCCCGGTCCGTCATTTCCGTTTGTACGTCTGAAATTGCTCGATTAAACAAACGGTACATGCTGCCTTGATAGCGATCTGAAATACGTTCTAACGTTTCGTATTCGCGAAGTGCGGGTTCACTCAACGTCGTATCGATCACACCAAAATATGCCGCCATCTCACTTTTCATCGTATTAATATCAAGTCTCGACGCTCCGTCTTCAGCATCAATCGTTGCCGAAAGCGTTTTCGTCACCGTATCATTTCTCACTGCCAAATCTTGACGTATTTGCCGTATTCTTGATAACTCGTATGCATCCAATTGTTTGTCTTGATCTGCACTAAGCAGGCTCTGTCCTGCTTTTCCGAAATCCCGTTCCATTAAGAACAGGTTAGAAAACAAGGAATAATATTTCCCGGTATCTTGACTGAGCGATAGCTGATTAAATAAAATTTCACTTTTATAATTTGCTACGGCCGTAAAAAATCGATTGCTCGCGACATAACCGTTTTTTCGAACCTCGTCGATTTCGGTTAGTACGTCCTCTTTCAAAGAACTTGTCGTCGGCATTGTCTCTAAACGTTTGCTCAGCGCCACGAGCTCGTCATCGACCTTTTTCGACCACTCGATTCGTTCCGTCAACGAGTCATCGACCCGTGAACTCAATGATAAGTAATAATAGTATGTAAGATCGCGTTCCGCCTGATTGACTTGTTCAAATACATCCATCACGCCGCTCGCACGTTTATAACTGTAACCTTCTTCTACATTTTTTAAGAGTTGCTGCGTCGCAATTAACACGGCTAACAACCCGATAATCGAAATCATCCATGAGAACGTTTTATAGTAGGAGCGTTTCCGAAATGCTTCTACGATGAAGACTGGTGGTAAAAGTCGCAACACATCGTCCTCCCTAAATTGTCATTATGTCTATATATCGTCTAAAAGAAGCGATTCGTGAAGCGGAAAGAGGTCAATAAAAACGCTTTCGCCCGTTTATTTTCGGGACAAAAGCGTTTTTGATCCATTCTTCAATATTGGACATTCTCTCGCTCTACCTTTTTAGCGAAATAGTCGATGATGTCGCGTCGACGAATGATTCCAATGAAGTGTTTGCCGTCATCAATGACGGGCACGAAGTTTTGATCAGTGATGACCTCAATCATTTCTTCCATTTGTGCTGTGATCGAAACGGGTTTATAACGAACACGTTGTTTAATGTCTGTCAGACGTGTTTGAAGTACATGATCATAATCCGCATGTTCCAGGTTTTTTTCAAGTGCCCAAAGCACATCACCTTCCGTGAGCGTTCCTGCATATTTTCCTTTATCATCAACGAGCGGGACTGACGTGAACCGATGATGTTTCATCTTTTCAAGTGCTTGCCTGACCGTCGACTCAGGATCTAAGTATTTCACTTCATCTTTTGGCAATAAGAAAAAAGCAATATTCATTTCTAAGTTCCTCCCTAGTCACTCTGTGACATCCACTTTATTTTATCATGAACTTCCGTTCGATTCATTTCTCAAATCATGAAAATCTCACCATAATTCCTTCATATTTAACATTACCCGTCCGATAATCAGAATAGACAGATTTTATAGATTATTTAGATAGGAGAATTACATATGCGCCTTCCCATCACACGCCGTCTTTTCATCGGTCTCATTCTATTACCTGCGCTTACGTTAGGTGTCTCAACCTGGTTCTCATACAACCAGACAAGTCAAACTGTTGAAAATCTTGTCGATTCAACGTCTCAAACGGCATTAAAGCAACTCGAGCAATCCTTCTCGCGGATCATCGACGATACAAAAAAAGATACGTCTTTACTCGCCGGACTCCCGTTCACGCGGGCGAGTGGCTCACTGCCGAACTATACTGATCCAAAAGACCTTCCTGATCTGACGGACGAACCGTCTCAAAAAGCAAAAGACATTTACAGCGTCCTCGAAAAATACGGTTCATCGAAAATCGAAAATTCTTTTCTCCAATACGCTGATACGTCAGGCGGCTACTTGAACTGGCCGAAGCAAGACGTCCCTGCCGGCTATGATCCACGAAGCGACCTTTGGTATAAACAAGCACTTGAAAATTCAAGTACGGTCGCCATGAGCGAACCGTATTATGACGAAGCGACGAAACTATCCATCATCAGTTTCTCAAAAGCGACACTTGATGATCAAGCAAACATCAAGGGTGTCTTGTCCGTCTATAAAAGCATCAACCGCCTCTCAGAAGACATGAAGCGAATCGAAATCGGACAGGAAGGTTTCGTATTCAGCTATACAAAAGACGGAAAAGTCGTCACGCACCCGAATAAAAATTACTTCTTTAAAAGTCTCGACCAACTCCGTGAAGAAGGAAAGTCTTATTTCAGTGCACCGAAACAGATGATTGACCAAGAATCCGGTTCCGCCATCATGGATGTTGCGGGGAAAAAATCAGTCGTCATCTGGCAACTCTCTTCTAAAACAGGTTTCAAGCTAGCAGTCGTACTAGATTATGCGTCTCTGTATGCTCCTAAAGATGCCATGCTCGAACAGTCGCTCATCAACTTTGTCGTCGCGATTGCGCTAGCGACATTGATTGCCTGGTTAATTGGACGCTCAATCAACCGTCCCCTCTCGACACTTCGGACGGAAGCCCTCGCGATCGCAAGCGGTGATTTACGGACGACAAAACGTCCAAAACGCTTTATTCGCGATGAACTTTCTGACCTCAATGAGAATTTCGATGCGATGCGTCAAAAGTTGCGTCAAACGATTACGGCCATGACACAATCAGCCGGAACCGTTCGTGATGCGTCACAGGACTTATCAGCAAATGCGACCCACGTCCAAAATGCGTCACAACAAATCGGTCAAACGATGGAAGAAATTGCAGCCGCCGGTGAAACGCAAACGAAACAGGCGGAACGATCTTCGCATGCCGTTTACGGTGTCAAGGAACGCTCCGTCGCGATGCAACAAGCGGCCGCTACGACGTTGTCTGAAGTCGCATCCGTCGCCGATGCCGCAACGCGCGGTAGCTCACTGACGAAACAAACGATTACCGACTTACTACAACACTCCGATTCACTCGAACAGGAAATTCAGAACACGTCCGAATTCCTCGGTAAACGTTCAGGCGAAATCGGAAAGATTCTCGGGACGCTTCAAGCAATTTCAAGCCAGACGAATCTCCTGGCTTTGAATGCCGCCATCGAAGCGGCGCGTGTCGGTGAACAAGGTCGAGGTTTTGCCGTCGTCGCAAGTGAAGTCCGGAAGCTTGCAGAGGAAAGCGATCATTCTGCAAAACAAATTAAACAGCTCCTCGATAACATTCAAAAAGAGACGCACACTGCGATGAGTGCGATGAACCATGTTATGGATGATTTGAAAATTTCCCTTGAGTCCGTCAAAACGACAGGCGTCGACTTCGAACAGATCGCCGGTTCCGTCCATCATGTCTCACAACGGACTGAATCGCTAACCGGTGATATCAGCGCTTTGACGACTGCGACAGAAGAAGTGTCTGACGCGATGGGAACCATTCTCGCGTTGACAGAAGAGAACGCAGCCGGTATCGAAACGAGTGCCGCAAGTATCCAGGAAACGAATGCGACAATCGAAGCCGTCACGACGGCAGCGACGCACTTGGCTCATATCGCAAGTGAACTTCATCAATTGACGTTCGACTTCCAATTAGACGATACACTGCCACCTGAAGAAAGAACCGAAGCTGACGAACTGCCTCATGCCGATGCGTCTGATGAAGTTGCGGACGAAGCAGCCGTGACCGAATTGGAACAGACAAGCGATAGCGACTTGTTTGAACTTGATGCTGAAGAAGTGCTCGATGATTCGACTAATCAGCAGGAATCAGACAATCGTTGATAAGCCTTATTAAAAAAGGAACCTGCCACGCGCAGGTTCCTTCTTTTCGTTCCTCCCTATACAATTTCTTGTACACCCCTTAGACTAGACTTAATGATTTCTACCGAGAGGAGTAGACCCATGAAGCCGCTACAAACAGACGATTTAATCCAGATTGCTGAAAGTATTTATGGGACGACCGGTTTTTTTGTATCGTACCAATCACATGAAAACGATTCACTTCATGTACGACCAACCGCGCCTGTCCATCCCGATCAATTGACGCTTGAAGCCGAGTGGCCGACTGCTGAATCGGTCCCACTCCTCTACACGCTAAAAGATGGAACGGCGTATTTATTCATTGCCGTCGCAGATCAAGGGCAATACCGAATTGGTCCCGTCCTGTTACAATCCGCCTTGTTTCGCGCGCATATTCAGGATGAGTCTTATCACCAATTTTATAAATCGTTACCTCGGACGACTGAAAATCGATTAATCGACTGCGCTCACCTCGTCTATCGGTTATTGAACGGACGACAGCTCCCGTCCCGCGCAATCCGGACGGAGTCTGAAATCGTCGAAGAAGAAATCCCGCTCGTCGCAGACGTACCTGCCCATACAGGAACGACAGCCTACCGCAAAGCTTGGCAACGCGAACAGCAAATCATCGACTGGATTTCCTCCGGTCAAAGCGAGCGATTGGCGACGACTTATTCCTTACCTGCTTATGGTGAATTCGGCTCGCTCGCACGCCATCAACCACTTCGGGCAGAAAAGAATCTCCTACTTGGAACGGTCCTGCTCAGCGCACGTGCTGCCATTATCGGTGGACTTGAACCGGACGAAGCCTTCTCACTCAGCGACCGGATGATTGATTCGATTGAAGCAGCAAACAGTATCTCTGAACTTCGTAATCGTCACGTCCGGATTACTGTCAGTTTTGCAGAAGCCGTCAAGCAAATCCAAGAGTTACGACACTCGCCACACGTCTTA
This sequence comes from Exiguobacterium sp. s133, assembly GCF_018618595.1. Lineage (NCBI taxonomy): Bacteria > Bacillati > Bacillota > Bacilli > Caryophanales > Exiguobacterium > Exiguobacterium sp. s133. The sequence continues at coordinate 268,046 of NZ_JACSMK010000002.1, forward strand.
GCTGCCATCCGTTACATTCAACAGCATCTTTACGATCCGTTGTCCGTCTCTTCAATCAGTCATGCGATTCACGTCTCCTCCAATTACCTATCCGTCCTGTTCAAGGACGAAACTGGTCTACCGCTTGCCCGGTATGTCATCCGGGAGCGAATCCGGGAGGCGAAACGCTTGCTCCGTTCGTCTGATGATTCGTTGCTGACGATATCAAACAAACTGCATTTTTCGAGCCAAAGTCACTTCAGTCAAGCGTTTAAACAGACGACTGGTGAGACACCCACCCATTATCGACAACGGCACTACCTGTAAAACGCAGCTGACGATTTAGTTTTTTAACCGACAACAGGCCCCCTCCGTTTACACGAAGGGGGCCTGTTTTTTGAATCGCCTGATTTAGTTAAAAGGACGAGTCGAACTCTTTTTTTAAAAGATCGACCGGCGCTGCATAGCCGATTGGACCACACAATAAATTTTCTCCGATCCACATACTTAAATCCATCATATGCACTTGTTCTGTCGGTAAAAAGTCCTCAAGCTTCCACGAAATACTAATGATGGCATCATTCAATTGTCCGATGATACTTCGATCATGTGTCTTCGAGTACTGGACGTCACCGCACCGTTCCAGATAACGATCCACGACCGCATTAGAAAATCCTTCTGCTAAAAATGTGTCCTTGATTGCCTTCAAGGCAATGACATCAAATTGTTTGAATTCTTTCATTTTCATGCCGTAGAAGACGATACTATATCTTGTTTTGTTATTCATCAAGACAACACATTTTCTTCGATCAAACGTGAACACATTCGCATGCCATTCATAAAAAGAACCTGCGTGAGTTGTCTCATACGGAGTTAAGTTGATTTTCATCGCATCTGCTAGTTTTTTTGTACATTCGATCAGCATGCTCCAACCCCGCTTTTCCTTTAGTTAGAAAGTTGCTCTTACATTTTTACGAAAAGAGCTACACTCTCGACGTGTGTCGTATGCGGGAACATATCGACAGGTGTGACTTCCATCAGCTTGTAACCAAGTTCAGCAAGCAACTTCGCGTCACGTGCTTGAGTTGACGCGTTACATGAGACATAGACGATTCGTTTTGGTGCCACTTCAGCCGCAGCACGCAGGAATTCTTCGTCACAGCCTTTACGCGGCGGGTCAACGACGATGACGTCCGGTTTGATTCCAGCTTTGACGAGTGCCGGCATGACGGATTCAGCCGTTCCATACTCGAATGATACGTTGTCGATACCGTTCGCAGCTGCGTTGCGACGTGCGTCGTCGATTGCTTGAGGAACCATTTCAATCCCGTAGACATGTTTCGCTTGTTGTGCAAGTGATAATGAAATCGAGCCGATACCGCAATACGCGTCGACGACGATTTCTTCACCTGTCAATTGTGCATACTCCAGTGCTTTACCGTATAGTTTCTCCGTTTGCAACGGATTGACTTGGAAGAATGAATGTGGCGAGATTTCATACGTCAATCCGGCGATTTGATCGCGGATGACAGCTGGTCCGTGCAGGACGATGTTCTTTTTCCCTAAGATGACGTTCGTATCCTCTGGGTTGATGTTGTGTTGAATCGATGTCACGTTCGGGACGGCTTTTAAGATGCCGGCGACGATTTTATCGATACCACGCAATTGTTTGACCTTCGTCACGAGGACGATCATCAATTCATTCGTATGGTACCCGTGACGTGCCATGATGTGACGGATGACACCCGTTTGTTTCTTTTCATCGTAAGCTGGGACTTTTAAGTCAGCGAGGACTTTACGGACCGCTTGGATTGCTTCATCATTTTCCTTGTTTTGAATCAAGCAGTAATCCATATCGATGATGCGGTGGCTCCGTTTTTGGTAAAAACCGGCCATCAACTTGTTCGACTGGAAAGCGACCGGGACTTGTGCTTTATTGCGGTAGCCCCATGGATCTTCCATCCCGATTGTTTCATGGACCGGAATTTCGAGTCCTGCGAGGCGGGCAAATGCATCACGAACACGGTTGTGCTTAAAGACGAGTTCTGCATCATATGATAAGTGTTGCAGTTGGCAGCCCCCACATTGGTTGTAGACAGGACATGGCGGCTCGACACGGTCAACACTCTTCGTCTTTTGACGGATAATTCGTCCGAAACCATATGATTTCGTTGTTTTCGTAATTCTGATTTTGACTTGTTCCGTCGGTAAAGCTCCTGGAATGAAGACCGTATAACCATCGATTCGTGCGACACCTGAACCGTCGTGCGTCAAATCAACGATATCGACGACGTGCTCGTCATTTTTTTGTACTGGGATCATAATTGGGTTCCTCCTAGAAAACCCCGCGCCTTACGCGAGGTTTGTTTCTGTTTCTTGTAGTTGTGTATTAATCAGTTCCATCTCATCGATCCGGAACTTCGGTGTCATGACATCGAAATGCGACTGTAAATTCGTCATCTCCCCTTCACAGGTGCCACCGAACTCACCGTCGATGTTCAAGCTCATCTCAGAAGTATTTTTCATCCGGACGAATGAAGTCGTGACATGCTCGACACAAGGATCCGAGAAGTGATCCCCTTTTAAGGCGAGACGCATGACGCGAATCAGTTCGACAAGATTACATTTTTTTAAGATGAATAAATCAAACCGTCCATCATTGAGTGACGCATTCGGAGATAGCTTCTCAAAGCCACCAACGGAGTTCGTATTCGAAGTCAAAAACAACATGACTTCGCCTTTGAACGTCCCTTTTTCATGTTCGAGTTCGACATACGTCGGACGGATTTGTGGTAACTTCTCCATCCCTTTGACGTAATAAGCGAGTTGTCCGAGTGCCGTTTTGAGTTTTGACGGAACCTCGTAAGACAACTCCGTCATGATGCCGCCACCTGCGATGTTGATGAAATAATGAACACCCGTCGTTCCTTCAATCTTCCCAATGTCGACAGGCATCGTATAGCCGGTGCAGATGACATCCATCGCGCCTTCAATCGTCAACGGAATCCGCATCGCTCGTCCAAAATCATTCGTCGTCCCGACAGGCAAGACACCCAGTTTAGGGCGAATCTTGTAGGCAGCCATCCCACTGATGACTTCGTTTAACGTTCCATCTCCACCCGCAGCCACGACGAGGTCAAATTCAGCTTCACAGGCCCGTGCTGCTTCATGTGTTGCGTCACCGACCGCTTTCGTCGAATAGACGGAAGTCTCATAACCCGCTGCTTCAAGCCGGTCTAAGATATACGGCAGATTTCGCTTTACCATCTCTTTCCCGGAAGTCGGGTTATAAATCACTCGCGCTCTAGGTCTCATAAGTTTTTCTCCTTTTTAATCAACCGGTCCATTTGATACATAACTGTTTTATTTTACATGAAGTTTTGCTACATTACAAAGCCGAAAAAAAAGATGTTCCCGTTTTCCGCCTGATTACGAGACGGAAAATGGGGACATCTACTACGATTTAAAGGATTATTTTAATTTTTCGAGTTCTTCATGGAAGAGTTGATCGAGGAGGGCCGGATTCGCCATCCCTTTCGTTTTCTTCATGATTTGACCGATGACGAAACCTTTTTTCCGGTCTCGTCCACCCACGAGTTCTTCGACGACAGCCGGATTTGCTTCGAACATCTCGACGATCAGTCCTCGTAAGAGACCCTCGTCAGAAATTTGAGCGAGTCCTTGTTCTTCGACATACTGACGCGGTTCGACACCCTGTTCGATCGTCGCCGCGAAAACTTGTTTCGCGATTTTCGAAGAAATCGTTCCGCCGGCAATCAATTCGATCATCTCGGCGAGACGTGCCGGTGTCAGTTTGATTGTTTCGAACGTTTCACTCGACTTGTTCAAGTGTCCTTGTACTTCACCGACTGTCCAGTTCGCTGCCGCTTTCGGTTCTGCACCGGCAGCAATCGTCGCTTCGAAGTACTCAGCCATCTCGCGTGTGACGGTTAATTGTTTCGCGTCATACGCGGATAAACCGAGCGTTTCTTGATAGCGGACACGACGTGCATCCGGAAGTTCCGGAATCGCGGCACGAATCGCTTCTTTCCAGTCTTCGTCGAGGACGAGCTTGACGAGATCCGGTTCTGGGAAGTACCGGTAATCGGACGCGCCTTCTTTCACACGCATCAAGACAGTCTGTTTTTTCGCTTCGTCAAACCGAAGTGTTTCTTGACGCATGACGCCACCCGCCAGTAAAAGTTTACGGTGACGGTCTTCTTCGAATTCGAGTCCTTTTAAGACGTTCCCGAACGAGTTGAGGTTCTTCAATTCGGTTTTTGTTCCGAACTTCTCTTGCCCGTAAGGACGGACTGAGATGTTACAGTCGCACCGTAACGAACCCTCTTCCATCTTCACGTCCGAGACGCCTGCGTATTGCAGGACTTCTTTCAAACGTTCGAGGTAGGCGACCGCTTCTTTTGGTGAACGCATGTCGGCTTCACTGACGATTTCAATCAAAGGTGCGCCCGTCCGGTTAAAGTCGACGACAGAATGATTAGCACCCGTATGGTTCATCTTCCCGGCATCTTCTTCTAAATGGACCCGTTCAATCCGGAAGCGTTTTGTTTCACCGTCGACTTCCGCATCGATGAATCCATCAAACCCGATTGGCTGATCGAATTGTGAGATTTGGTAGGCTTTCGGCGTATCCGGATAGAAGTAATTCTTCCGGTCGAATTTTGTTTGATCGGCGACGTGGCAGTTGAGCGCCATTGCCGCACGAACCGCGAGTTCGACTGCTTTTTCATTGACCATCGGAAGTACGCCCGGGTGTCCGAGACAAATCGGACAGGTCTTCGTATTTGTTTCCGCACCGTACTCACGGGCACAGCCACAAAACATTTTTGTATTTGTATTTAGTTCGGCGTGGACCTCGATGCCGATAACCGTTTCAAAGTTCATAACGCACTCTCCTTATAACTTCGGAAGCGCGAATCCGCCCGTTGCAAGCTCGAAAGCATGCGCCGCACGATAGATCGTCGCCTCGTCAAAGTGTTTTCCGATGATTTGTAGACCGACTGGTAATCCGTCGACGAGACCTGCCGGGACCGAAATCGCCGGAACACCCGCTAAGTTGATTGGAATCGTCAAGATATCATTCGCATACATCGTGACAGGATCATCGTTTTGCGCACCGAGTTCGAATGCAGGTGTAGGTGCCGTCGGTCCGATGATGACATCATAGTTCGCGAGGACGTCATCAAAATCTTTTTTAATCAATGTCCGCGCTTGTTGCGCTTTTTTATAATACGCGTCGTAATAACCTGAACTTAACGCATACGTTCCAAGCATGATGCGGCGTTTTACTTCGTCGCCGAATCCTTGGGCACGTGAATACTTGAAGACATCTTCGAGTGCATCTGCTTCAGCACGGACACCGTAACGGATTCCGTCAAAGCGGGCTAAGTTCGATGAGGCTTCCGATGAAGCGAGTAAGTAATACGTCGCAAGCGCGTACTTCGAGTTCGGAAGGGATACTTCGTCGACCGTCGCTCCGAGGGACTCGAGTTTTTTGATGGCTGCACGAATGTTGTCTTTCACAGATTCACTGACACCTTCACCGAAGTATTCTTTTGGAACGGCGATTTTTAAGCCTTTGATATCACCTGTTAGTGCTTTCGTATAATCAATATGGTCGACGTTCGCTGACGTCGAATCCATGTCACAATGCCCTGCGATCGCGCTGAGCAAATAGGCGTTGTCTTCGACCGTCCGTGTCAATGGTCCGATTTGGTCGAGTGATGACGCGAATGCGACGAGACCGAAACGTGAAACGAGACCATACGTTGGTTTTAAACCGACGACACCACAATAGGCAGCCGGTTGACGAATCGAACCACCTGTATCAGAACCGAGACTGAACAAGACTTCTCCTGCCGCAACAGCAGCAGCTGAGCCACCTGAAGATCCACCTGGAACGTGTTTTGTGTTCCATGGGTTACGGACCGGTTTGTATGCTGAGTTCTCATTGGAAGACCCCATCGCGAATTCATCCATGTTCAGTTTACCGATTGTGATGGCACCTGCTTCATGTAAGCGTTCGACGACAGTCGCGTCGTGCGCAGGGACGAAGTTCTCGAGGAATTTCGAGCCGCATGTCGTCGTCATCCCTTTTGTGACGATATTATCTTTTACACCGATCGGTAAGCCGAACAGTGGGTTTGCTTCATGTTTTGCGAGCTCATCCATCCGTTTTGCTTGTTCGAATGCGTCTTCGTTCAAGGATAAAAAGGCACCGACCTTCCCGTCAACACGATCGATTTGATCAAACGATTCTTGAACGAGATCCGATACTTTCACTTCGCCATCCTTGACGAGTGTATGCAGTTTTTTGACACCATGCTCAAAAAGTGACATCTCTGTGGTCTCCTCCTTATTCGAACACTGCTGGGACGCGGACTTGTCCGGCTTCCCAATCAGGTGCGAGTCGTTCTACTTCCGTGCGCGGAAGCGATGGGCGTACTTCGTCTTTTCGTAAGACGTTCTTTAAATCAAGGACATGTGTCGTTGGTTCGACTCCTGTCGTATCAAGTTCATTTAGTTGCTCAGCAAAACCGAGAATTTTTTCGAGCTGAACCGTAAATTGTTGTACTTCTTCATCTGTCACGGCAAGGCGTGCCAAATGCGCCACGTGGCGGACTTGCTCTTCATTAATATTTGCCATGTCATTCCACCTCCGGAACTTTTTCAGTATATTTTACACTATTTCTAATCATAGCACTTTTTAGTCAGACAAAAAAGACGATGGTGCATCGGGGGGAGGTCCGCACCATCGTCCTTATAGGGGTAGCAAAGCTTTCGGGCGGAAAGCTTCTAGTAATTCATTACCCGTGCGACTGTTTTACAAAACAAAATAACAGAATATTCAAACTAAGAGATCAACCAGTAAATAGACATTGAAGATGATGACGATCGTCACGATACTCCAGGCAAGGAGTTTCATCTTCATCCCGTTCTTGAAGTCACCCATGATTCGCCCACTCGACGTTGCCCGAATCAATGGAATCAGCGCGAACGGAATCCCGAACGATAAGGCGACCTGACTCCAGATTAAAGCACGCGTCGGATCAAATCCCGATAACAACAATACAATGGCTGGCGCCATCGTGATGCTCCGACGAAGGAAAATCGGAATCTCAATCTTTAGGAACCCACGCATAATCGCATCGCCGGACATTGTCCCGACACTTGATGATGCAAGACCGGAGACGAGTAAGGCGACCCCGAACAAGTACGGTGCTGTTCCACCGAGCGATGTCCCGAGTCCTGAAAAAATACTTTCAAGTGTCGCTGCTTTTTGATCGGTTCCGAAGAAGACTGTCGCCGCGATGACGAGCATCGCCCCATTGACCGCCCCTGCGATTAACATCGCTGCCCAAATATCGAGCGTCTGAATTTTCATCAATCCTCGTTTATCCGCAATTTTCCCCATCCGGCGTTTCGTCAAATCCGAGTGCAAATAAATCGCGTGCGGCATGACCGTTGCCCCTAACATCCCGGCAGCAAGGACGATACTCGGTGTTCCCTCGAATCCGGGAATCAAGCCCCCTGCCATGTCCCGCACGTTCGGCTCGACTTGAATGACTTGGATCGCGAATGCAACGGCAATGACGAGGACCAGTCCAGCGATGACGGCTTCGAAATGGTGTAAGCCCTTCCGTTCAAAGCCGAGAATGACGAACGACGCGATGGCTGTTAACAGCGCAGCGATTTTCATATCAATATTAAATAACAAATGAAATCCGAGTGCGGCACCAACGAATTCCGCGAGATCCGTCGCCATGGCGACGAGTTCTGCCTGTGCCCAGTAAAACAGTCGGGCAACGGGCGATAGCTCGTCCCGGATGACTTCCGCCAAGCTCATATTACTGACGAGTCCAAGTTTTGCTGACAACGTTTGGATGACGACCGCCATCAAGTTCGCTGCGACGATGATCCAAAGTAATAAAAATCCGTACTGGGCGCCGGCCGTCATGTTCGTCGCAAAGTTCCCCGGGTCGAGGTACGCGACGGCGGCAACAAAGGCCGGACCGATAAATTGTCTTTTTTTCAATCGTTCGACCGGTGCTACCGGTTGACTGACCATATTGAACACCTCTCTTTAGTTGCAAGTATACGCTTTTCTTTCCTTCAGGCAACATACATGCTTCACGGAAATACTTATTAACAAAGTAAACTGAATCATTCAGTCCTGAAATCAAGCCATCTACCATTCTTTTTGACCGCGCATTCTAACCACAAAAAAAATCGAAGTTCACATTCAAGTGAACTTCGATCAGATTGTAGACAAACGCTGATGAAGATTGAAGCTTATCTATTCGCATACTGTCTTACTGCGCTTCCCCGTCTTGACTCGTCTTCACGGCAATTCAAGACGAATTGCGCCCTAAACTGCCTGCATACCCGGCTTTCCGTCACGGTATCACCTAAAAAGCATCACGTTTCGTTGACTCCTACGGGAAAAGACGCTTGATCTCCCGATAGCACGTTGTCTACAGTCTGAGTTCAGTCCTTACATGACCTGCTGTTCACTTACACGATTTTCCGCTCTGGTTCGACACCTTTCAACTGCGCCTTTACTTCATCAAACTCACGGTAGACCGCTTCACTTGGTTCAGCCGTCGCCAGACTGACGACAACGAGTGCAATCGTCGACGCGAGGAATGCAGGAATCATTTCATACATCTCCGAAATATAGAACGGTAAATCCTTCACGTACAGTTTGACTAAAATCCAGGCGATGACGACGACGGATCCCGTCAGCATCGAAGCGAGTGCTCCCGCTTTGTTCATCCGGCGCCACAGTAAGCTGAACAAGACGACCGGACCAAAAGCAGAACCGAATCCTGCCCACGCGTACCCGACGAGTGTCAAAATCGATTTTTGTGCGCCGAACGATAACGCAATGGCAAGTAAGGCAACCGCCAGCACCATGATACGACCGACGAGCATCAACTCTTTGTCTGAAGGCGTCCGCTTCATGAAGCGTTGATAAAAGTCATTGGTCGCAGCACTCGAAGAGACGAGTAGCTGTGTCGAAATCGTCGACATGATGGCAGCGAGTAACGCTGCGAGTAAGAGACCGGTAATGAAGCCCGGGAATAGATCACGCGAAAGCTGAATGAAGACGTTCTCCGGGTTGTTCAGCTCAATCGCCTGTTGCGTAAAGTACGCATAACCGAATAATCCTGTCACCATCGCGCCGATGATGGAGAAGGTCATCCAAACCATCCCAATCCGGCGGGCCGACTTCATTTCACTCAAGTTACGTATCGCCATGAAACGGACGATGATGTGCGGCTGACCAAAGTAGCCGAGTCCCCAAGCGAGTAAGGAGATGATGCCGATAATCGTCGTTCCTTTAAACAGTTCAAGTTTTGAACCATCCGTCGTCCGAATCGTCTCGAGCGTCTCATTGATCCCGCCGCTCAGTGAAAGGGCGACACCCGGAACAATCAAGAGTGCGATGACCATGATCATCCCTTGGACGACATCCGTCCAACTGACGGCGAGGAATCCGCCAAGGAACACGTAGGCGATGACGACGCCTGCTAAAATCCAAAGACCCGTCGTGTACTCTAAACCGAAGACCGCTTCAAACAGCCGACCGCCGGCGACAAACCCGCTCGATGCGTACATTATAAAGAATATTAAGATAACTCCAGCTGAAACTGTACGCAACACACCACTTTTGTCATGGAATCGTTTTTCGAAATAGTCGGGAATCGTGATGGCGTCGCCCGCATGCGCCGTATACGCCCGCAGACGTGGCGCAACAAGCACCCAGTTTGCATAAGCTCCGAGCAATAGGCCGATCACGATCCATCCACTGGACAGACCAGTTGCAAACATCGCACCCGGCAATCCCATCAACAACCACCCGCTCATATCGCTTGCTCCGGCTGAGAGTGCAGTGACGACGGGCCCGATCGTACGTCCTCCAAGCATATAATCATTCATGTTTTTCGTCCGGTAATACGCCATCACGCCAAGCGTCACCATCAGACCGAGATACAGTAAAATCGCTAACCACATTCCGTTCATCCTTGCTCCCCCTTTTCTATGGTGTATAAAAAAACGGATATGCAGGTCGCATACCCGTTTCATCTATTAAACACTAATTCAGAACATTTCTGAAGTCGTTTTTGCTTGCAAGTGGAGTGTTAAATAATCCGGTCCACCGGCTTTTGAATCCGTTCCTGACATGTTGAAGCCACCAAACGGTTGGTACCCGACGATTGCGCCTGTACAACCACGGTTGAAATAGAGGTTCCCGACATGGAAGTTCGCCCGTGCGTACTCTTGGTTTGTCCGGTCTTGTGTGATGACTGCCCCTGTCAAACCGTACTCCGTGTTGTTCGCGATCGCGATTGCTTCTTTAAAGTCTTTCGCTTTCGTGAACGCAACGACCGGTCCGAAGATTTCTTCTTGCATCAAACGATCCGTCGGTTGAACGTCCGCGACGACCGTTGGTGAGACGAAGAAGCCTGTTGAATCGTCAGCCGTTCCGCCTGCTGCAATCCGTCCTTCTTGTTTTGCGATATCGAAGTACGACGTGATTTTTTTGAATGCCGCTGCATCGATGACAGGACCGACGTTGTTCGTCACGTCGACCGGGTTCCCGATGCTCAGTTTTGCTGTATTCGCAACAACTTTTTCGAGTAACTCGTCGTAGACAGAGTCGAGTGCGACGACACGTGAACATGCTGAACATTTTTGACCTGAGAAGCCGAATGCTGCTTTTGTGATCATGTCTGCCGCGTAATCAAGATCGGCTGACTCATCGATGACCATCGTGTCTTTTCCGCCCATCTCTGCGATGACACGTTTGAGCCAGATTTGACCGTCATTTAATTTCGAAGCACGTTCGTTAATCCGGAGACCGACATCACGTGAGCCTGTGAAGCTGATGAAACGTGTTTTCGGGTGGTCGACGAGGTAATCCCCGACTTCTGCCCCTGGTCCCGGGATGAAGTTCAAGACGCCAGCCGGAAGACCTGCCTGCTCCATGACTTCAACGAATTTAGCAGCGACGACTGGTGTCGTCGATGCCGGTTTCAAGAGAATCGGGTTTCCGGCGACGATTGCCGCAACCGCAGTCCCTGCCATGATCGCGAGTGGGAAGTTCCATGGTGAGATGATGACCCCGACACCGAGTGGGATGTAATCGTAACGGTTGTATTCACCCGGACGACTCTCGACTTTTTTGCCGTCTTTTAAGACGAGCATCTGACGTGCATAATATTCAAGGAAATCGATTGCTTCTGCTGTATCCGCATCTGCTTCGTTCCATGGTTTCCCAGCTTCTTTGACGAGGTAAGCCGAGAATTCATGTTTGCGTTTACGGATGATGTTCGCCGCTTTGAACAGGACGTCCGCACGAACACTCGGATTGACGAATTTCCACGTTTCGAATGCTGTGACAGCTGCCTGCATCGCATCCTCTGCGTGTGCTTGTGTCGCTTTTGAGACACGTCCGACGATCTCTTCTTTGTTTGCCGGATTGACCGAAACGATTTTATCTTCCGTCGTCACATGTTTGCCCCCGATGACGAGCGGATAATCTTTTCCTAGCTCTTGCGATACGAGTGCAAGTGCCTCCTCGAACGCTTTCTTGTTCGCTTCTTGTGAGAAGTCCGTGAATGGTTCGTGTTTGTACGGAATCATCTCTATTCCCCCTTTATACATACTTTTAATCGCTTACATTCTCCATTGTACAGAAGCATGACGCCGCTTACAATTATTCTAGTCAAAAAAAATGAGCAGGCTGCGTTCTCCCGCTCACGTTTCGCTCGAATTATTCAGTTGCTTGGGAAAAGACGATCTCTTCGTTTTGGATTGAGACCTTGACGTCCTGCTCCTGGAACAACCACTCATCTTGATCGGAGACGACGAAATGAATCCCGTCCACGACTTCTTCAACAGCTGCCCGTTCGACTTCTTCCATATGGACACCGACCGAAAATCCTTGTGTCAAATCCGTCGATCCGCCGTATTTCGCGAAAAAGCGAATCGTGTCGCCTTCCTTCGCTTCCATCTCATCTTTAAAGTATTGTAATGCTTCATCCGTTACGTGAATTTTCATGTTTTATCCACTCCCCTTTAGACTAGTGTACCTATTTCCTACTCAAAAAAGCGAATATCCTGTATGGTGAAGACAGTAAACACTTCATTCCATCATTCCTGTTGATTCTGATTTAGGAGGTCCTATATGAAACGATTAATCACAGCTCTACTATCAACGAGCATTCTGTTAGTCGGATGTGGGAACGATTCCACTTCCTCTACAGATACTGAATCCCCGAAGACGACGGAAACGAAACAAGTCGCGCAAGCCGATCAAGCCGTTCTTGATGTCTATCAAGCCTATCAAGATACGTTAGGGAAAACGGGATCAGCTGATGCGAAAGCACTCGCTAAGATTGAGTACACGGGTGAAGATGAACCGTTACGCGCAGCAGCGATTGGTGCTAAAAACCTGAACGTTACGCCTGGTAAGGTCGTTAAAAGCTTCCAACAAGGCGACGTCGCCTACATCATCCATGAGTTCAATGATGCGGACGGGTCCCCGCTCCCAAACCGTGCGTCGAAGTTATTCCTGAAAAAAGATGGGGAATGGAAAGCTGTCATCGCACCAACGACCTTTGAACCAGCCGTCTTCACGACGCTCGCTGAGATGTTTGATTCATTTAATGCAGACGAATATGGCGTCAATGCCAAAGCAGCAGAAGCCGTCGGGAACACACCGGAAGATGAACAGGATAAAGTGTTCACACGCGTCAATGCCCAAACCGACTATATGGCACTCGAAATGAACAGTAACATCTTAATGATTTACGGTATGGCACTCGGCAACGAAGGCAATCCCGAAGTATTAGTCGATTATTATTCCGATTACGCGGACTGGTATGTCGATGAACAAGATCTATTACTCAAAACTGCGAAGGCCGGAACAGACTACGAAAAATATTTAATTGCACTTGACCCATTAAAGGAAAGCTTACAAAAGAAACTCGGAAAGTACGCTGATCAACTGAATATGGAACTAGGTTAAAGGAGGACTCTTTTATGAACGCACCGACATTTACGTTACCGAACGCTACAGGCGAAGACATTTCACTCGCCGATTATCGTGGTAAGAAAGTCATTCTCTACTTCTATCCGAAGGACTCGACACCGGGTTGTACGACGGAAGCCTGTGACTTCCGTGACGCGACGGACGCCTTCGCGGCTGAAAATACCGTCATTCTCGGCATCTCCGCTGACAGTCAAAAACGGCATCAAAACTTTATCTCAAAATATGAACTTCCGTTTCAGCTTCTCTCTGATGTCGATCATACGGTCTGCGAACAGTATGGGGTCTGGCAACTCAAAAAGAACTACGGTAAGGAATATTACGGGATCGTCCGTTCAACGTTTTTAGTTGATGAGGCGGGTGAATTAATCCAAGAATGGCGGAGCGTTAAAGTTAAAGATCATGTTTCTGAAGCCTTAAACTACGTAAAATCACTTGATTAAAAAGAAAAACACGCTACTGATGTAGCCTGTTTCAATGTAGACAAACTCTTATGAAGAGTGAATATGCTATAACGAGAGGCAAAGTTCGCGGTTCTAAGCGATTCGAGACGGATTGCGCTCTAAACCGTCCGCATGCTCGGCTTTCCGTCACGATGTTACCTGAAAAGCGTCACCTCCTACGGGAAAAAGTGCGTTTTTAACGCACGTTCAGAGGCAGGCAAGACCCTGCTCGTTGGTCGTGAGGATCAAGGAGCAACGGCTTGCGCCTCGCCCGAGGAAAGCAACGAAAAAAGACGCTTTCATCTTCCGATATCACTTTGTCTACACGCTGACCACGTTACGGATGTAGCGTGTTTTTTAATTTTACAATCATTTTATCGCTACCAATTTTATCCTTTCAAAAATTTTTTTCACATAAAAAACCTTGGTATTGCTCATATTTTTAATGTTTTTGAAATAATCTGAAAATATTCTATTGATTTTTCTGAATATTGTATTTATTATTAGAAACAAGTTGATCCGGTGCTTTCCTTCAACAAAAGTAAAAGGCGATGACCCCTCTTATTTTTTTCATAGGACACCGGATCGCTCTAACTATCGGGTACTCATTTTATCATCATATATATTTATTCTTGGGAGGGAACTTATCATTATGAAGAAGAAAAAAACACTCGCACTCGTTGGTGCACTAACAATCGCAGGATCAAGCTTGGCAGCTTGTTCATCAACAGATGACTCGAAAGACACATCCGGCTCGACAGACACTGCAAAATCAGATGACAAGCAAGTCTTGAATTTAACAAGCGGATCAGACATCCCGGCACTTAGCCCGACAGTCGCGACAGACTCTGTTTCTTTCACAGTTTTAAACAACGTTCAAGAAGGTCTCTTCCGTCTTGATGAAAACCAAGAGCCAACACCAGGTGTTGCAGAAAATGTTGACGTCTCGGAAGATGGACTTACATACACATTCAAATTACGCGATTCAAAATGGTCTGACGGCAGCGATGTCACAGCAAAAGACTTCGAATATGCTTGGAAACGTGTCCTCGACCCTGATAGCGGTTCGCAATATGCTTATATCATGTATGTCATCGATGGAGCGGAAGGCTACAACACTGGTAAAGGGAAAGCGGAAGATGTCGGTGTCAAAGCAGTCGATGACAAGACACTCGAAGTTAAGTTGACACAACCTGCAGACTACTTCAAAGCCTTGACTGGATTCGGTTCATTCATGCCGCTTAAGCAGGAATTCGTCGAAGAAAAAGGTAAAGATTTCGCGAAAGATCCTGAAAACTTCCTTTACAACGGTCCATTCCAACTAACAGACTGGAAAACAGAAGTCGGTTGGTCGTACAAAAAGAACGATCAGTATTGGGATGCTGACGCAGTTAAACTTGAAGAAGTTAACTACAAAGTCGTTAAAGAAGTTTCAACGGCTGTCAACCTGTACGAAAAAGGCGACATCGATACAGTCGGTTTGACAAGCGAATTCGTCGATCAATATAAAGATGATGAAGATTTCCAAACACGTCTCGATGCATCAATGTACTATATCCAAATGAACTTCAAAAACGAATTGCTCAAAAATAAAGATATCCGTAAAGCGATCGACTCAGGATATGACAAAGAACAAATGGCGAAAGTCCTCTTAAACAACGGTTCAATCCCGGCATACTACTATGTCCCGCAAGAATTCGCAAATGGTCCGGACGGAAAAGACTTCCGCGACGGCAACGAAGGCTTCGGTTCATTCGATGCTTCATCTGCAAAAGCATCATTCGAGAAAGGTCTAAAAGCAGAAGGCAAAGACAAAGTTAAACTCGAGCTTCTCTCATATGATGATGACAACTCGAAAAAAATCTCTGAATACCTCAAAGGTGAATGGGAGAAAAACCTTCCTGGTCTTGAAGTAACAATCAAGCAGCAGCCATTCAAAAACAAATTAGATCTTGAATCGAAAGGTGAATTCGAACTTTCATTCGCTGGTTGGGGACCTGACTACCAGGATCCAATGACGTTCCTCGATATGTGGATGACTGGTGGACCGTACAACCGTGGTAAGTACTCAAGCGAAAAGTACGATTCACTCATCAAATCTGCAATGAAAGACGCGAATGCCGAAACACGCTGGCAGTCACTGAAGGATGCTGAAAAAGTCTTACTCGAAGACGATCAAGCAATCTCTGTCATGTACCAACGCGGTGCTTCCCTCTTACGTAAACCTTACGTTAAAGGAATCGTCAACCACAAAGTCGGAGCGGATACTTCGTTCAAATGGACATACATCGAAGGAAGATAAGCATACAAGATCTCTAAAGGCCAGCCTCGCTTTACGCGGGTCTGGTCTTTTTTTCCATATGGGGCGAATGTACTGTTTTTTAAATATTGATTAAAAAGTGGTAACATTCTGTTTTCATTTGTATTACTTCCATTTATACTTATGCAGAAGAAACTAAATTCACTTTTTTTTACAATAATTCGCGGTAATTCTTCAGATTTAATGAAAAAGTGCCGATACATTCTATATAGAGGACTTTTGCCTCAACACTACGATTATTTAGGAAGGAGGACTCATCTTTGAAGCAACGTGTACTGACGAGTCAACAAACATTCACAGAAGAACAAATCGAGATGATTGAAGCCATCCGTGCAGTCGGCGAACTGATTCAAGACCGGCCACGCCGGACGATCTACCGCCGCTATGCCGTTATACATGGTTGGCCATTACCTGAAAACATCATCCGTCAATTCGGTTCGTGGCCGGAAGCTTTATCTGCCGCAGGTTTTGAATGGCATATCGATCAGCAACCGGAAGAGCTGGAGCGGGCACCGAAATATACGAAAGATGAAATTCTGAATTCTTTCCACCGGTATGCGAAAGATGTCGGTTCGACGATTACCTTGAAGAAGTACCAAATTTGGCGGAAGTCGGTCCACCATGCACCGAGCCACTATCATATTGTGAAGATGTTTGGTTCTTGGCATGATGCCTGTACAGCAGCAGGACTCGAAGCAAGCGTCACGTATTCGAAAGCTGAGCTTGCGGCATCACTTCGACAAGCAATTGAAGAAGTCGGATTCTCATTGTCTTTTGAAGCTTACCGTGAGTGGGCGAAGCGAAACAACAAACCCTCTACAAAAGCATTGCTCCATCGCTATGGTTCATGGTCAGCCGCTATTCATGCGATCGAGAGTGAAATCCGTATGAGTAACCAACAAGCGCAATAATCAGTCTAGTGCATTCATTTTCTTCCTATTTTATAGTTCACACGCTAAACAGACCATTCGAAACCTCGACTGGTCTGTTTCATGTTTAATAGTAGTGGCCGATGCTTCCGTGAAAAGATGGAAGCATCGGCCACTTGATTTGATGTAGGACGAAAACGTCTGTCAAAAAGATTGTTTGGGCTACACTTATGAGTCAGCACCGTTATATTAAATCACTTTTTCTTTCCATTCTTGGTATGACGCAACGCGGTCACGCCCCTGGAATTTAGCCCCTACGTACATCGCACGGTCTGCATTTCGAATCAGGCTCGCAAGATCGCCTAACTCTTTCAACGTATCGATTCCGATGCTTGCGGTGATTTCTAACGAATGACCGGATACTTCGATTGGATTGGCGTGTAGCGTCTCACGGATGCGCTCTGCAACGATTCGTGCCGATTCGATGTCCGTATTCGGTAATAATACGACGAACTCTTCCCCACCGTACCGCGCGACAAGGTCTGTGATGCGTGTCGCCTGTATCAAGAGTTTAGCGACCTCGAACAATACAACATCTCCGATTTCGTGACCATGGGTATCATTGATTTGCTTAAAGTGATCCAAGTCAATCATTAATGCCGAGAACGGATATAAATCCTTTTGCTTGATTCGTCGATCGCCCCACTCTTGCAAGGCACGGTAGTTCGGTAATTTTGTCATGGCGTCTGTCCGGCTATCGATTAAAAGATGTTGTCGTTCTTGGGCCCGTTCAACAGCCCAGGATAACACACGCAATGCACGATACAGCTCATAACCAAAATCTGTCGTGAATTCACCACTTGCTTCTGATGCTAAAAATAACGAGCAATTGATGGTTTCCGTCGCTTCCGGTTTGATGAACAGAATCGATTGTGTTTCTTCAGGAAGACAATCGTAGAGGCGAATGTCCCACTCCTGTTGCATGCCGTAAAGGAGAACTTCCTCTTTTTCAATCAATTCTTCGATGATGATTCCTTCGACGTGATCCGCTTTTAATTTCCGTCCATCTTTCAGCGAATAATAGACTGTCTTTCCTTCTCCAAAATCAAACTTTATCCAGGCGATGTCAGGTTTAACGAATTGATTGAGTTGTTTTAAGTAGCGTTCGATGATGAACTGGGAATCCCCGTCCTGCCACGCTGCTTCTTTTAGACGCTCAATCTGTTCCCAGTGTTCAATCCGGTCACTCGCATGAACTGAACTGCCGAGCGCACGTTTGATGATGAATAATGCAAATGCCGTCATGACCAATGCACTGATTCCATTGTTTTGGGCCATCAAGGTACTAAAAACTCCAAATAACAGTTCTGCCGTAATGACGACTGCTTCAAAACGTAGCAACGGGATCATGACGCTGCTCGGGATATTCTCTCCGAGTAAGAAGTTCGACAATGTATATTGGAACAAGAGGACGACCCACATGATGACGACCATCGTCACGAGCGGTACGATATTCCCGATGAGTGAAAAATCCGGACCGTGTGTTCCACCGAGCGCATTGTAGGCTAAACCTGCCGGCAAAATCAATAAGAGTTCGAGCGTGACGTTGAATGGATAATTGTGCAGCATACGCCGTCGTCCGATTGCCGTATGAAAAGAACGCAATTGGTAAATCAGCATCGTCAATTGTCCGACACAAATCGCTGATAACAATCCGTATGTTAAAAAGGTATACAGGACAAATCCAAAGTGGAACGTAAAACTCATATGTCTTCGACGAACCGGGTCGACGACGAAAATCGTCGATAACGCTACTACCAAAAAGAATGTAAAGTAATCGATGCTGAGGCTGTATCCGTCTGCTCTCGCGATAAGATCAATGACAATCACGACGATAAAGAACACGACCCAGCTTCGAAGGAGGTATTGTTGAAAACGACGCACGTTGAGTTCCCCTTCCTAAAAAATTTTTATTTTTTTAAGTGTACTGCATTGCACCTAAGAAAATCTTCAAACGCTCTTTTTCCTAGACGGATTTGTTACAATGTAAACAGAGGTGATGAATACATGAGTACTCAATTTACAAAGGAAGCCTTCGAAACGTTTGAAATCGAAGGGTTAGAAAACCGGATGGAAGCGATCCGGGAACGGATACAACCTGTTTTCCGGCAGATTGGCGCTGAAGTCTCACCCGATTTGACAGTCAATCTCGCAGAGGATATGTATGTGCACATCGCACAACATGCAAGACGCAAGGTAAACCCGCCTAATGATACGTGGATGGCGTTTTCTCCAAACAAACGTGGTTATAAAAAACATCCGCATTTCCAAGTCGGACTCTTTGATGATCATTTGTTCATTTGGCTCGCTTATATCTACGAGCTTCCTAATAAACAACAATACGCGACACAACTTCTCGAGCAACAAAATTTGTTACAGGACTTACCGGAGGACTTCGTCATTTCCTACGATCACATGAAAAAAGAAGCAGTTCGTGTGACTGATGCAAACCTTGAACAAGGATTAGTTCGTTTTCGTGATGTAAAAAAAGCTGAATTTTTAATCGGACGGCATGTTTCCGCCCAAAAAGTCAGCACAATGTCCCATGATGCATTACTTGAATTGATTCGAAATACCTACGACCATCTCGTGCCGGTCTATAAAAAGGTTAAATAAAAAGGATGGCCTATAAGGTCATCCTTTTTCTCATTAGTTATATTTTACTAGAATTGACATGACTTGTGTACGGTCAGAATTTAAATTTAGATAAATGTTGACCTTTTTCGCTGAAACGGTCATCGTGTTGAACATTGGATCAAGTTTAGCAGTTGGATACGCTTTTTTTACTTCCTTGACAGAAATCGTGCGTTTGACCATTTTCGGATCATATACGATTGCTGAAACTTTTGCTTTACTGTCCTTTACTCCATACGTCGAACAATAATGAACGGAACGATCGGGTGTCATAAGCCCATTACCACTTTGGCACCAGTTCGAATTCTTTTCACCTTTATATGCACTATGTACCTGTGCGAGTGTCGTTCGGTTAAGTTTAACGTTTTTGTCGAGTGACTTAGCATAACCGGCGTTCTTCTTAATATGTTGAAGCCAATTGACATCCGTTGGTTTCGTTGCTTCTGCTGATTGATTATATGAAGTGCCTGACACGACGCTGACGGCAAGAGCTGCTGTTAAGATAAGTCCTAAGATTCGTTTCATGGTGTTACCTCCTAAAAATGCTTTGTTAAATAACTCATTCCCCCATTTCTCAAAAAATACTCATCTTCCATACATTTTTTAGAAAAATATTTTAAAAAAGGCTGGTATCCGTGGGATACCAGTCCTTTGTTATTTTTTATGCATTTTAAACTCTAAGAATAATTCATTGTAATGGGCAAGCATCTTTTTCCCCAAGTTTTTGTAGACTTCGAGTGTATCCGTCACAGCTTTATCCGGATAGAACCGTTCGTCTTCCCGTACCTCTGCGTCGAGGAGTTTTAAAGCATCTTTGTTCGGTGTCGAGTAGCCGACATAATCCGTATTCTTCGCAGCGATGTCCGGGCGCAACATGAAGTTGATGAACGCATGTGCCCCTTCGACGTTTTCCGCCGTTTTTGGAATGACGACATTATCAAACCAAACGTTCGATCCTTCTGACGGGATGACGTAGTTCAAGTCTTCATTTTCACTCATGATTTCATTGGCATCACCGGACCAGACGACCCCGATTCCAGCTTCTTCGTTTGCGAGCAGTAGCTTGATTTCATCTCCAACGATCGCTTTGACGTTCGGCGTCAAGTCCATCAAGTTCGCTTTTGCTTCCTGGAGCTTATCTTCGTCCGTTTCGTTCAATGAATAACCGAGACTGTTTAGACTCATCCCCATCACTTCACGGGCTCCGTCCGCTAATAAGATTTGATTTTTAAAGGCAGGGTCCCATAAATCTTCCCAACTCGTTGGTTCTTTTCCATCCAGAAGCTTTTGATTGTAGACGATGCCGACCGTCCCCCAAAAATACGGGATTGAATACTGATTGCCCGGGTCGAACGGCAAATCAAGGAAACGATCATCGATATGCTTGAGATTCGGAATTTTCGATTGATCAATCGGGATGACGAGATCTTCTTCAATCATCTTCGCAATCGCATAATCTGAAGGAACGGCGATATCATACGTCGTCCCTCCTTGCTCAATCTTCGTCAACATCGCTTCGTTCGAGTCGAATGTCTGATAGACGACTTTAATTCCTGACTCTTCTTCAAACTGATCGATTAAGTCCGGGTCGATGTAATCCCCCCAGTTGTAAATATTCAAGACATTTCCCCCGGAATAGCCTTGTGTCGCGTTTAAGCGGTTCAAAGCAAACAGGATGACGCCCGAGATTAGAAAAATCGTTACGAACAATTGGATTAATTTTTTCAACGGTCATTTCACCTCCGGTCGTGACAACTTCGCTACAGAACGTTGGTTCAAGAAATAGTAGCCGATGACAAGTAAGAACGTAAATAAGAAGATGACGGTCGACAAGGCATTGATTTTCATCGAAATCCCTTGGCGTGCCAATGAATAGATTTCAACGGATAAGGTCGTAAACCCATTCCCCGTCACGAAAAATGTCACGGCAAAATCATCAAGTGAGTACGTCAGTGCCGTAAAGAATCCGGCAAAGATCCCCGGTGTGATGTACGGCAAGATGACTTTCGTCAGGACGTCCAAACGACTTGCCCCTAAATCACGTGCCGCATCAACGAGCGTCGGGCTCATCTCTTGCAGTTTCGGCAAGACAAGGATGACGACGATCGGGACAGAAAACGCGATGTGCGACAGTAAGACGGATGTAAAGCCAAGTTGAATCCCAAGCATCGTAAAGAAGATTAAGAACGATGCTCCGATGATGACATCCGGACTGACAATCAAAATACTATTAAGTGTCAGGAGCGACGTTTCAATCCGCTTTTTCCGAACTGCTTGAATTCCAATTGCACCGAACACACCGACAATCGTCGAGATTGCTGCTGAGAGCAAGGCGATGACGAGTGTATTCAAGACGATGATCAAGAGGCGTGAATCTTGAAAGACTTCCTTATACCAATCCCACGTGAAGGAATCAAAATTCGTCATGTTATCTGCACTGTTGAACGAATAGAATGCGAGATAGAAGATTGGAGCATACAAGACGATGAAGACACCAATCAAATATAGGTTTGCCAGTTTAAACCGTTTCATCATGTCGTCGCTCCTTTCTTCCGTTTTGTACTCGTCAAGGCGAGAATGATGGCCATCGCGATAATCAAGAAGACGGCAATCGTCGCACCCATCCCCCAGTTTTGGGTGACAAGAAATTGTTGTTCAATTGCTGTACCGAGCGTGATGACACGGTTCCCGGCAATCAGGCGGGTAATCATGAAGAGTGATAACGCCGGGATGAAGACAAGTTGACAGCCTGACTTCACACCATCAATCGTCAACGGGAAGACGACACGACGAAATGTCGTAAAGTTCGATGCCCCTAAGTCACGTGCCGCAAAAACGAGCGACGGACTTAACTTTTCGATGGCATTAAAAATCGGCAAAATCATGAACGGGATGAAGATGTAGACCGACACGAACACGAAGCTGAAGTCCGTGAACAGGATTTGTTTGCGCCCGATGCCAATCGCTTCAAGCGTTTGGTTCGCAAGCCCATACGTACTGAACAATCCGATGAAAGCATAGGCTTTCAGCAACAGGTTGATCCAGGTCGGCAAGATGATCAAGAGCAACCAAAGTTGTTTATGCTTCGTTTTCGTCAATAAATAGGCCGTCGGATAACCGATCGCAAGCGAAAACAACGTGATTAAAAAAGCATACCAAAATGAACTGAGCGTCATCGTCAAATACGTCGAGGTAAAGAAATTCTGATAGTTGACGAACGAGAAGTTTCCATCTAAATCAAGGAACGAATAATAGATGACAAGCACGATTGGTGCGATGACGAACAAGGCAATCCAAAATGTATAGGGAATCAGGTACCAGTTACGTGTTTTTTGCATCATAACACCCCATCGTACGATTCAAGCCGTTTATCAAAGTCCTCTTCCGTCTCATTCAGACGCATGACATGAATCGCTTCCGGATCAAATGTCAGACCGATATGCTCACCGACTGTCGCTTTTTTCGTGCTATGGACGAGCCACTCATTTCCGACTTCATCGATACAGGCGATTTCATAATGGACGCCGCGGAAGAGTTGTGAATCGACCGTCACCTGTAACTTCCCTTGGGCGACATTCGTGATTTCTAAGTCTTCCGGACGGATGACGATTTCGACTGGCTCATTCAATTCAAGTCCCCGGTCGACACATTCAAATTCTTTTTCAGCGAACGAAACGAGGTAGTCGTTTAACATCCGTCCCGGAATGATGTTCGATTCACCGATGAAGTCGGCGACGAAGCGGTTGATCGGTTCATCATAAATGTCGGTCGGTGTCCCCGATTGTTGGATTGAACCATGATTTAAGACAAAAATTTCATCCGACATCGCAAGCGCTTCTTCTTGATCATGCGTGACGAAGATGAACGTAATCCCAAGACGACGCTGTAAGTCGCGCAGCTCGTATTGCATCTCCGTCCGCAACTTCAAATCGAGTGCTGACAAGGGTTCGTCCAGTAAAATCACTTCCGGTTCATTAACGATTGCCCGGGCAATCGCGACACGTTGACGTTGTCCACCCGACATCTCTGTGATTTCCCGTTTTTCATAGCCCGATAAGTTAACGAACTTCAACGCATCAAGGACACGTTGCTTAATGTCTGCTTCTTTGACCTTTTTGATTCGGAGGCCGAAGGCGATGTTCTCGAAGACGTTTAAGTGCGGGAACAAGGCATAATCCTGGAAAACCGTATTGACTTGACGTTTGTTCGCCGGAACATCGTTAATCCGTTTTCCGTTGAAGATGATTTCACCCGCTGTCGCTTCCGTAAAACCGGCAATTAAGCGCAGTACTGTCGTTTTACCGCAACCGGATGGCCCGAGCAATGTGTAGAACTTCCCCCGCTCGATTTCGAAGCTGACACCGTCGAGGACGGTTTGGTCGTCAAACTGTTTTGATACTTCTTTGAATTGAATGATCGTATTCGTTGTCACTTTAGTTCCTCCTTAAAGATACGAGTCGGTTGCTGTGACGAGAAGTTTCGCCTCCGTCGCTGACTCGTTTCGTAGTTGATGGATTTCTGACGCTTTATAGTAGAACGTCTCACCTTGTTTCGCCCGGAATATTTGTCGACCGAGTGCGAGTGTCACGTTACCCTTGAGGACATAAACGAATGTTTCCGATCCGGACGGTTCATAAGCTTTAAATGAACTGTTCGCAGCAAGCGTCAACAGGACCGGCTCCATTTCTTTTTCATTCGACTCCGGAATCAACCAGGTGACGTGGTACCCTCGTTCCTCATCGGCATAACTCGTGACATCGTCTCGTGTATAAACGACTTTCTGATTCAGCGCCTCCTCATCGAAAAAGTCTCTTGCTGAGATGCCTAATACTTCAAGGAGGCTAAATAATGTCTCGATCGAGGGAGAGCTGATCTCTCGCTCGATTTGCGAAATATATCCTTTACTTAAATCGGTTCTTTCCCCGAGCTCTTCTTGTGTCAATCCTTTTTGAAGACGCAGGTTTTTAATTTTATTACCAATCGTACGCACTTTACGCCCTCCTCTCCCATACTGTTCCTGAGTTTAGTATAAGACGACTGAAAGTTTACTAATCACGTACCGATTATAGCGTACTGACTTTTTTTAGCAAGGGAAATTACTCACTTTTTTCAGGAGAGTTTGACACTGATAGAGCTTACACCTACAATTAATATCAGGTACTAAAACGAGGAGGAATTCACGATGCGCATTGCTTGGATTACAGACAGTACGACGATTGTGCCAAACTCAATCGTCGACCATCAAGACTTAACGATCGTCCCGTTACTTGTCATGAAGGATGGTGAAAGTTTTATCGACGGTGTCGATGTCAATGCTGAGACTGTCTATAGCTGGATCGATGCCGGTCATAAGGTCACGACAAGCCAACCTTCGATTGGGACTTTTACAAAACACTATGAAAAACTAAAAGCAGACTATGACTTCGGATTTGCCGTTCATTTATCAAGCGAACTGAGCGGTACGTATAATACTTCCATTCAAGGAGCAGAAATTGCTGGTTTTCGTCTGATTGCGATTGATTCCCGTTGCGGTATCTATCCAGCAGGACAATTACTTGCGGAAGCGATCCAGTTAGCAGAACAAGGAGTTGCGATTGAACAAATCGAACAGATGATTTTAAAACGACGGTTCGATCATCACATCGAATTTACCGTCGAAAACTTAAAACAGTTGCAAGCTGGCGGTCGCATTTCATCAACGAAAGCTTTCGTCGGTAATTTACTTCAATTACGCCCGCTCTTCCACTTCGAGGAGGGCAAAATCGTTCCTTACCAGACGGTTCGGACCTTCAAGAAAGCACACTCCAAAATTTATGATCATCTCGTCGAAATCCTTGAACGTGGTGACGTAACGGATATTTCACTGTTTCATGCCACAGCGTACGACTTAGCACGGGAATGGAAGGTAAAACTTGAGGCGCGCTTCAATGTCTCGATTCGTATTGACGATCTTACGCCTGTCCTCGGCTCACACACCGGGAATCCGGCGATTGGCATGTCATTCTTGAATCCGACAAGCCGACACTAATGTCTAAAACTGAAAGATTCAGGGTAAACCTTCTTTAGAGATTAAAGGAGGTTTTTCTATTGAAAAATAAATGGATTTGGTTGAACTGGCTTGGTTTCATCTTTGCTGTAACAGTTAACGCACTCGACGGTGGGAAAACCGGTCGTATTTCCGACACGATTCCGACGTTGTTCAAACCTGCCGGGTACGCGTTCTCGATTTGGGGACTCATTTATGGTGTTTTACTTGTTTGGTTAATTTTACAGACCATCCCGAAATTCAAAGAACATGAAATCGCAAAAAAAATCGGTCCTTGGTTTTTGATTAGTTGTCTCTTTAATGCCGCTTGGATCGTCACATTCGCTTACAAACTTTTCCCATTGACGCTCGCCGTCATGATTGGTCTACTCGCTTCTTTGATGGTCATCTACTCGAAGGTCGATCGCGAAACAAAAGCCCTTCGTTTTAAAGTCCCGTTCTCCCTTTACATCGGCTGGGTCTCGGTCGCGACAATCGTTAACGTCTTCATCGTCATGCAGACGCAAGGCATCACGAAGTTGCTCGGCATCGGTGACGCCGGTTGGACGATGATCATGCTTCCGGTAGGTGTCATTGTCGCACTCATCTTTATGTTTGCGAACCGCGATCCGATTTATCCGCTCGTCTTCGTTTGGGCCTATATCGCGATCAACTTTAAATCAGATGACGGTCTCGTTGATACGGTCGTCCTCGGTAGCGTCGTCGTCCTTCTTGCAGGATACGTCTTCTTACTCGTCCGGATGCGTCGGCAAATCCATGTGAGCAAGTAACGTTATTTCTGTTTGAAACACGCGTATACTGGAGACAAAGGAGTGATTGTCATGAACATCACATTTACACGTCCCGCACTTGACCGGATTGAACAATTGCGCGGTGACATCAAAGGACAGCTTCATCTTTATTACGACACAGAAGGATGCGGTTGTGGAAACTCCGGTATCTTCAGTATCCGTTTCGTCGAGTCGGCGACTGACGAAGATATGACGATTGATTCAAATGTCGGTCCCGTCCTCGTCAAACGTTGGTCGAGTCACTTTCTCGATCAAGACATGACACTCGATTATAAAGAAGAATCAAAATCACTGATTTTAAAAAGCGACGGACAATACTTCAATACGAATGTTCTTGTGACCGATCATACCGGCTGTCAGTTGACACCGAATCGGTAAGTACAAAAAAGGCAGCCTCCCTTGTGGAAGCTGCCTTTTGTAATAGTTGGACAGACAGAGGCTGCGTTGATTACAGAGTCACGGTCATCTATAAAATGTACTAGAGTTCTGTCTGCATCGTACACGAGTCGAGTAGGTTTTTCCGCCCGATTAACCTACTACCAATACGTTTTTCGTCCCCCATATTTTCGCACGCATCATGCCGGCGTGCTTATCTAGCTTACGTAACCAATCCGTGATTGGATTTAAAAAACAACATTTTTTTAGCCGACATCACGTACTGTGCGCTCAATCGTCTGCTGATCCAAGTCCTTGACGTTCATCGGACGGCTATAATAATACCCTTGTCCATAATCACAGCCGAGGCGTTTTAAAAATTCGTGTTGTTCGAGTGTTTCGACACCTTCCGCCACGACCTCAATTCCGAGACTTTTCGCTAATTGAATGATCATTTCCGTGATGGCCGTGCCCCGCTCGTCATGCGGAACCTCATCGATGAACGATTTATCAATCTTTAAGATATCGATTGGTAAGTGCTTCAAGTGGGTCAATGAAGACAACCCTGTCCCGAAGTCATCCAAAGCAATCGTCAGACTCAACTGTTTCAGTTCACCAAGCATCATCAGGGCCCGTTCCAAGTTTTCCATGACAGAGGTTTCCGTAATTTCGAGTTGAAGATGAAGCTCTCCCCCGCGTTCGAGTGAATGATGGACAATCTCTTTAATCATTGAATTATGAGACTCGGACCGGAAGTGCATCGCTGATAAGTTGACCGACACTTGACGAATGAAATGATCCTCCTTTTTCCACAACTCCATCTGGTGGACCGTCTCCTTCAGGACCCATTCCGTCAGTCGATGAATCAAACTGTACTTTTCAGCAATCGGAATGAACTCGGCCGGTGAGATGAAGCCGAGTTTCGGATGGTTCCACCGAATCAGGACCTCTGCTTGTTCGACCTTCCCTGTCGCTAACGCAATCTTCGGCTGATAGACGAGATTAAATTCTTTGTAATCGGTCATCGCCTTTCGGAGTGAACCGACGATCAACTGTTCCCGTCGATCCGAGTGAATCAATTCATCATATAAAACAAACCGATCGCGCCCTTCATTTTTTCCGGCCCGTAAGGCACTCTCCATTTGACCAATCCGCATCTCTAACGTTTCTTCCGGATTCGGCAAGATGACACCAATCGTCGCAGTTAAATGAATCTCTTGATTTTCAAGGAGCATCGGTTGACGGATTTGCTCGAGTACTTGATTAAATGAAGCCTCAAGTTGTTCCGTATCGACTTGTTTAATCAAGAAAAATTGTGTTCCGTTATAGCGGATACAGGCTTCCTCTTCGCCGAGGATTTCTTTAATCCGATCTGCGAACTGACGAATGATCGTATCCCCTTGATCAAAACCGAATGTGTCGTTAATCCATTTATAGCCGTCTAAATCAATCAACGCCATCGCCATCGTTTGTTTCGAGCGGTTGTATTGTCCATCCACCTTCATCATGTGATGGTCAAGCCAGCGCCGATTGTGCAGCCCTGTCAAATGGTCCGTATAGGCCATCATTTGAAGTGCGCGTCGTTCCAAGTGGATGTAGAGTCCCGTGATCAAGATGATTAAAATAAAGATTGGAATCGCCACTTCACTCAAGATGTTCGACGTGATCGGGTCATTTGACAAAACGGTAGTGGAATCAGCCGGTATACAAAATGTCGTTCCGAGCATGCCTACGTAATGCATCGCTGATACGGCTAAGCCCATCAATGTCGCGACAGGGATTAAAATGCGTTTTTTGTCGACATGGCGCGTCATATAAAGCAATAATAGCGCCACATAGGCAACCGTCACGGCAATCAACACTGAAAGAGTGAAGATGCCGGTGTCATAACGGATATCTCCCCCAAACTGCATCGCGGCCATCCCGAGGTAATGCATCATTGTAATTCCAATCCCGATGAGTGAACCTGCAAGCACGACTTTTTTACGCGTGATTGCAGAATAATATAATAAATAAAAGGCAATCCATGCAGCCGTGATCGCGGGTACGACCGAGAGTAACATCAGGACCCAGTCATAATTGACCGCGACCGATAATTCGAATGCACCCATTCCAATAAAGTGCATGCCCCAAATCGATAATCCCATCGTCAATGATGAAAGAAGCAGTGTTCGTTTTCTTAAGGATGTCGCTTTAGCCAAGCGTCGATTGAGTTCAAGCGAGGCGTAGGATCCGACAATGGCGACGATAACCGATAGGATGACCAGTGCCTCTTCATAGTGTTTCGGTAGTATGATCCATTCATTCATTGTGTAAGTGCCTCTCTTTTTGACTGACATTCCTATTAGTATCGTCTTAATTCGTCATTTCTTTCAGTACTGTTTCGAATTTTTATACAGTTTGATGTGTTTTTCGACTATTTTGTACGAAATATACAAAAAAGAGACCCACATTTGTGGATCCCTCGACATTTCTTCTCTTATAGTGTAGCGGATGCAATGACTGCTCCGGTTGGTTGTTCTAAATCTGGTTCAGGTTCGACCGTAATCGCGACGGCATCAATCTTTCCACTGCCTTTGAGTGCAAAGACTGCTGCTGCTTGACCATCTTGTTCGATGACTCCGTTCGCCTGTACTTGATCGCCTTGAATCGTCCACATCTGATACAACTCGCCTTCTTTAAGCGGTGGCAAGTCTTTCAATTGAACGAGCATGTATTCTTTATCGTCTTTCGTAAAGATCATGCTCGATCCTTGAATCGAAGCCGTACTCTCGAAGTTTCCCATGCCGTTCACTTCATCCAGCGCTAACGCTTCTGTTTGTTCTGGTTCATCTTGCGCTAAGAAATAGGCGTTCGCTCCAAGCGATAATAAGAGAACCGCTGCAATGCTCATTAACCAACCGAGTGGGACTTTTCGTCTCGTTTGCTTTTTCGCACGTTTTGTCTCGAGTTCCGAGGCATGTTCCGGTGTCGGCTGTGTTGTTTTCACAATGTTAGGCGCTTCTTGATCCGTCTCGTTTGACGAAGCAAGGACTTCTCCTAAGATTCTTGATTTCATCCCAGCCGGTACCGGTCGTTCTGGAAGTGATTCCGCGATGGGAAGCATCAATTCTTCCATTTCTTGTAGCGCCTGCTTGCAGTCGTCACAAGTCGCAAGATGTGCTTCGAACGCGTCTCGATCGGCTGCAGATAACGTTCCATTAAAGTAATCAATTAAATCATGACAACGTTCTTCCATCAACGTTCCCTCCCTTCCAATAATTTTCGTAACGCTTGAATCGCACTCCTTATCCTCGTCTTCACCGTTCCGAGGGGCAATTCGAGCTGATCTGAGATTTGTTGTTGCGTTAACCCTTTAAAATAGACAAGCTCAATTAATTCTTGTTGCTCCGGTTTCAATGCTTGGACCGCTTCACGTACTTCAGAAGCGGTTTCCCGTTCGACGACCGTTCGTTCGACCGGTTCATCAAACCCACCGTCTCGTTCTTCAATTTCAATTGTCGGTTGTCGCTTTTCACGCCGTAAACAATCAAGCGCAGCATTTCGGGTAATCGTCAACACCCACGAAGAAAACTTTCCTTTCTCCGTATTGAAGTCAACACGTCCATTCCATATCTTCATCCAGACTTCTTGAATAACTTCTTCAGATAATCGATCGTTGTTCGTAAAGCGATGTGCGAATGAAAACAACAGCCTCTCGTATTTATCATATAACGTTTCAAGAGCCTGTTCATCTCCTCCACGCATCTGATGATAAAGCGATTCATCGGATTGAGTATGCATCCTTCTCCCCCTTGTGATTAGTCAGCCTTATCATATAGTATACGCAAGCTGACGCAAAATCGTTTTAGTTTTCTTTCGTTATTTTGATTATTTTTCTCCATCACATCCATATTCCCTGTTCTATCAAAAAATATAGCTGAAAAATCGATTGAATTGACAGAAATACCATGATGGGCATAGCATGAAGGTATCGAGAATACGTGTTGCACCTTAGAATGGAGGAAAATGAATGGATTACGATCAAAAGATGAAAAATCGGGTCAGTCGGATTGAAGGACAACTGCGCGGTATTTTACGGATGATGGAAGAAGGTCAAGATTGTCGTGACGTCATCACTCAGTTATCCGCTGCACGGTCAGCAATGGACCGGACGATCGGTGTCGTCGTTAGCTCAAACTTGATTGAATGTGTCAAAGAGGCTGAAGCCAGTGGTGAGGGACAAACAGAAGACTTAGTTAAGGAAGCTGTCAGTCTTCTTGTCAAAAGCCGTTAATTTAAAGGATGGTCTTCATTTCGGTAAACTTCCGAGCTGAAGACCTTTTTTTAATAGAATCGATTGAATTTTCGAGCGGACGTTTTAGATTAAAGTAAAACAGGTACATTTACTGTGGATACTATGATTCATTTTAGATCACGACACAAACGACTCATATCGCTCTCTTCATTAAGATAGCAATGGTAATTTGTCTTTACTTGATTGATTCAAGCAAGACCATACGTAGGAGGAACATATATGACAGTCTCACTTTTTATTGATGTAGCATGTAAAACAGGCGAATCGCCTGTCTATGACGCCAAAACGAAACGCTTTTATTTCGTTGACATTCCAAACAAGCTGTTCTTTTCATATGATTTGACGACTGAGGCCTTGAAGCCGTTCCAGGTACCGAGCGCGATCACTTCAATCGCTTTAACTGATGCCCCTGATTTTCTCCGGGTGACTTCAGAACATGGTTTCGGAACATTCGATCTGAAAGAAGGTCATCTCTCACTCGAAACGAAGTTGACGATGCCCGACTCGGACCGGATGAACGACGGTAAACTCGATCCATCTGCGCAGTATGTAGCCGGTAGCATCAATGAAGAGGACGGGGAAACGGCCAGTCTCTACCGTTTGCGTCACGATGGCTCGATTGATGTCTTGCTCGAAAGCCTCACGAACTCAAATGGTCTCGTCTGGTCAGAGGACGGAACGACGCTGTACCATATCGACACACCGACTAAAAAAGTCTACGCCTTTGACTACGCACCTGATCAGCCCTTGACGAATCGCCGCGTAGCAATCGATTTAGAAGAAGAAGATGGTTTTCCGGACGGCATGACGAAAGACCGGGATGGACATGTTTTCATCGCGCATTATGCCGGTTCTTGCATCACACGTTGGAATCTTGAAACGGGTGAGAAGCTCGCACACATCGAGTTCCCGGTTGCAAATCCGACGTGCCCAATCGCTTATGAAGATCGTCTGCTCGTCACGACAGCGGCAGATGGAGACGATTCTGCGCATGCTGGTGCCGTCTTCGAAGTCACGTATTAATTTTTGTTTACTCCTCGGTCCAGTCGAGGAGTTTTTTTGTAGACGTCTGTACTAAAACAGGTGATACTAAAGTATCGACGATTATTTTAACGAGGGAGTGAAACGCTATGCGGATCTCAACGATTGAACGACTCCATCAATTACAGACGACACCATCTTTTTTCCCGGTCAACTGTTACCTTTTTGAAGAAGCCGACAGCCTGACCTTGATTGATACCGGGATTTCACTGAACGCCAAAGCAATCCATCGCGTCATCAAGTCCCATCACAAACCGTTACGTTCCATCATCTTGACGCATGCCCACGCTGATCATGTCGGTTCACTCGACTTCTTAGCGAATGCCTTTCCACTCGCCGAAGTGGCAATCAGTTACCGCGACGCAGCGCTTCTTAGCGGTGACGAATCGCTTCGTGAAGGAGAGACGACACCCTTAAAAGGGGGCATCCCGAAAAACATCAAGACACGACCAGACCGTCTGCTTGAAAGCGGCCAACAAGTCGGAAGCCTGAGCGTCATTACGTCTCCTGGGCACACCCCGGGCTCGATTTCCTTATGGCATGAAGGCAGTCGGACGTTGATTGCCGGAGATGCCTTCCAAACACAAGGCGGAATCGCTGTTTCCGGCGATACGCGCTGGCAGTTCCCGTTCCCTGCTCTCGCGACTTGGGATAAAGACGTCGCCTTGAAGTCCGCCCATCAATTGACGGAACTGACGCCCGACATCCTTGCGACTGGACATGGTCCTCTCGTTCTCGCACCGAGCTATGAAATGCGTGAAGCTGTCGATCGGTTTGAACAATTGTTAAAACGCTGATCCCACAACAATCTACCGAACCCTTTACCTTGCTTAAAAAGCAGGAAGTGCGGGAGGTAAAAGCGTAAGTATAGACAATTCATGCAGCCGATTTAGAGCGCAATCCGTCTTGAATCGCATTAAACCGAAAAAAGCAATCGTTCGCGCCCCTGTCGCTTTGAAGACGAGACGAGGAACTGATCGCATCTAGACATAGCGTATTCACTTCTCGCACACGTTTTTCTACACGCTCAAAGGGTCTGACTCAAAAGCGGGAACCACTCTCGATTAAAAGGAATCAGGACTTTTTCCATACGTATCTCAGTCAAACACTCAACTATCTGAAACAATAAACATTTGTATAGATATGGCCGATGATCCCGTCAAAAGTGGGTCATCGGCCATTTACTTAATGGAGGACGGGAACGTTCATCCTCGACCCCTGTGGGAAAAGGTAGCGCGATTCGCGGTGAGGATAACAAAACCGTCCGTCACTCTGATTGATGTTGGAGCGACTCTTGAGTCAGCTCCTTCTTTTTTCATCAGCCCGTTCGAAATCAGCGGGACCTAACTCTTGTCATGACCCTCGATCAGAATGTTCCTCAAAACCACGGCACTTTTTCTAGCGTGTCACTTTCTTGTATTTTCCTAAGATGAAACCCTTCACTATTTCACCGACTCGTTTGGTACAGACGCGCCTCATAGGGCTGTAAGATCTCACTTGCACTCTCTTCATAGTTCGAGAGAAGTAACTGTTCATTCGGTAAGGCGAATGTCGTTTCGACCTGTTCATCATGGACGTTCAAGACGATTCGCCACGTCACCCCTGCGAATTCCCGTTCATATACGTAAAGATAAGGATCCTGAATCGCCAAATCACGATACACGCCATACACCATGACAGGATGTTCTTTTCGTAATTGAATCAACTCCCGGTAAAACGCGAGAACCGATTGCGGATCCTGTTCAGCTGCCTGCACGTTGATTGTTTTATAGTTCGGATTGACCGTCATCCATGGTGCCCCTGTCGTAAATCCGCCTGCCCGGCTATCATCCCATTGCATCGGTGTCCGCGAATTATCCCGCGCCCGTAGCTGCATCGATGACAAGACAGCGCCACTCGGCTCTCCCGCTGCGACGCGCTCCTCGTAACGATTACGGAAGGCGACGTCTTGGTACAGAGAAGCATCCGAGAAACGAATACCCGTCATCCCGATTTCTTCTCCTTGATAGACATACGGGATACCCGGTAACGTGTGTAACATCAAGCCGAGTAACTTGGCGCTCTCGACACGATAGCGCTCGCTACCGAAGCGCGTGACTTGTCTTGTATGATCGTGATTATTCAAAAATTGTGAAGTGACGCCTTTCGGGTACAGCGCATCATACCACCGTTTTTGAATCTGTTTATACCGCAACAGGTCCATTTCTTCCATGTCATCGGCGACTTCGAAATGAAACAACGTCTGTAACTCCTGACGTTCTTCGCTGACATATAACAGCCCGTCTTCGGGACCGACAAACGGAATCTCCCCGACCGTAAACAAGTCTTTCCCCGCAAGAACTTCCTGATGCATCTCCTGTAAAAATTCATGGACTCCCGGTTGATTGCCTAAGTAGGACAAGTCAAACGGATCCTCCACATCGTCAAACGCCGCTCGTTTTTTAATCAAGTTAATGACATCCATCCGGAAACCATCGATACCTCGGTCAATCCACCATCGCATCATCGTGTAGACAGCTTGACGGACGGCAGGCTGTTCCCAGTTCAAATCAGGTTGTTCTGACGCAAACGAATGAAAATAGTACTGTTGCCGTCCTTCATCCCACGTCCATGGACTCGGCGCAAAATACGACCGCCAATTGTTTGGTGGTGTTCCTTTTTCCCCGTCATGCCAAATGTACCAATCTGACTTATCATTCGTTTGATCACGGCGCGACTCCTCAAACCAGTGATGTTGATTACTTGTGTGATTGACGACAAGATCGAGAATGATTTTTAAGCCGCGCGCATGCGCCGATTCAATCAGCTGGTCCAAATCTGCCATCGTGCCGGCTTTCTCCATGATGCCGTAATAGTCAGCGATGTCGTAACCGTTGTCGATATCAGGTGATGTATAACAGGGGTTAAGCCAAATGACACCCACCCCGAGTGAGGCGATGTAGTCGAGCTTTTCGATCACGCCCCGCAAGTCCCCCATCCCGTCTCCATTCGAGTCGTTAAAACTCCGCCAGTACACTTGATAAACGACGGCTTCTTTCCACCAGGTCCGATTCATCTTTTCCATCTCCCGTCTAGTAGTCAATCGATTACTTGTCTAGTGTATCAAGAACATCGTCTGAAATTGGAATGTTCTTCTAATTTTTAAGGGATTTTAAAAAACCTCTTTCATTTTGACTGAAAATTCGCTATTCTTGACGACAATACCCGAAGGAGGAACAGAGATGAAACATTTCGCCCCATCGATCGCCATCGATCGCTTGCCCGATCCCGTCTTCGCAGAACTTGCCCAACGGATCGGTTCCGTCAAAGCCGCAGGACACGACGTCATCACGCTTGGTCAAGGAACGCCGGACCAAACGACACCCGTACATATTCTCGATGCTTTAAAACAAGCCATCGATGATGCAAGTAATCTCCAGTACCCCCCGTTTCGCGGACATGATTTCTTAAAGCAGGCCGTCGCTAATTTTTATGAATCAGAATTTGGCGTGTCGATTGATCCGGCGACAGAAGTCGCGATTTTACTCGGAAGCAAGGCCGGCATCGTCGCCCTTCCGCAGACGATCGTCAATCCCGGTGAAGGAGTCATCGTCCCGGATCCCGGTTACCCGGATTACTTGTCGGGCGCAGCACTTGCCGGTGCGTATCCAATCACGCTTCCGCTTCTCGCTGAAAATAGCTTTTTGCCTGACTATGACCTCCTCGATTCGCTCGACGTCGAACGGGCCCGGATGTTGTTCCTCAACTACCCGAGTAATCCGACCGGTGCGACGGCGACAGCGAAAGCCTTTGAACAGACGGTCGCATTCGCTGATGAAAACGACATTTGTGTCGTCCACGATTTAGCGTACGGCGGGATCAGCTTCGATGGTCCGACACGTAGTTTCCTCCAGACGGAAGGGGCAAAAGACGTCGGAATCGAACTGTTTTCGCTCTCAAAACGATTCAACATGTCCGGCTTTCGGATCGCCTTTGCGATCGGTAATCCATCCGTCATCGCGAGCATCGAAACATACCAGGAACACCTTTACGTCAGTGCCTTCACACCGATCCAGCATGCAGCGACGGTCGCACTTTCAAGCGATCAGACATGTGTCCGTGAACTGAGCGCCTTGTATGAGACGCGACGCGATGCGTTGTTCGGTGCATTAAACGAAATCGGCTGGGCAGGACCGGTTCCGGGTGGTTCGTTCTTCGTCTGGCTCCCTGTTCCGTCCGGCTTCACGTCACAAAGCTTCACCGATCACCTGCTCGACGAAGCGCACGTCGCCGTGACACCGGGTCATTTCTTTGGTACATACGGTGAAGGTTACGTCCGGATCAGTCTGATTGCCGATGTCGACCGACTCGTCGAGGCTGTCAAACGAATCGGGACCCTTCAGCTCTTCCAAACCGCCGTTGCCGAATAATTCTGAAAAAACGTTTGACAGATGGGAATCATTTCCGTTAAAGTAAATCCCAACAGCATAGCTACTTATCGAGAGCGACCGAGGGATTAGGCCCAACGACGTCCGGCAACCACCAGTAATGGAACGGTGCCACATCCTACAGAACTTCTTTTGTTCTGAGAGATAAGTTACGAAATTCTACAATTCGTCGCTTTTTTCTGGTTGCTCTCTAACTGGAAAAAAGCGATTTTTTTGTATAGGGAGGGAAACATCATGATTGAGTTCGCACACATCACAAAACAATTTGTCCGTGACCGCACACCGATTTTTGCATTAAACGATGTCAACTTAACGATTGAACAAGGGGAAATCTTCGGCATCATCGGTGAATCCGGCGCCGGAAAAAGTACACTCTTACGGTTGATTAACGGACTCGAGACACCGACGAGCGGTACGGTCATAGTAGACGGAGCCAATCTATCACGTGTCTCCAAAACGTCTCTCCGCAAACTCCGTCTCCGGGTCGGTATGATCTTTCAACACTTTCAACTGATTCAGTCCCGCACGGTTGCCGACAATATCGCGTTCGCCTTAAAGGCTGCCGGTGTCAAACGGCGTGAGTTCCCGAAACGGATTCAAGAATTAACGGCACTCGTCGGACTCGAAGGATTCGAGACGAACTATCCGAGCCAACTCAGTGGTGGACAAAAACAACGCGTCGGCATCGCACGAGCGCTCGCCAACAATCCAAACATCTTACTCTGTGACGAAGCGACATCAGCGCTCGATCCGGTGACGACGCTCCAGATTCTCGATTTACTGAAAGATTTGAACGCCCGGCTCGGTTTGACGATCATCCTCATCACCCACGAAATCGATGTCGTCAAACAAATTTGTCACCGCGTTGCCGTCATGGCGCACGGTGAAGTCGTCGAAGTCGCTTCGACTTACGCCATATTTAGTCAAGCCGAACATCCGGTCACAAAACATTACGTCGATACGGCACTCCAAATCGAGTTGCCGGAACGAATTTTACGGACGACACCCGGCAAAGTCATTCGACTTCAGTTCACGGGTGAAAAAACAGGTGAGAGTACCTTATCTGAAGCCATCAAACAATTCGATATCGCAGTCAGCATCCTGCATGGGAAGGTCGACTACATTCAGGACGTCGCGTTTGGCGTCTTAATCGTCAGTTTGACGGGACCGACACTGCATGTGAATCGTGCCTTAACCTGGCTCGAGGGACAGTTGCACGCAATCGAGG
The DNA here is from genome assembly GCF_018618595.1 of Exiguobacterium sp. s133. Taxonomy (NCBI): domain Bacteria; kingdom Bacillati; phylum Bacillota; class Bacilli; order Caryophanales; genus Exiguobacterium; species Exiguobacterium sp. s133. The sequence continues at coordinate 305,634 of NZ_JACSMK010000002.1, forward strand.
TGATTCAAGATGTCGCTTGACCGGTTTACGACAATGCTTCCCGACTTAACGAAAGCACTCGGAGAGACGGCCTTCATGGTCGGCATTTCACTCGCCTTCGCCATCATCATCGGAATTCCACTCGGGATTTTATTATTCATCACCGACCGCGGACTCTTTTTCCAAAATGTTTTCATTCGAACGACGTTGGACTTCGCCATCAACATCGTCCGCTCGTTACCATTCATCATCCTACTCGTTGCTTTGATTCCATTGACGCAACTCATCACGAAGACGACAATCGGTCCCGCTGCCGCCTCGGTCAGTTTGAGCGTCGCCGCGATTCCGTTTCTCGCCCGACTCGTCGAAACCTCACTCCGTGAGATTCCACCCGGCTTGATTGAAGCAGCAGAAGCGTGCGGGGCGAAACCGCTTCGCATCATTATCAGTGTTCTCCTTCCGGAAGCATTGCCCGGAATCATTCAAGGCTTGACGTTGACCTTGATCAGCCTGATCGGATTCTCAGCGATGGCAGGGATCGTCGGTGGCGGCGGAATTGGTGACCTCGCGATCCGGTTCGGTTATTACCGGTACGATAACGTCGTCATGATCATGACGATCGTCGTGCTTGTCGTCATCATTCAAGTCATTCAGGCACTCGGCAACCGGTTCGCACGTGTCGCCGATAAACGATAACTTACAAATAGAGAACGCAAGGGAGAGATTACGATGAAAAAACGCTATGCCTTTTTAGCAACAGGATTATTAGGAGCAAGCATCTTAGCCGGATGCGGTGACAGCAGTGCAAATGAAGAAACGAAGTCCATCAAAATCGGGGCGACGAGTGGTCCGTATAGCGATATGGTCAAAGAAGCGATTCAACCGGGACTCGAAAAGAAAGGCTATAAAGTCGAAATCGTCGAATTCAGTGATTACATTCAACCGAACCTTGCCCTCGGGAGCGGTGATATCGATGCCAACCTGTTCCAGCATTCGATTTATTTAAAAACGTTTGCGAAAGAAAAAAATCTCGACCTCACAGGGCTGATCACTGTCCCAACCGCACCGATGGGATTATACAGCAAGTCCTATAAAACGTTGGACGATGTCAAAGAAGGCGCTGAAGTCGCGACACCGAACGATCCGACGAACCAGGCACGTGCTTTGAACCTGTTAGCGGATCAAGGTTGGATTGAACTAAAAGCAGATACCGATCCACTGACCGTCTCAGAAAAGGACATCATCAAAAATCCAAAGAAACTCGTCATCAAACCGCTTGAAGCCGCTCAGCTTCCACGCGCTGTCGAAAGTGTCGATATTTCAGCCGTTCCCGGAAATTTCGCACTTGCTGCGAAGTTCGACTTACTCGATGCACTCGCACTCGAGACGATGAACGAGCAGTACCGCAACTTAGTCGCTGTTAAGACAAGTGACGAAGACAAACAACTGGCCAAAGACTTAACCGCTGTCGTCAAATCGGATGATTTTAATGAAGTGATCGAAAAATCATTCAAAGGATTCAGCAAACCAGACTGGGCGAATTGAGCAGAAGTGTCACTTTTACGGAAAGACCTTATTCTCGCCACTTCTCAAAAGAATAAACGCCATAAAAAACCGGACGGCTCCACCTCCTTTCAATAACAGGGGTGGGCCGTCCGGTTTTTCGATAGTATCTCTGTTACTCGTCGCTCCCCCTTCCCGAATCGCAGCCTTTCTCAGGTCTTCTTCCATTAGAAAGCCTAAAAAGATTTGCTTCCACGTGACTCCTACGGGAAAAAGCGCAAGGCTTGCTTGCGCTGTCAGAGGCAGGCGAGACCCTGCATCTTGACCTGTAAGGGAAAGAGGCAACGGCTTGCGCCTCGCCCGAGGAAAGCACGGGAAGTAAGAATCTTTCGTACCACTTATATCAACCACCTACGTTTTTTGATTCGTAAGATATCACGTTTCCCGGGACTCAAGACAAACCAAAAAGCCTAGGTTCCCATTGACGAGAACCTAGGCTTTACTTTAGTTCGTGCTATTTTCACGGTGTTCTAAAGTTAATCGTAAAGTACGGTGCATCTTTTCTAAACGCCACTCCAACATCCGCTTGTTTGAAGCCGCTTTGCATGATGTTTTCACGATGCCCTTTTGAGTTCATCAATCCCCAGTGGGCAGCGAAGACATTCGGATACCCCATCGATAAGTTTTCACCCGCCATCGAGAAGCGAATGCCTTCTGCCTTCATCCGGGCGAACGGGTCACGGCCTTCAGGATCCGTATGCGAGAAAAAGTTATTCTCCGCCATGTTTTCACTGTGTCCGCGCGTGACCGGTTTTAATGCTGTATACGGCGACAATGCAGGTTTCTTGTATTCGGCACGTTCCCAGTTCATCAGGCGTAACATCAATTTCTCATCCGTCGTCCGTAATGCTTTTGAAGCAGCACCATAGAACCCTTCTTTTTTCGCTTCGACGTCCTTCGGAATCGCCAGTGTTGCTTTGACGCGATTTTTATCATATTGATCAAAGAAATACGTCACGTAGTTATCGTTCTTTTCATAGACGGCTGCGTGATCAAGGTTCAGCATGTAGTTCGTATTTCCCTTTCGATAGGACTTGACGACCTTCCAGCCTTTTTTCGCAAGCGTCGCTTCCGTATCTTTATTTAACGTCGCGCCTTGCGTCGTCACGCCGTCCCGGAAACGATACTTCCCGTAATCTTTCCCGTCTTTCGTCAGTGCGACAAACTCCTCTGTCGCTGTCCGTCTGACTTCCCACTTGTATCCCGGGTACTCACTTGTATATGCATCAATCAGCTTTCCCCCACTTTTCGGGTACTCCGCCTCCGCTTGTTCGATTGGAACGCTTTCGCAACCAAAGAAAGCAAATGCTATTACCCCGAGGACTAATACTTTTTTCATCCTGCTGGTCCGCCTCCTTCTTTCTTGCATTACCCTTATTTTAAAAGAAATTGAACCGTTCGAACAGTCAGAGTATCCATTCTAAGAAAATCACATGATTCATTCGACTTGTTCACAACACAGACACATTTTAGTAACATCGCCTTTAAAGGTCTGACAACTTAGTCCGAAGCCATTCTCATTTCATTATCGTACAGAAAATGAACTATTTTCCCCTCTTGTTGAAATGTGTGAACATTCTTTTATTTTCATTCTTTGCAAATCTTATTGCCGTTCTTTCATCACCTAGCTAATATTAGGAATCGTAAGGAAAAAAATACGTGTTTGTCCATATAATATCCATCAAAAGGAGTATGCCATGATTCTTCTCTATTTTATTTATGAATCGATTACGTTTCTCGCGATTCAGCAGTACTTGTTTTCAGGTTGGATGATTCTCGTTGTGTTGACGGTCTCCTTTAGTCTCGCGAACGCACATGACGAAGTTCACTATAGCCAACGTTTCGGATTCGAACTGCTCGTCCCCGGTGTCGGAAACTTATTACGGAAGAACTTTATCGTCGGTCTCGCCACGATTATTACCTTAATCATCATCCACTTCATGTACATGTTTCGGATCCTTCCTCTTGAAACTGCCCTGCTCTTCACCTTTTCAATCAGTAGCCTTTCCTTCCTATCTCTTTTTATCCGAACACACAAAAAAGCGGACCGCTAAGTCCGCTTTTTTTATTTATTGAAATTTATCAGAAGTCGTTAATTTGTAGCGTTTTGAAAGCTCAAGCCAGTTCTGTCCATCTTTTTTCGTCTTCACAAGAATATACGGCAAGCCTTTCGAAACACGAAGTTCGAGTAATTCACCTTGTTGCTGACCATGTGTTTCACTCACTTTCAACCAACGCTTTGCAATTTTTCGTTCGATGACGATGTGTTTTCCTTTTTGAACAGCGCGCCATTTTCCGATTTCAGCTTTTCCTTTGACAGGAATCGCACTCTCCGCACCTTGAATCGAAATGATTGCCGGATCGTGGTCGCTCGCGCTTCCGTCTGCTTCCATGTAATCCGAGTTGATGTTGACAATATCAGATGAAGTATAGCGTTTTAAGTTTTTCGAGATTAAGATGTGATCGAGTACTTGTGCGTTACCATTATAGACATACGAGTAACGTTCTGATTTCGGAAGATCATCGACCGTGTTCCACAAGTTCTTTCCTTTGAGGATGTCGAGTGTTTTCGAGAACTGGAAGTCATTCAAGTCACCAAGAACAACGACATTCGAGTCTTTGACTTCTGTTTCGAGTTCATTGACGAAATCTTGGACGATTGTCGCAATCGCATGACGCTGTACTTCGCTCTTACGTACGACCGGTTGATTTTTACCGAAGTCTGCTCCGTCGCCACCTTTAGAGTTAAAGTGGTTGACGATGACATGGTACGACTCCCCTTTGAAGAGGAATTCCCCGACGAGTGGCTTCCGTGAACTTGCGAAGTTCGGGTCGAGCGGTTGAATCCGTCCCGGGTTACTCGTCAACTTGCCGTTTTCGACTGAAACCGCTTCTGTTGCCGTTCCTTTTTTACCTGGTGCAAGTGAGACGCGCTCCGGGTTATACAAGAAGCCGACACGGATGTTTCCGCCTGGCTGTCCGCCATCTTTTTTATCTTCTGGTGCGATGTCTGTATACGCATACTTAACGCCAGTTTTCGCTTCAATTGCTGCAATCAATGTTTCAAATGATTTGGATGCATCGACTGTTCCGCTATCAACTGCACCATCGTTATCTTGCATTTCTGTCAAACCGACGATGTCTGGTGTTTTGAGGAACGTCGCAATCCCTTCCGAGACACGATCAACTTTCCCGGCGTCTGCTGTCGAAGCAAAGTTTTCGACGTTATACGATGCGACCGTCAAACGTGACTCTCCTGTTTCGATGTTCGTCGGTTGACGATCAATTTCACTCGTGACGAGTTTCGGAAGATCAGCTGCTTTTGACAAGACTTTATAAGCAGAGTAGTTGTAGCTCATGACGCCTTCAATCGTTCCTTCAAAACGGTCACCTGATTTCGCACGGTATGACGAACTGCCCATCTCGACGAAGAGACGTTCCGGGTTGACGTTGTCTGCCGTCAAGATTGGTGTACCGCGTTTCGTGTAGACTTTGTCTGCTGTTTGCGTCCGGACCGGAATCGTCCGGTTTGCTTGTGGACCTGTGACGATGGCATTCGGAAGTGCAACACGCATCCCTTCGACACTTTCATACAGGTCGATTGCATCCTCTTCCGGATCAAAGTTCGCGAACGCATCGTTATCGACGACATCCGTCGGAATCAAAACGCCGTCCCCACCGAGGACGATGCTTGCAGGTAATCCTTCGTTAAGTGCTCCTTTAACGAGGTTGACAGCACTGAGCTCTGTTACAGGCAAGTCTGTCTCCGCTTTATCACTATATCCACCTAATAGCCATTCTTTCACATATCCAGTTGTCGCGACCTTTTGTCCGACTGCCGCTCCGTGGTTTTTCGAATACACTAAGATACCTTCAGATGTCTTACTGTTATTATCCGGATTCGGATCCTGCATGTAGAAGTTGTTTGCATCCACGATATACGTGACGACACCTGTCGTCCGGACGAGTTGATCGGCGTATGGAGACAAATGTGCAATTCCTTGGATACTGCTGATTTTCGTGAGGGGTGGTGCGATGTAATATTTGAACGTCGAAACGGCTGACGTTTTACCATTCTTGACGACGACTGCTTGAATCGTCATTTCCTCATTAATTGTGATCGGCTCTGAGTAAACCGGACTTTCAACTGTCGGTGTTAATCCATCGACTGTATAGTGAATCGTCCCTTCCCCTGTAAGCGTTACTTTATCACCACGCTCAACTTCGCCGACTGGGTCAGCCGTTGGTGCAACGAGAATATCACCTGCTTCTGCTTTATGTGATCCTAAATCTGTTAATGTATCGACCGGGAAGCTTGTCCATTGTGACGGTTCATATGTTTTTGAACCGGTCGTCACGTTTGTGTTACGGACGAGCGTCGTATCTTTCGCGAAATCCGCACTTGATCCGATCGGTCCGATGATGTCGAGGACGACATCTCCTTTTTTCAGGGCAACGGGATCGTTACCGTTGAAGTTCAGTGATCCTGTCGTTTGTTGTGCTTTTGCTTTAATGTCAGCATTTGCACTTGAGTTTGCAATGACGAATGTTTTCCCCGGGTCAATCGTTCCGGAAAGCGTGATTTTTGATTCAGACGGTCCACCATTCGTATACTGTACGAGTGTGTAGTCAGCGAGATTGATGATTTGCCCCGAACCATTGTAAATCTCGATCGCTTTGTTATTGCTCGATCCTTCTATGTACTCTGACAGGATGACGCCTTCGCCCTCTGCCCCTACGATGATGCCTGCCTGCGGAAGAATACCTGCTGTTAATGCTCCGACCAATGCCCACTTACCAAACGTACTTCCGTATTTCATTATGTTGACCCCCTATTTAATTTTCTGACACTTCTTTATAATATCAGAAATAATTTGTAAAGGTGTATATTTTTCGTAAAAAAAGATGTTATCCTTCGTAAATGATAAAAATGGTATCGCTTACAAATTTTTATCGTTCGCTTTTATTATAATTATCTTTTGGAGTCACTCTCATCAATGGATGTCTTCCCACCGTTAGCAGGTTAAAAAAGGGCATAAAAAAAACGCCTTCTCAGCGTGTTGGTTTCTTTTACATTAGTTGTCAGTGGAATCGAGGACACAGGTGATCAAAACACCTGAAACGACGAAAGCCCTACCTCTCTTTCGTTGTTACGGCTCCTTGGCCGCGCCAGCTGAATCAAGCGTTTTAGCAAGAATCAAGTTGCGTATTAGGTTACGCATTTACTGGGATTTTTAGAGTTTCGCTCGGATGAGCTGAAAAGTATCGAATGGAAGGTTTATCTTGCTGGGTCAACTTCTTCCCTAAAGAAGAAGGACAAAATAAAAGCGATGACTTATGTCTGACTCGATTGTCAGTTAAGGTCTAAAAATCCTGACCTGATTATTAAATTGTGTATTGTGGGTTAAAGATTCTCACATGAGTGATCATCCCCGATTCATGACATTTCTTAATATAACACAAAATATTTTACAAAGTCAATCTTTTTTTCATCTCTAGATCTCTTTGACTAAATCAAGTTGATACAGACCTTAGAAATCGCTATCGTAAAGATACAAATAATATAGAAGAAACGAGGTACACATTATGCCGACAAACCGGTTGATTCACGAAACAAGCCCTTACCTGCAACAACATGCTTCCAATCCGGTTGATTGGTATCCGTGGGGAGAAGAAGCCTTCACTGCCGCCCGGACAGCAAATAAACCGATTTTTTTATCGATTGGGTATTCGACCTGTCACTGGTGCCACGTCCTTGCCCATGAAAGTTTCGAGGATGACGAAACGGCGACGATGCTCAATGAACGTTTCATCTCGATTAAAGTCGATCGGGAGGAACGACCGGATATCGACCAAATCTACATGACGGCAGCCCAAATCATGACCGGTCAAGGAGGATGGCCGCTCAGCGTCTTCATGTCGCCGGAACAAGTTCCGTTTTACATCGGAACGTATTTTCCGAAGACACCCCAGTTCAACCTTCCGAGTTTCCGGCAAGTCCTGCTTCAGCTGAGCGAACACTATCAAACGGATCCGCAAAAAATTAAACGGGTCGGTACACAAATCGAACAGGCGTTGCTCGATGTCAGCACGGTCAAGCAGCACGGCACGCTGGATGAGGAGCTGTTACACACAACATTCGACCAAGCGATGCGCCAATTCGATGTCACGCATGGCGGATTTGGCGGTGCACCGAAATTCCCGTCTCCGTCCCTGTTGACGTTCCTGCTCGATTATTACAAGTACGCGGAAGACGAGACGGCACTCCAGATGGTCATGCGGACGCTGACTGCGATGCGTGACGGCGGCATCACCGATCAAGTCGGCTTCGGCCTCTATCGTTATACCGTGGATGCCGCTTGGATGATTCCCCATTTTGAAAAGATGCTCTACGATAATGCCTTGTTCGCGACCCTTTGCCTCGAGACGTATCAAGCTTCCGGGAATGACCGCTTCAAACAGTACGCGGAAGAAATCTTCACGTATGTCGAACGTGACCTGTTATCGAACGAAGGTGCTTTCTACTCGGCAGAAGATGCGGATAGTGACGGTCACGAAGGACTTTTTTATAGTTTCTCCTATGATGAGCTGACACAACTGCTAGGTGAAGAAGCCTTCTTCACGCGGTATTACGGTGCAACACCAAACGGGAACTTCGAAGGACGGAATGTGTTTCATCGTTCAAATCAAGATCTCCACGCATTCGCTGCTGAAGTAGCACGCCCCGTCGCAGATGTCGTGCGCCAACTTGAACACGAACGGCAACAACTCTTTGCACACCGCGCGCATCGAACTCGACCGTTTCGGGATGATAAGATTTTGACGTCATGGAACGCGTTAATGATTTCCGCTTTTGCAAAAGCAGGACGGATTTTAGGAAACCCGCATTATACGACCGTTGCCAAACGCGCGCTCACCTTCATCGAGCACCACTTACTCGATGGTAGCCGCTTACGCGTCAGCTATCGAGAAGGACACGCTCAAGGCAGAGGATTTCTCGACGACTACAGTTTTCTCGCGGAAGCTTATCTCGAGTTACATCTTACGACGCAAGAAGTACCGTACCTTAAACAGGCTCGTCGCCTGACGGATGTCATGCTTTCAGCGTTCGGCGATCCGTCCGGTAGTTTCTTCTTCACGGCGTCAGGAGCAGAACGCTTGTTGATTCGACCGAAGGAAGTCTATGACGGTGTGACACCGGCTGGTAATAGCACAGCGACCTTGAACTTATTCCGCCTCTCCCAATTGACGGGAGACTCACGTTACCTCGAGACGGCACACCGTGTCCTTCAATCGGTCGCGGAAGAGATCAAGCAACAACCGACCGGTTATGCTTCATTGATGAGCGTCTATTGCCGAATCATGATGAAACCTCAAGAATTGATTGTGTTAGCAGACGACATGACGAAGGTCGAACCGTATCTTCGGCGCCTCTTCAAACACCGTCACCCGGAGTTATCCCTTCTCGTCGGCCAAAAAGCAGAACTACTGGAAATCGCTCCATTTATCGAAGACTATCAGTTAATCGCGGGTCAGCCGACAGCCTATCTGTGCCACGACTTTACGTGCGATCAACCGACGACAAACCTCGACGAACTCCTCGATCAATTGGACCTCTAACAATCATTCCCTTCTGTTTTCTACAAACAGAAGGGTTTTTCAAAAATCTAAACCCCTATTTTCAAAAAAATTCTAATTTTACTTTAGATAAATGTTTTATTGTCGATAGTAGAGATAGGAACACTTATCTTACACCTTAGAATCGACACCCTAGAGCCTGAAACGTCCCCGGACGAATTCTAACTAGGAGGAAATGCTCTTTGAACACGACACTATTCACGAAAACCTTGAAGATGCTCGTCAGCTTCATCATGGTCCTCGGCGTAATGTTTACGTATACTAAAGCACCTGAGGCCGCCACGACGAAAGCGACGACTTATCGCCTGTCTACAGATAGTTATCTGTATGACCGGACGACATCTTCCCGGAAACGCTTGTTGACGATCAAGACCGGAACAATCGTTTCATCCACGTATGAGTCTACTTCTGGCTATTTCAGAAGAGTAACGTACGGCGGAAAAACGGGATACGTCGCGTCAAAATATTTAACACCCTACTATCAAAAACAATCGATCAGTGGGCAACGCTTCGCCATCTCAAAACCGATGACGCTCCATCAATCTGCGATGACGACCGCGAAAACAATCGCGACACTCGATGCAAACGATGTCTACTACACTTCTCAAAAGGTCATCAATCCTTACGGTGAAGTTTGGTATCGCGTCATGTACGACGGAAAGACAAGCTACATTCAAGCGCTCAACGCAAATCCGATCAGCTATCAACGTTTGACGGATACGACGTATGAGACGACCGACGCTTACAGCCTTCGTCAATACGCAGGAACAGGCTTCCCGCGTGAACTCGTCGTTCCGAGCGGGACGTCCTTAAAGACGACAGGTCGCATTGGGGATTGGTTCAAAGTATCCTATGCCGGAAAATCCGGTTATATGTACAAAGAGGCATTCCTTGGCGCCTCTAAACAAAACGTCACGACAATCCAAGAAACAACGTTCAAATTAAAGCTCACGACGTCGCTTTATGATGCGACGGACTTAAGTAAAAAATCGCTTTTGACGATCCCAAGCGGTACTCTCGTCAAATCGACCGTCAAATCAGGTCTCTATCACCGTGTTACATACAACGGAAAAACAGGCTATGTATTAACGACGGCACTCACTGAGTATACGTCGACTGCTAAAATCGCTTCTTCTCGTTTCATGATGACGAAGTCGCTTGAAATTAAAGCGATCCCATCCAGTACGAGTTCTACAAAAGCGACATTCCACTCAGGTGATGTCTACTATACAAAATACTTGGTGACGAACGCGATTGGCGAACAATGGCACAAAGTATCAAAAGATGGTCAGACTGGGTATGTCAAAATCAATCAAGGAACGTCGATCGCTTATAAAGCACTGACGGATCTCTCCTTAAAAACGACTGCTCCGACGGCACTTCGTTCCTATGCCGGTCCTTCATATGCGACCGTCAAAACGATTCCGACGGGTACGGTTATCGCAATTAAAGGTCAAATCGGCAGCTGGTACAAAATCACGTATGATGGCAAATCAGGTTATGCAGCAGCTTCAACGTTTGCCGATCATGTCACGACTGAAAAAATATCAGGTGTCCGTTTCAAACTTTCAACTGACGTCGCTATCAAAGCTTCACCAAAATCGTCAGCAACGACAGTCGCGACGTTCAGCAAGGATGACATTTATTACACGACTGAAGTCGTCACAAACGGCTCAGCTAAATGGCACCGTGTCACAAAAGACGGTAAGACAGGTTACATCCCTGTCAATCAAGGGACGCCCGTCTCTTATGCGTCAGAAGACTTGAATGTCAAGACGACTGCAACGACGTCACTCCGCTCTTACGCCGGATCTTACGACGTCATTAAAGCAATCCCGGCAGGAACGATCTTAGCGATCAAAGGCAAAATCAACGAGTGGTACAAACTCTCGTTCGATGGAAAAACGGGTTATGCCGACTCTGCTACAATGACGGAATTAATCACGAAGCAATCATTGTCTTCTTCACGCTTCATCTTATCGAAATCCGTCGAAATCAAAGCAAGTCATCATTCGACTGCTGATACGATCAAGACACTATCGGCTGGAAACGTCTACTATACGACGCAGCTCGTCACGAATGGACGCGATGAGAAGTGGCACCGTATGTCAATCGACGGACAAACAGGTTATGTCAAGATCAATCAAGGAACACCGATCTTATACAACAGCTTACCTTCACACCAGTATGAAGCGACAGCTGCAACACCAATTCGCTCGTACGCTGGATCATCATACGCAACACTCACGACGATCCCGACTGACACAGTCGTGACGCTAAGCGGACAGATTGGTGAATGGGTCAAAGTAACTTACAATGGCAAAACGGGTTATGCTTCGAGCGCTACACTGAAAGAGCATCTCGAAACGAAAAAAATCACAGGTTCACGCTTCTTGCTGAACAGTGCCATTGCCGTCAAATCATCTCCGGATGATACGGCAACAACCGTCACGACGTTAGGTTTCGGAAATGTTTACTACACGACGACACTCGTCACGACATTCACGAACAGCCAGTGGCATAAAATCACGGTCGATGGGAAAACAGGGTACGTCAAACTCGGTCAAGCGACGTCACCAATCAGCTACACGGCAAAAGACAAGCTTTATGTAAGAGCAACTGCGCCTACGTCACTTCGCTCGTACGTTGGTGATTCTTACAACGTCTTAAAGACGATTCCTGCAAACATCGTCCTGACCGTCACTGGTCAAATCGGAAACTGGTATAAAGTCAGCTACGATGGTAAAACAGGCTATGCGTATAATGGCACACTCGTCACGACATCATCGAAATTGAACGTCTACAACTCAGTTGCGACACCGTACACGTTCGACAGTTTCATCAGTGCACAAATGAAATTGTATCCATCACCACAAACAGATCTGTACAAAAATAAGATCATGTATGTCAGTGCTGGTTACGTCCGACTCGGTGGTGGACTCGATCCCGTTTACGGAACGCTTGCAACCGTCACAGCGACGACACCGCTCAACATCCGCTCAGGCGCGACGACAGCGAGTCACATCTATGGTCAGTTCAAACCAAACAATTTAATTAAGGTCTACCAAAACGTCAGCGGTTTCTATACGACGTATCCACGCGTCTACAGTTCATCTTCGAACTACTCGACAATCCAGTGGTTAAATGCACTCGAGTCAGACGTCCGTGATATCGCTGATCCATTGAAGGTCGACCGTAACTCACAATCATTCTATCAATTCCTTGATTTATCGAAGTCGACGGGTGCTTCTGCCGCGACGCTCGATAAAGTCATCGGTTCAAAAGGCATCTTTGCAAAATGTACGACAGGAAGTTGCGGACAAGCTTTCATCGACGCAGGTTCAAAATATGCAGTCAATGAAGCATACCTCATCTCGCATGCGATGCTTGAGACAGGCAACGGCACGTCGACACTCGCGATGGGTGTGACATGGAACGGACGTAAAGTCTACAACATGTACGGAATCGGTGCATATGACTATGATGCGATCAATACTGGCGCAGCTTACGCGTACAGCCAAGGCTGGTTCACACCGGAAGCAGCGATCATTGGTGGTGCGGAGTTCATTAGCACGAAGTACATCCATAACGCCTACGACCAAAACACGCTTTACAAAATGCGCTGGAGTCCGACGCGCCCTGGTTCCCATCAATATGCAACAGACATGGGCTGGGCCGTTAAACAGACGTACCAACTCTATAACCTCTATCAACAGATGGACAGTTATACGGCCGTCTTCGATATTCCAGTTTTTGCACGATAAGCACGACTTTGCTTCGCAACAAAAAAAACGCTGTTCCCGTCATTGCGGAAACAGCGTTTTTTCTTTGACCGATGATTATGATTGCTCATTCATTTTAGCTTGGACCGTCAAAGGAGCTAGCATCGTTACCCACAGGGCAACCACTCCAGAAACAAGAATCACAATATCGCGTTCGAATCCAAGGGTCAACAATGTAATACAACTTGCGACCAGTACGAGACAGAGCGTCGCGATCATGACATGACGCGATTGTTTCAACATTTTTCTCATGTGGCATCTCTCCTTTCCTTCCATACTCGCTTACTATTCTAACAAAGATCAGGTCGCTTGTGGGGCAGTGACACGGGATTGACGACGCTTTGTGACGGAACTGTCATCTGAAAGTTTACGTTTTCGGCGCCTCAGACATTCATTTGGTACACTGTTAGGTAAGACAGGTTAAGGGGGAATTTTTTTGTTACACGAACACTCATTCACACGCGTCGACGGTACGACAGCGACGTTAGACGACTACAAAGGACAAGCTTGGCTGATCGTCAATACCGCCAGTAGATGCGGCTTGACGCCACAATTCGAAGGACTCGAACAGTTGCATCAAACGTATCGCGATCAGGGTCTCGTCGTTCTCGGTTTCCCGTGTAATCAATTTGCTGAGCAGGATCCGGGCACGGATGAAGAAATCCAAGAATTTTGCCAAATCAACTACGGTGTCACGTTCCCGGTCTTCTCAAAAGTCGAAGTCAACTGCGCGCAGACCCATCCCTTATTCGCCGAACTAAAAGCAGCCGCACCAAACGCAGACGGTGCGGACGACGTCGAATGGAACTTCACGAAGTTCCTCGTCACGCGAGATGGTGAAGTGACACGCTTCTCACCGAAGACGAACCCAACTGATTTGACAGCAGCCATCGAACGCTTACTCGTTCGTGTCTGAACATGAAAAGACCACCGGCCGGATTCTTCAGCGAATCTGACCAGTGGTCTTTTTTATTTAAGGTGTGCCCGGTTCAAGGTGTCCTTTAATCATCTCTTCCGCGAGACGTGTCACGTCCTCGACATCACGCATTTCTGTAAACGAATGTCCCCAGACGTCAAGTCGTTCAATTTCTTCAATCGGCTGCGTGCTGAAGCGTTCGCCCGTCGGTTCAAATGAACTGGCGATCGTCGACTCAAACGCGGCATACTTTAATAACCACGGTTTGTCCGTCAACAACTTCACGACCTGCTTCGGTTGTTTGAACGCGACGTCGCCGACCAGTACGACGGGGTCAAATCGCTCATGGAGCGGGTGCGTATATTGGACAGACACGACGAGCGCATGTTGGACGTGCTTGTCATTTTGTCGGATGTACGACCGCGTCAAAAAATGTGGGACAAGTGACTCGGCACTATCTTTTGTCTGATGGATGCTTAAGCCATGCTCAGTCTGTACAAGATCAGGAAGAATCGGTTCGTACCCTCGATTCGCCAACTGCTGGTCCAGCTCTTTAAATAATAATAGTGTATGTTCGACGAGTGCCCGCACTTGACGAAATGACAGTTGAATCGATTGATTGATCATGAATGTGACCTGCCTTCCAAATGATATGGTAATATATAGTCTTTTACCCAGCTTAGACAGGCTTCATTCCTATTCTTTGAAAATCGTGCTAAGATTTCGAATTCACGTATTTAATCGACGCGTGATTTGCTCAGCACGACGAGCGAGACGCAAACGGGATAATTCGCTGTCTAACGTGACGCATTCGTCAGCATCATGAATCGATTCACAGATTAAAGCTGGCGCGTATGGACGTTCGACATGACCAGCAAGTATCACGCATGGTACTAAAGCTTCGTTCGCCCGCTCGGCGACGATTGCTGGTAACTTCCCTAGTGACGTTTGCGCATCCACTTTCCCTTCCCCTGTCCAGACGTAATCTGCCGCTTCGAGCCGTTGATCAAACTTAATCTGATTCAACAAAAAGAGTGCTCCGGAAAAGATATCCGCCCCTAATGCCGCAGCAGCTCCACCTAACCCGCCTGCAGCACCAGCACCTGCGACTTCGTTGACACCGAGTATGTTACCGATTCGTTCGAGATGAACATCGAGCACATCAATCTCTCGCGCCGTCAATCCCTTTTGTAGTCCGAATACTTTCGCTGCCCCGTGCTTTCCGGCATAAGCAGCTGTTACATCTGCCAACACGTGAAGTTTGACGGCAAGCTTTGGCAAGATGATGTGTTCCGTCTCGAATAAAGGGTTGTCTGTCCAAGTAATCGGTTGACTTCGTCCGTCAAGCAACATTGCACCGAGTTCATACAAAAATCCAAGCCCTCCATCCGTCGTCCCTGTCCCACCGAGTGTCAAAAAAATTTCTGTTACCCCTGCATCCATCGCGCGGAGCACGAGTCGCCCGACGCCTCTCGTATGAAGAGTGATCGGCAAACCGGTTGCTCTAACCTGTCCAAGACCACAAACTCTCGCCACCTCGATGATGGCTTGTTCATTTTTCCTGGTATATTGTGCCCGAATCGGACGACCTGCTAAATCGATTGTTTCTGCTTCTGCTTGAACAAAGCCGTTTGCAAACAGCATCTCAAGTGTTCCTTCTCCTCCATCTGCTCCCGGGCTCCAGTCAATCGTCGCCTCTCGATCCCCTTGTAAAATCCCGTTTTGGACGGCCAACGCTACTTCCTCCGATGTCAAACTGCCTTTGAAACTATCGCTGATATTGAACTACCTCCACCTACGCTTCGCTTAGAGGTGGAGGATTCCTGAGTGATCCGACCTAACGGTCGAAAATTGATCAGGCTAACCCCGTCGTCCCGACGGTTGAAGAAGCTAGGATGCGTTCTGCTTCTTGTTTAAGATTCAATCCTGCGTTCACATCCCGGTCGTGATGGATCCCGCAACTCGGACATGTCCATTCACGCAATCCAAGATGTTTCACGTCTTTGTGTTGATGTCCGCAACTGGAACACAGTTGACTAGAGGCGAAGGTCTTGCCGACTTTCACGACGGTCTTTCCGTACCATCCCGCCTTGTATCCGAGCATGCGGAAGAACTCCGACCAACTGACCTCGGAGATGGACTTGCTCAACTTGCGATTCTTCTGCATGTTCTTCACCTGCAAGGTCTCGATCCCGATGACGTCGTGGTTTTTGACGATTTCGGTCGATACCTTGTGCAGGAAATCGGTTCGCTTGTTGGCGATCTTCTCGTGGATGCGGGCGACCTTCCGCTTCTGCTTCTGATAGTTCTTCGCCTCGGAAAGTGTTCCTTTCTTGTCCAAGGCCAACCGTTGACGACGAGAGAGTTTACGTTGTTCACGTGCCAGCTTTTTCTCAAGCGAACGGAAGTAACGGTCATTCTTGTACACCGTGCCGTCCGACAGGATGGCGAAGTGCTTCAACCCGACATCGACGCCGACGGATGAACCCGTCTTCGGCATTTCATTGCTCTCCTGCTCGACGAGCAGGGAGACGAAGTATTTTCCTGAAGCGTTCCGCCGGATGGTCGCGTTCAAGATGCGTCCGACGACTTGCCTCGAATTAGCGAAGCGCACCCACTTCAGCTTTGGGATTTTGATTTTGGCGCCAACGATCGAGACTTCTGGAAGTTGAGACTTGCCCTGAATGTTCGTCTTATACGATTGAACAGGGTTGCACTTTGACTTGAAGCGGGGTCGTTCGTTCTGCTTCTTAAAGAAGCGGTCAAAGGCATCGGCAAGATGTTTGACGCTCGCTTGAACAGACGTGCTATCGACTTCCTTCAGCCAGTCGAACGCCTGCTTCAACATCGGAATTTCTTTCGAACAAGAACCGTAAGACAGTCCTTTTCCTGTCATTTTGTATGTCTCATCCCACTTCGCCAAAAAGTGATTGAAGACGAAGCGCGAACAACCAATCGTCTTCGCAATCAGGATTTCCTGCTCTTTTGTCGGATAGATTCTGAATTTGTAGGCCTTGTGAGTCAACAAGATTTTTCACCTCCTTCAAAAAGAATATACCCGAAAAGCAGGCTGGCGATTCATCTCCCACTTTCACTCGAGCTTCACCCTGATTGTTTAGAAGTGGGCGTATTCTCGCCTGATTTTGATAAAATGATGCATCCGTTATCCCTCCTGACGTTTTTGATTCAATCGGACATCGTTTTTTTGATTCCGCTTCCAGTTAATGTTATTATGGACTTAATTTTCATAATATTTTTTTGTTTGAAGAAATTATTTTCTTACAGGAGGTCTGTCGCATGGAACGCTGTTCGCTTTGTGGAACACCTTTAAAATCACAGGATACAGCTTGCTCCCATTGCCAGCATCCTGTGACTGAAAAAAAACGATTACATATGTCATCCACTTCATCGTCACACGTATCAAAGAAACGACATCCTCTGCTTTGGACGATTGCTGTCATGACGGTTTTCGTCATCTCTTTCGGTGCCTGGTCTTGGTTCGGTCCGACGACGGCAACGAAAATCGACAATCCGTCGAACGTCCAACCAATCGCCTTATCTGAATGGACAGATGAGGACAGTGCTTATAATCAAACGTATTCAAAAGAGAATCCACCGACTTCATATGAAGTCCTAAAATTCGTTCGCCAATATACGCAAACAATTCCGGAGCTCGTGACGTACTCCGCAGCAAATGATTCGCTTGAAACGTTTGCTGCGATTCAGTTCACAACGCTTGAGGCATTCCAGTCAGAGTTCGATGCCCTTCGCGCAATCGTCGCCGTAAGCGATCATCCAATCACGCCACTCCCGCATACGATTGATTTCAATCAGTTCCATTCAAAAGAGACGACATTCGAAGTCGAGACGACAGAAACGTATAAGATCGCTACCGTTCCGGAAAATCAGTTCGTGACGTATGACGTTCACTATACGGTTCGTCTGCATACCGACCACCTTCAAATCACGACCATCACGCGAAAGGAGGTCAACACATGAAACGATTGCTTTTATTGGTGCCCTTCTTTTTGATCGGCTGTACATCAGATCCAACAACACAGATTCAAGATGAGCTGGACAACAATCAATATACAAAAGCGGTCGATTTATCGACCGATCAAGACGAGATGAACGAGCCCGCCCGTTTGATGGTGCAGCTCGAACAGGCATTAGCCAGCTATCGTTTGCAGGATGTCGTAACCATCTCAAAAAAAATTGAACAGCTTAATCTTCCGGATGACCATACCGTTCGTGAACGGGCCGTCTCAATCCGTCTCGGTGTCGATGCGTTGTTACAGGACCTGTCGCGCCTCGAAGCGACCTACCGAGTCGATCGCAGTCTGTTGGATACAGGAGTGTCCGAAGAAAAATTTGACGGACAAGGTGACATCGAAATTCGATTCGATGACGAACACTCCCTGATTGCGACCTTCCTCTATGATGACTTCGGCATGAAAGAAGCACCCCGGCAAGGAACAGATGAAATCCGTTTTGAACCAGATTTGACGGCCCGCGTCCCTTTATCAGAAGGTGTCATCTCTTACCGCTTCATCCGCACGACCTTAAAAATCACATATGAAGGCCCCGGCGGAAAACGGATTTATTACTTGAAGCAACTAAAAGATGATGCGTAAACAGACAGATGACAAAATGGGACTATTCCGATAGCTGGAATAGTCCCATTCGTCTGCCAATATAACGCGAACAAGAAATGTCGTGTGATTTTTTATAACTTGGCGACGACTTCCGCACACAATTCATGGGTCGCCAAGCTGTCTTCCGCTGTAACGGACGATGACGGTTCACCATTAACGCTCGCAATAAATGCATCGACCATCTCGACGAATCCGCGCCGCTTGAGTGTCGCTTCCCAGTTGTCAAGCGGACGACGGAGCGTGCCTGCTTTCGTTAATTGATCGACCGACGTCACGTCCGTCGCAATCCGTTTTTCATGTGGTCCCATGACTTCGACACGTTCTTCTGTCACACCATTATTCCGGTTCATGATTCCGATTGCCGTGATCCCGTTCGCTTCGAACTGGATCGTCACGTGATGCAGTAAGTCGTCGACCTTTTTCCCGCGGACACTCAAGTTTTCGATTTTACCGCACCCTGTCAAAAAACGTAACGTATCGACGACATGGACAAAGTCGTCAAAAATGAATGATTTCGCATCTTCAATGAACGAAATCCGATTTTTTTGCATGACGATTAGATTCGGTTGTTCGACTTCTAATAACGTCCGGTGTGCCGACGCGAAACGTCGATTGAATCCTGTGATGAAGTGTAAGCCTTTCTCCCCTGCTAATCGTGTCAGCTCACGAATTTCCTCGATTTCCATCGAAACGGGCTTATCGATGTAGACATGGATGCCTGCTTCGAGCAGTTGTTTCGCTTGCATCGCGTGCACTTTCGTCGCCGAATGAATCATCGCCACGCCAATGCCTGCTTCCGTTAACTGATCAATCGATGTCAGTGTCCCGGCAAAACGATACGCATCACACAGTTGCTTCGCCTTGTCTTGATTTTCCGAGACAAGATAAATGTCTAAGTCGGACCGCTCCGCGTAGACCGGTAAGTACGCTTTTTGTGCAATATCCCCAAGACCAATGACTGCAATTTTCATGAATAAATCCCCCTCAGTTCTTTCTGTTCTACTCATTCCCTATGATACGTAGTTTCATACCTGGCGTGTAGAAAATTCTAGTTTTTTGAAAAAAAAGAGAATTTCCTTTTTTTGTTTTATGCTAGAGACATATTTGAACAAGGAGGGAATGAGATTTTTATGAAAGTATCGCTCAGAATTGGACTGACACTGTTACTGCTCGTCGCCCTATGTCTTCCGGCATTACCCGCACAAGCTGCCAGTTACCAGGTCGTCGTCACTTCGACGATCGGGGCGAACGTCCGAACGAAGCCGAGCACGAGTTCATCAGCGACCATCACGCGTCGCGCTCCGTACAAAGCGAAGTTCACAGCAGTCTCGTACTCAAACGGTTGGTACAAAATCAAAGATGGTAGTGCGTACCGTTACCTTTCGAATCAAGTCGCGAAAAAAGTCACGGCAAGTTCGACGAAAACGTATAAAATCATCGTCTACTCGAAGTATGGTGCGAACGTCCGTACATCACCAAGCACCGCGTCCTCTAAAAATATTAAACGGCTCGCTACATACAACTCGAAGTTTAATGCCGTTTCCTATTCGAATGGTTGGTACAAAGTAAAAGGGAAAGTGAACTATTATTACGTCTCAAGTCAGGTCGCGAAAAAAATCACGACAAGTGCACCTGCGACTTCAAGTAGTTATCCCGTCGCCTCGATGCGTTATTTCAAACTCGGCTCCTCAAGTTATGAACTGTCAAAAGCCAGTACGACACGCCGTTATCCGGCAAGCACGACAAAACTGTTGACGGCCCTCGTCGCTTATGACGCCGCTGCCAAAAAAGGAACGCTCGATCAAACGTTCACTTTGACCTACTCTATGCTCGCCGTTCCTGCTGGAAGCAGCACGGCTGGATTCCGTTCGGGTGATAAAGTCACACTCCGTCAACTGTTGAACGGGATGTTGATTCGCTCCGGCAACGACGCAGCAAAAGCCATCGCCATCCGTACGGCAGGTTCTGAATCGAAGTTCGTCTCGTTGATGAACAGTCGTGCCAAAACAATCGGTATGGCGTCAAGTCACTTCATGAATCCGCACGGCTTCTATCATGCGAGTCACTATACGACAGCAGCAGACATGCAAAAACTCGCTAACACGTATGCTGAATACAGTTACTTGATGACCGTCAGTGGCCGAAAATCATACAAAACGACCGTCAAAGGACCATACGCCCGGACGTTGACGTGGTACCATACGAACACGTCGCTTCCAAACGAATCGCGTGTCTATGCGAGTAAGACAGGGTATACACCAGAATCTGCCTATACACGTGTCTTCTTCATTAAAAAAGGTTCGACGCGCTACGGCCTCGTTACGTTGAAAGGAACACTTCCACAAACGGAAACGACATTACGCGCTGTCTTAAACCGTTAATCGCCCGTCCCCTAGGAGACTTTCTTCGGAAACGCTTCTAGGGGATTTTTTTGTTCTGATTGCGTTTAAAATTTCACTTGCATTGGAAGCGAATTCATCATATGGTTAAAGCACAATCAGACGTCTGACGTCTCAATGGAGGTATGACCGTGGGAAATGTAAGTTTATTATTTGGGGGCGTTGCGCTCTTTTTAAATAGTTTGTCCTTGTTTGGAAAAGTTGATTTAAAGAGTGCCGGTGTCTTCAGTTTGTTGACAGGATTACTACAAACGTTCGTTGCGACGTTGCTCGTCATCGGTGCAGCAGGTGATCCGATCTTGACGTTCGGCTATGCGAGCATTTATTTGTTTGCCTTTACGTATCTGTATGTCGGCATCACGTTCATCTTCGGACTCGACGGGAGCGGCGTCGGCTGGTTTTCCCTGTTCGTCGCCATCGCTGCATTTTTCTATGCCGGCGTCAGCTTTAGCGCAGGCGACTGGATGAGCGGAACGACGTGGTTGTTCTGGACACTCTTATGGTCGATGTTCTTCATCGGAATGGGACTGAACCGCAATGTCGATGCATTGACGGCACGCGTCGCACTCGTCCTCAGCTGGTTGACGTTGATCGTACCTGCACTCGTCGGACTTCGTTTCGGTACGGCAGGAAGCAGCTACCAACTGTTATGGAGCGCAGCTGCCATCGTGACCGTTCTCTACTTTGTTTACTCGGCCTTGAAATTGTCGCCGCTTCGCCGACCTGTCCAATCATGATGTCCGACACATGCTACTACAAAACGCGCTGTTCCCTTGATGCTTACAGGGAATAGCGCGTTTTTTTGGTTCGTAAGGCGCGTTCCCTTCCCGAATCATCTCCGAGCGGCAAGCTTTTTGGTTCGTAAGGTATTCGCATTTCTCGTCGCGCATTCTCTTCCCGAATCGTCTCCGAGCGGCAAGCTTTCGCGCCGCTTCGTTTCACTGCAGGGTCGCTCCTTCTTGCTCTTTCGCTCGAAAGCGATTCGTGTCAGGAAACGCGACGCATCACAGGCTTTTAGTGTTTCCTTCTATCAGAAAAGCTAAAAAGATTTGCTTCATCGTGACTCCTACGGGAAAAAGCATAAGATGACTTGTGCTGTCAGAGGCAGGCGAGACCCTGCCCCTTGACCTGTAAGGGCAAGAGGCAACGGCTTGCGCCTCATCCGAGGAAAGCACGGGAAGCAAAAATCTTTCGCACCATTTACATTGATCAACTACGTTTTTTGGTTCGTAAGGTCTCCTTTTATTCGGAAAGCTAAAAAGATTTGCTTCATCGTGACTCCTACGGGAAAAAGCACAAGGTGACTTGTGCTGTCAGAGGCAGGCGAGACCCTTCCCCTTGACCTGTAAGCGAAAGGGGCAACGGCTTGCGCCTCACCCGAGGAAAGCACGGGAAGCAAAAATCTTTCGCACCATTTACATTGATCAACTACGTTTTTGACGCATAAGACATTCCATTTCGCACCACTCAATCCTTGGGTTTCCTTCTATCAGAAAAGCTAAAAAGATTCGCTTCATCGTGACTCCTACGGGAATAAGCGCAAGGTGACTTGCGCTGTCAGAGGCAGGCGAGACCCTGCCCCTTGACCTGTAAGCGAAAGGGGCAACGGCTTGCGCCTCGCCCGAGGAAAGCACGGGAAGGAAGAATCTTTCGTACCACTTACATCGATCAGCTACGTTTTTGATGCATAAGACATCCCGTTTCGCATCACTCAATCCTTGGGTTTCCTTCTATCAGAAAAGCTAAAAAGATTTGCTTCATCGTGACTCCTACGGGAATAAGCGCAAGGTGACTTGCGCTGTCAGAGGCAGGCGAGACCCTGCCCCTTGACCTGTAAGGGAAAGGGGCAACGGCTTGCGCCTCGCCCGAGGAAAGCACGGGAAGCAAGAATCTTTCGTACCACTTGCATCGATCTACTACGATCTTTCCCGCCACTTAACTCCACTTTCCGATTCGGAAGATGTCTTGATCCCAAGCAAAAACCCAGACACCGTTCACTTTAAAACCCCGCTCTATCTCAACGATTGTTGCAAACTCGTTTGCACCTCTTTCAGTGACTCCGCCGTCGGATGCCAGTAATAAATCTGATCCGACTCGATTCCACCACTTCCCTCGAGCGATAACGTCTCGACGTTCTTCAAAGCATCACGGTAGTCTAACGCAATTTTCCGGACGACCGGAAACGGGACGTTCGTCTTGACGTTTTCACCGAGCACGCTGAGTACGTCGTTAAAGCGACTGAGCGAAAAATCTGACGTCAATTTGTCTGCGACAGCCTGAACGACTTGACGTTGACGGATTTGACGACCGAAGTCTCCTCGAGGATCGTCGTAGCGCATCCGTGCATAGGCCAACGCTTCTTTTCCGTTCAAGTCGAGCTGCCCTATCGGAAACTGCATCTCGTAATACGAAAAATCGATGTCATTCGTAACACGGACACCGTCAACTGCGTCAACAAGATCCGTAAAACCCTCGAGATTGATTTCAGCAAAGTAATCAATTCGGATATCGAGTAGGTTCTCGACCGTATCGATTGCCATTTCAGGCCCCCCGAAAGCATAGGCATGATTGATTTTATCGTGTGAGCCATTTCCGATGATTTCTGTTTTCAAGTCACGAGGTATGCTGAGCATCTTACTTTCCCCACTCGCAGGATCAATCGTTGCGACGATGATCGTATCGCTCCGTCCCGCCTCATCTCCATGCTGGTCGACCCCGAGCAAGAGAAAGGAAATCGTTCGTTCTTGTTCGACCGCTTCAATCGCTTCGACACTTGCCTCGACCGGCAACTGGACGTCTTCGAGCGTCTGACTCGCTTGATGGTAGACATATCCACCTGATCCGAAGAGAACGAGCAGTCCGATGCCAATGACCGTCAAGACAATCCACTTCCATTTTTTCATATCTCCATCCCCTTCGAATCAAGTCGATTTACGAATCTTGTTGGTTCATAAGCACCATGATTGCATTGCTCCAACTCCCGAACAGGGATGTGATGACACCAATACTCGGTACGTCCTGTCCTTCGCTAAAACGTTGGTAGCTCGCAATCGTCAAATGCTCCGTCTCGTGTCTGGCTCGCCCTAGCACGAGCAATACTTCCTCTTCCGTCCACCGTTTTCGCGGAAGTTCGATGCCGATGATTTCTAGCGCATTCGTCCATGAACCGTACCGTCGTGCGATTGTCGCTACCGTCGGCCGATTTTTTCCGACCGCCCATTTCGTATAGGCTTGACTCGTTAATGTAGGTAATGCTTCCTGTGCTTCCAGTAATGATTCGATGATCCGACGTTCCATCTCCTGGACCCGTTCCTTCAAAATGTCTGCTTCTGATAATGCCTGCTGCCACGAGTTGAATTGATGGACGATATCGGTCAAGCTCGGCGCCTGATGCCGTTGCGCCCACTCACGATATGTCGCACTCGTGAATGGTTCGAGTTCCGCTTTCGCCGCTCGTAATGCCTCGATGATGTCGGATTTTGTATAAACCACTCGGATTTGCCCGATTTCAGCGCGTTCCAGCGCGATTTGCCAAGATCCAAATAACATCAGGATTTCCGCGACGGTCGGATACTGGGTATTCAGTTGCCAACGAAAATAGGTATTTGCCGTCAGTTCATTCTTCCCGTTCGCAGCGAGACGGAGTGCTTCGATCGCTTCCTCCAGATCGCTCATCACGATGTCTCCCTCCCACACATTCATAGCCGAACGTTGCGTCGAACATCCTCAACAATACCTTGACGAACGGAGCGAATCACGAGTGCTTGTTCCGTAAACGTCATCTGTGAGGCGGACGGCAGACAAAGTCCTTCAGCAAACAAGCGACCGCTGACATCAATCCCGTCACTTGTAATGAACGGGACATCCCGGTAGACCGGTTGCAAGTGCATCGGTTTCCAGACCGGTCGTGACTCGATGTGATCCTGTTGTAAGCGGATGATCAATTGATCCCGTTGTTCCATTCCTCCCGGTAATGTCAAAGCCGTCAACCAGCGATTGGCGCGACTCCCTTCAACCTCTGCTTGGTACTGTGTGGCGTCGAGCATGTCGAAAGCCCGCGTATATCGCTGAAAGATTTTCCGGCGTGCCGCGACGCGATCTTCGATGACTTCGAGTTGTCCGCGTCCGATGCCGGCTGAGACATTACTCATCCGGTAATTAAACCCGACTTCTGTATGTTCATAATGAAGGACCGGTTGCCTAGCTTGCGTCGAGAGATAAAACGCCCGTTCAATCAAATGCGGATCGTTTGCGACAAGCATTCCGCCACTTGATGTCGTGATGATTTTGTTACCGTTGAACGAATAAATTCCGAACGTCCCGAATGTCCCAGTCATTCGACCGTTGATCGTCGAACCGAGTGATTCGGCTGCATCCTCAATCAACGGAACGTCATACTCGGCGCAAATCGCACTCAACTCTTCAATCTTTGCGACGACCCCGTATAAATGGACGACGATGACGGCTTTCGGCAGGCGTCCGCGTGTCGCGGCTTGAATCATGGCTCGCCGGAGTGCCGCGGGTGACATGTTCCACGTCTCCTCTTCCGAATCAATCAGGACAGGACGAGCACCGACGTAACGAATCGGATTGACGGAAGCAACGAACGTCAACGACTGACAGAAAACATCGTCGCCCGTCGTCACACCGAGTGTCGCCAAGGCGAGGTGAATCGCTGCCGTTCCACTACTTGTCGCGAGGGCTGCCTCTGTTTTGGTATATGCGCGCATCCCCGCTTCAAAGGCTTCAACGTTCGGTCCGAGTGGTGCAACCCAGTTCGTTTCGAGTGCTTCCGTGACATAGCGTGCTTCTTGGCCACTGAGGTGCGGGATCGATAGTGGGATTTGCTTCATGATGTTTCCTCCCCTCTTGATGACAAGTGACGGATCGGTGTGCGATAGACGGGAAACCACTTACAATCGTTCGCTGACGGGTACTGCGTTAAAAACGCTCGGTTCAATTGTTCATACGCCACTTCGTCAAGAATCGACGTCCCGATCGAAAAGAACGTATGCGCTCCTTCACTAAAGGAACGTTTATATAATAAAAGACTGTCTGATGCATCTTGTGAAGTGCCGCCCCCAAGATGCATCGCAACCATACCTTTCTCCTTTGCACGTCGCATCATCTCTGCGAATAACAACTGATTCGGTCGAACCTTTAACTGGCTCGGATCGGACGCCCCGAGGTGATAATGGGCGAAACGACTTCCATATAAGACGATGCACCCGGCGATGATGTGACCATTTAATTCTGCAACCAATACTTCGGCGTCGAGTGTTCCTGATAACAGCTGTTTAAAGTATTCATCCGTAAAGTAATACCGTGGTGCTGCCTCGTGCTTATCCATCGTCAAGCGGTAGAGGTGTTTAAATTTCTCGTACTCTGTCGGTGCGGCGACACGGATCGTGACGCCTTCACGGATTGCTTTTCGTACATTGCGCCGTGTCATTTTTGAAAAGCCACCGAGAATCATTTCATATGAATCCGTCAGCTCCACCGTCACGGTCGCTTGGAGTCGCTGCGTCGAACGACACCAATGCTTTCCCAGTTCAACGTTTTGCAAGAGCGGATGGAACCGAATCGTTTCGGTGATGATCTGTTCCGCACGACAATAGTCGAGAAAATGTTGACGGACTTCGCGGATTTGATCGAGTGACCAAAGCCCAACGAAAATCGGTCCCCCGTATCCGTAGGGTGTCGTGATGTCGTGATATGACGTTCCATCGATTGGTCGTTTCAAGTAAGGATAAATCAATGTCCCGAATTCCGTCGGATAGAAGAACATCTCCGGGGTGCCTACTTCTTCAAGTGCGAAGTAGGCATATTCGTAATAACAATCGAGGCGATACTGACTAACGAGTGCGTCCCATTCGGTCGGATCATGGATGAGTCGTTCATCGCTTAACGACATCATGGGGAACACCTCCGTCAAGTCCTTTGAACTCGCCCATCCCCGTCTGATGTTCCGTCGAGTTCCCTTCTGAGGAGACGACGATTTTTACTGTCTTCATGAGAATATAGAGATCGAGACGAAACGTCTGATGTGCCGCGTACCATTGGTCTTGTTCGAGCCGCTCTTGCCACGTCGTCGCGTTCCGCCCATGAATTTGTGCCCAACCGGTTAGTCCAGGCAACACATCATGCCGCATCATCTGCTCTTTCGAATAGTGGTTCAAGTAACTGACGAGGAGCGGACGCGGTCCGACGAAACTCATCTGACCGCGGACGATATTGAAAAATTGTGGGATTTCATCCAGGCTGAGCCGCCGAATCCATTCCATCGCGTGCGGGATCCGTTGTTCGTCTGGGAGTAAGAGGCCATCCGCATCCGTCTCGTTCGACATCGTCCGGAATTTATAAATTTTAAATAACTGTCCGTGATAACCAGGACGAACTTGATTGAAGAAGATCGGTCGACCGAGCTTCGTATAAATGAACAAGGCGACGAACAGGTAAACGGGGAGTAAGATGAGAATCGCGACTAGGCTGATTGTGAAATCGAATGTCCGTTTCATGATGACTTCCTCCTTTTACATAGTCGAAAAGAGATCGAGTTGTCGTTTGATGACATCAGCTTCGTTAAAATGTTTCATTGCCCGTTCGAATCCGGCCCGGCCCATCTCTGACGCCTGTTGCGGGTGTTTGACAAGATCGGTCATTCTTGCTGCCAACTGCGTTTCGTCATGGACTTCGACTAAATAACCGGTCGTGCCATCGATGACTTCTTCCCGGCAGCCGCGGATGTTCGTTGCGATGACCGGTTTCGCCGTCGCCATCGCCTCGATGATTGAGCGCGGGACCCCTTCTCGGTGCGATGGCAGGACAAAGGCATCGACTTGTTGTAAAAGTCGTGGCACATCTTCAACGAACCCTCGATACTCGATATTCGGAATCTCGCGTAGACGTTCGAGGAAACGATGTTTCGTCGTTTGATCCCGTTCGCTCTCCATCATTTCACCGGCGATGATCAAGCGGACATCCGGGTCTTGCGACACGACGTTTTCAAAAGCATTCAGAAGTTCGAGCACTCCTTTTTCCTCGACGATCCGTCCGATGAACAGGAAGGTGAAAGCTTCGTTTCCTTGCCGCGCCTGTGGATAGAATCGGGTCAAATCGATACCGTTCCCTAAATGCATCAACCGTTTCGTCGCCTTAAAACGTTTCCGGTTTGCCAGTTCATAATCTTCCCCGCTTTGGAGCAGGAGGTAATCCGTCGCGAAACGGGCGAGCCATTTTTCGACAGAATAGGTCAATTGATACGTCACCCGTCCCATCTTTTCATGAAAGTAAAAGCCGTGTGCCGTGTAGACGATATGCTTCGTCCCCGCTCGTTTCGCTGCGACCCGTCCGAGCGCTGCCGCGACCGGTGTGTGGACATGGACGGCGTCATAGCGACCCGTCTTTAAAATGTGAACGATCGAGCGGACCGTCTTCCAATTACTCGTCCAGTCAATTTTCCGTTCAATTGGAATGTCATGCATCGCAAAGCCTTGTGCTGCCAGCTTGTCAGAGGCTCCCGTGTCGGCACAAGCAATCCCGACATCATGCCCTGCGTCGCGCAGCGCAAGCAGTAACGGTTGCAGCATCGTTTCAGCTGTCGTATCAAGCGCGCAAACTTGGAGAATTCTTAAAGACGCCATAAGTGCACCCCTTCCGGTTTTTCAGCTGGTGCGAGCATCCCTTTAATGTCGACGACGACACCACGCCCCACTTTGAGTAAGTGTTTCGCGAGTAGCCAGTTTCCTTCGACGTACTCTTCATGACTGACGGCGAAGATGACGACGTCGGCTGGTTTAAGCTCTGTCATGTCGAGCAAATCAATCCCGTATTCGCGTTTCGCTTCATCCTTCGAGACAAGGCGATCGGTCACTTGGACTTCAATTCCGAATTCTTCGATCTCCTTGATTAAATTCGCGACTTTCGAATTCCGGATGTCACTGACGTTCTCCTTGAATGAAAGACCGAGGACAGTAACGCGTCCGCCGAGGACCGGCATGTTTTGTTTGATTAGATTTTTGACGAGTGATGTCGCAATGAAGCGCCCCATCGTATCGTTGATGCGTCGCCCGGCAAGGATGACTTCCGGATGATAACCGAGCGATTCAGCCTTCATCGTCAAGTAGAAGGGATCGACCCCGATGCAGTGTCCTCCGACGAGGCCTGGTCGAAACGGAAGGAAGTTCCACTTCGTCCCTGCTGCTTCGAGGACCTCGAGCGTATCGATGTCCATCCGGTCGAAGATGATGGCAAGTTCGTTCATCAAGGCGATGTTTAAGTCACGCTGCGTATTTTCGATGATTTTTGCCGCTTCTGCGACTTTGATCGATGATGCCCGGTGGACCCCCGCCTCGACGACGGCTTCGTACACTTCTGCGACAACATCGAGCGTTTTTTTATCCTGTGCTGAAACGATTTTTTTAATGGTCTTGAACGTATGTTCATGATCCCCCGGATTGATCCGTTCCGGTGAGTAACCGACGAAGAAGTCGACGCCTGCTTTAAGACCCGAAGATTCCTCAAGGACCGGGATACAATCTTCTTCCGTCGCCCCCGGATAGACGGTCGACTCGTAGACGACGATGTCGCCTTTATTCAGCTGGCGTCCGACAAGTTGTGACGCCCGTAAGAGCGGCGTCAAGTCCGGTTGATTTTGCGCATTAATCGGTGTCGGTACGGCGACGATGATGAAGTCACTCGCTTGAAGTGCTGCTGCATCCGTTACATAATTGACGTCCGCATTTTTTAAAGTGAACGGTGTCAGTTCGAGCGTCGCATCGACTCCTTCACGAAGTTCCTGGATGCGCTGTTCTTTAATGTCAAAACCGACGACACCTGTCTTTTCACCGAAAGCGATGGCGACCGGGAGACCGACGTAGCCGAGGCCGACGACGGCAATTGAACGGTTGGCGATGGGAAGTGATCGTGTTTCGGCTGCTGTCGTATCTGTGATGTGTTTGACTGCCTTATTCATGATGGACTCCTCCTATTTCATCGACTGTTTGATGATCAATGTTTTTCCATTCGGTTCTTGTTTAACTTGTTCGACGGACTCGAGCGTAATCAACATATCCGGTCCAAGCAATTTGCGCATCTCGTTCAATAAAATCTTTTCATGTTTCGGTTGGAAACGCTGATTGTCTGGAATGTAACGCAGTGTGACACGATTGAATGCGTATTGTTCGACTTGAAGTCGTAAGACCGAGTTTGGTAATTCGCGGGCAATTGTCGTAATATCACCTTCAAAGACTTTCCCCCGCTTCTCACTGACGATGAAACTTGTCCCCCGTCCGTCTATCGAGGCGATGACCGGTCCGTTCAATCCACATCCACACGTCTCATGACTGAGGGTCATGCGGTCACCAATCCGGTAACGGATCAGCGGGGTCCCGCGTGTCGTAAAACACGTCACGACGACTTCACCATCCGGTCCGTATGGTTCGATGATGCCAGTTTCGTGATGCAGGTGCAGCTTCCGGTGCGTGCATTCAGAAATGATCGGAGCGCCTTCTGACGAACCGTATTGATCGAAGACTGGTGCGACGAATGCCTCCTCAAGAATCGATCGCATTTCTTCTGTCACTGTTTCTGACGTCGGAAAGATGGCAACGATTTTGAAATCGAGTCGAATCTTATTTTTGAGTAAATAACGGGCGATTTCGACCATCGCCGTCGGCGTCCCGTCTAACGCGACTGGTCGGAAACGATTCAATTCCTCGATATAGGCGGGAAAGTTTTCTTCTTTCATATGAAAAATCGAGAGCAGCAATTGATTGAGCGGACGATTCATCCGCCAAAAGATCGGCTTTTTCTGATCGACTGCCGTCAAGGTCCGTCCGGTGAAACTCGCCCGTGGCATCCCGCCGTAAAACCCATGCTGTTCCTTAAAGTAATCGAGATGTGCCATTCGTTCTTGAATGTCCTCGCGCATGAAAGCAACCTGGAGTGACTTCCCGCTCGTTCCGCCTGTCCGTCCTCGGACAGGCGCGTCGACTTCCGACATGAATTCGTCGTTTTGCTGCCGTAACGTTTCTTTTTCAAGGACCGGAATCAGCGCCAACTGATCGAGTGACGTCAGCGGAAGTTTCATGTCGAGCTGTCGAAACAGCTCCCGGTAGTACGGGGTATGTTGTTGCACGAACAAGAGAAACGCATTCAAACGTTCAAGTTGTTCGACGCGATAGTCAAGTGACCGGTCTTTTTCGCGTAATTGCATCAGTTTTTGTTCATAACGGACCCCGTACCGCTCATGCATCAGCTTTTTGCCATAAATGGATGTCAAAATATTCTGAATAAATATCGGAGACTTATAATAAAGGTCTTCCTTAAGCGCCATCTTGGACCTCCTCCTTCAGCTGGTAATGACGTTCATACCAATCGATGAATGCATTGACGCCAGCTTCGACCGTCGTCCGTGGCCGGTAACCGATCGTCTCGAATAACGACGTGACGTCAGCGAAGCTTTCCGGGACGTCTCCTGCCTGGAGTGGCATACCATGTTTGATCGCCGTCTTCCCGAGCCGCCGTTCGATCAAGGCGACGAATTCGTTCAGGCGGATCGGACTGTGACTGCCGATGTTGAAGACCCGGTACGGAACGAAACTTCGGTCCGGTTGAGGCTGCGCCTTATCAAAGGATGGATCAGCGACCGGCTCTGTCTGTAACAACCGATAGATGCTCTCGATGATGTCGTCGACATAGGTGAAGTCGCGTCCCATCTCACCGTAGTTGTATAAATCAATCGGTTGACCGTTCGCGATTGCTTCCGTGAATTTGAACAACGCCATATCCGGGCGTCCCCACGGACCATAGACGCTGAAGAATCGAAGCCCCGTCGTTTTGATGCCGTATAGACTGCTGTAGGTGTGGGCCATCAACTCGTTCGCTTTTTTGGAAGCGGCATAGAGACTGAGCGGATGGTCGACCGCGTCCGTCACGGCGAAAGGCATCTTCGTGTTCGAGCCGTAAACGGAACTGGAAGAGGCATAGACGAGTTGTTCGACCGGATGATGGCGACAAGCTTCGAGAATCGACAGGAAGCCGACGATGTTCGATGTGATATAGACGTCCGGTCGATCGATGCTGTATCGGACACCTGCTTGTGCTGCGAGATGAAGCACGAGATCAATCTGTTCCTTCGCGAAGATGGCGTCGACGGCTGCTGTATCCTCGAGCGATACACGATAAAAAGTATAGCGTCTCGGATCGAGTTCGACTAAGCGCGCCTCTTTCAACGCCGGGTCGTAGTAATCGTTGACTTCGTCAAGTCCGATGACACGGTACCCTTCCGCTAAAAATCGACGAGCGGCATGAAACCCGATAAACCCTGCGATACCGGTGATTAAAATCGTTTTATTCTGCACGTTGTTCGACCTCCTCAAAGTGGTGAAGTGCCTGGTAACGAATATAATGAATCGATGTGTAGACGATCAGGAGCATCGGAAACAATTTGTAGCGGTGACGGATTGCCGTTCCGACGTTTCCTGTCCCAAGACCAAAGATGAGTGCATTGACGATGAAGAGGAGCAACATGAACAATAAAACAGCAGCGTAAGGATGGTGTTTCAAATAGCGGAAGTGCCGGATTGTCAGTGCGAACAGCAGGAGATAAACGGCGGCGTCGAAGAAGAAGATGGCGATGTTCGTCACACTGGACCATTGCCACGGGAACGGTGAGAAGAGGAAATAGATCATCCGGAGCGGTGAATAGAGAATCATGTCAAGTGGTCCCGTGACAGTCAACCCGTTCAAGTAAGCCGATCCACCACGGTCGTAACTCATCCCGCTAAACAATTGACCGTTTTCCGAGACGTGTGTGAATTTCGCGAACAAGACATCCTGAAAACTGTAGACGATGAAGCCGACGATCAGGACTTGCATGACCAACCGCTGTACTTTGGAAGCTTCGAAATCCATCCGACCGGTCGCATGATTATAAAAGGAGAAATAAACCAATAAGACGACGATTCCAATCGCGAGACCGGAATGGAAAATCGTACTGACGAAGTAAGCGAGGTAGGCCAGTGCCAAGGAAGTACCCGACTTATCCATCGTCCAGCGCACCATGTAATAGAGCGTATAGACAATACCGAGTGCGACGAGTTGATCGCGTAACAGGATCGGCGAAAGCAACAATCCTTGGGCGAAGAAGGCAAATAACAGCGTCGACAGGAACACGACCCGCATCGGCAGACCGAGCAGCCGAAGCGTTTTCGCGAGAATGACGACGGCGACGACGCCGAGGATGACGTTAAAGTATTGTGCCAAGATCCGTTCAGGTCCGAATGCAAGATAGAAGATGCCGAGGAACTTCGAGTAACTTCCGCGAACGACTTCGTTGAACATCGCTGGATCGAGATAGATTTGCAGCCCTTCGAGATGGAACGCCTCCGTATCATCCCCACTGTGTGGCGGGAGCCGAAACAGCTCAAGATCGACGAACATCAATCCGAGACGCACGATGAAGGCGGTGACGAAGACGAGAAATAATGGCGTCGTCTCCGAGTTTTTGAGCAAATACCAGAGCATCAAGATGGAATTGCCGACTAGCAGCAACGTGATATAACTTTCCGGTGTCGAAAAGAGCGGCCGCAACAGTTGACTGAGCAATGCTTCGATGATCAGTAGAATGAGGATCGGCCGCATCTTTTTCCCTCCTTTAGCTACTTTGTTCAATCGCGAGCGGCAAGTTCCGCGGATAGAGCGCCCGGTAGAGCGCTGGCACCAACAAGACGATTTGCGTGACGGCGCATAACGCATAAGCTGTCGTCGCACCGTATAACCCATACAGTGGAATCAAGAAACTGCAGGCAATCAGATTGACGGCGACACTTCCGAAAATCGCAAGCGTCTGGATACGAAATTGCTGGAATCCCGTTAGTAACGCTTGGATGACGGTCGAATTATAGAAAAAGAGCGAAGCGACCATCATCAAGACGAAAATTGTATGGTACTGCACGAATGAAGCATTGTAGAAAATCGTCAACCCCCATTTTCCGAAGAAGATGGCCCCGATGATCAACAGGACACCGACCGCGTTTGTCATCAGCAGCATCGAGCGTGTCAGCTTTCGGAGTGCCGGGAGACTTTGTCGTTCACCCGTCTCTGACGAAAAATTTGGTAAGAGAACGGCGACGAGCGAGTGGATGAACAAGCTACCTAAAACGAGTAAGTAAGCGATACTCGCGTAGTAACCGAGTTCTTCCGTCCCGATTGTTTGACCGACGAAGAGACGCGGGATGTTGGCATTCAAGGCAACGAGTAAGGCAACAAATCCGAGCGGGACGGCCTTGAAAAACAATTGCCGGCCCGTTTGGTAGCGATCGCTCATCGTGATATTTTCAAACCCTTGTCCAATCCGGCGGACGGTCGGTAAATCGTAGATGATCAGCATGATTAAGTTCCCAGCAATCATCGCGAGGACGAATCCGTGAATCGAATGAGTCGTAAAGAGGATCAAGGCTGCACCCGAGACGTTGATCAGACTTCTGAAAATCTTCGATAACGCGACTTCTTT
The DNA here is from genome assembly GCF_018618595.1 of Exiguobacterium sp. s133. Lineage (NCBI taxonomy): Bacteria > Bacillati > Bacillota > Bacilli > Caryophanales > Exiguobacterium > Exiguobacterium sp. s133. The sequence continues at coordinate 340,082 of NZ_JACSMK010000002.1, forward strand.
GAACGCCATGTGTCCTTGGAGGAAGCCGTACGAGAGATCGGCGAACGATTCCATGTATTTATTGAGATAAACGAGTAACGTCAACAGTAAGATATCCGCTTCACCGAAGAAATAATAGACGATCAGTAAGACGAACACACCGAGCGTCAAGAGGAAGAACCGTGTTTTGATGAAAAGGGTGAAGTTCTTCAGCCCGGCCCGTTCCGCCGTCAAAATCGTGCTGGCATTGAGCCAACAAAACATGACGATCGGGGCCGTCAAGGCGAGAGCGTAATTGAAATAACCGATGTTGAGTGGCGTGCTCCATTTGATTAAGAGCGTCAAAATCATCCATTGGTGTAAGGAATAGGCCGTATCGGCAATGAAGATCAAGTTAAAGCGTGATAACTGCCGCGGTGCTTTCATTTATCTCACCTCTCATTCTCGCGCGATCCGGACGACTTCTGGCATCGCGACCGGGCGGCTGTCATTCGTCGCACCGAGCAGGTACGTCCGAAGCGCCTCTTCATCGTCGAGGCAACGATTGATTTCCCGAAGATACGGTTCGACGGAGCCGAAGGGCCGGGTCTTCCCAACTAGAATTTTCTCGAAAACCCGTTCCTCATGGACTTCTTCTTCTGCGAGTAACTCCTCATAAAGCTTCTCGCCTTTTCGAATGCCGCTGTAGACGATCGGAATCTGTTCTTCCGTAAAACCGCTCAAGTGAATCAAATTTTTCGCAAGCGTCGTGATGTTGACCGGTTTTCCCATGTCGAGGACGAACACCTCTCCTCCGCTTGCGAGGACGCTTGCCTGGATGACGAGCCGACTCGCTTCCGGAATCGTCATGAAGTACCGCGTCATCGCCGGGTCCGTCACGGTGATCGGTCCGCCTTTTGCGATTTGTTCCTTGAAGAGCGGGATGACGGAACCACGGCTGCCGAGTACATTTCCGAAACGGACGACGGCGAACGTCGTTTCACTGTTGCGGGCAATTTGCTGGATGACCATCTCGGCAATCCGTTTCGTCGCCCCCATCACGCTCGTCGGATTGACGGCCTTATCAGTCGAGATCATGACGAATCGTTTGACGTGTGCTGCTTCCGCCGCAAGCGCGACGTTGCGTGTCCCGTAAATATTATTTTTGACGGCTTCGCGTGGATTATCTTCCATCAACGGGACGTGCTTATGGGCTGCCGCATGATAGACGAGATCTGGTTCGAACCGTCCCATGACTTCATTCAGTCGTTCTAAATCCTGAACGTCCGCGATGACGGAATGAAGGACCGTACCATCGGTCATACATTCGAGCTCCCGGCGAATCAAGTAGATGCTGTTCTCGCCATGTCCGAGGAGGATGAGCCGGTCGGGCTTAAATTTAATCAACTGGCGACAAATCTCTGAGCCAATCGATCCACCGGCTCCCGTCACGAGGACGGTCGCCCCGCTGACGCTTCGTTCGATTTCCGTGATGTCGAGTTCGACCGGTTCACGACCGAGCAAATCAGCGATGGAGACTTCGCGGATTTGATTGATTGATACTTTTCCTGATGCCAGTTCGACGAGCATCGGTAACGTGTGGGCTTCGACCTTCGTCTGTTTGATGCGATTGAGTAAAGCGACCCGCTCCGTGTAGGATAAGGAAGGAATCGCGAGCACGACCGCTTCGATTTTCTGTTCTTCGATGATGAATTCGAGTTGCTCGATCGTTCCGATGACGGGGACGCCGTGGATGCGCATCCCTTTGAGTTCTGCGAGGTCGTCGAGTAAACCAACGACGTTCAAGATGTGCGCTTTTTTCTGCTTTAACTCTTTCGTAATCATCTGTCCGGAAGCTCCGGCACCGATGATTAACGTACGTTTACCGAGCGTCCGGTCCCGTTTCAGTTGAAGCGTCCGTCCGCGAATCGCTAAGCGGACAAATAAGATACCGTTCAGGACAAGTCCCGTTTGCAGGAAGACGGCGCGCTCGACGGCGAAGTCGAACAAGGCATACTCGAGCCCGAGTAAGACAAAGCTGCTGGCGACGACGACAAACAGGAGGACACCTAAATCCCTCAGACTCGCATAACGCCAAACGATTTGATAAAAGCGCATCCAGTGGGCGACGAGTGTTAGGGCGACCCATTGAATCAATGCGATTTCAATCGCATTCCGTAAATCGAACTGGACGGTCAGGTGAAGAGGATTGAAGAAGTAGAAGGTGACGACGGTTGCGGCGGCGATAATCAGTGCGTCGACCCCGCGTAAAAGTCCGATTTTCATATGGCGACGATACTGATGCAATGGTGGTGCTTGCATGACTGCTCCTCCTTCCCCGAATCATGAGTGTGGACGGCTGACGGCTTGTGGATAGGACGCATCATCTTTCGTTGATTCAGTTGCTGACTTCTTTCCTAGTACACGGGAATAGACGATTAGTAAGCCGAACATCAACCCGAGTACACCGCCGATTGCCGTGTTCATCAAGATGTTCGGAGACATCGGTTTCGTCGGAATCCGTGCCGTCGAGAAAACTTCCGTACTGCTCGTATCAATCAACTGAGGCAAGTAATCTTGGAACACTTCTGTCATCGTGTTCGCTTGGATGGCAGCTTGTTCAGCTGATCCATCTGTAATCGATAAGGCGATGACTTGAGAATCAAGGTTACTCGACACCGTCAAGCGATCGGTTAAATCGAATAGACGCTTATCGGTCACACCCATCTTTTGGGCGACTTGATCGACGACTTCCGGACTCCGAAGAATATCTTGATAGGTACTGACGAGTGACGTCGAGGAAGTCGTGTCACTACTCTTTTGCGGTACGACGAGGATGTAAGCTGTTGCTTCATACGTAGGTTTAATGACGTACGTGCTGATCAGGTAACCGGCACCCGCAAACAAGATGGCACAGACGATGAGGATCCACCAGCCCTTTTTCAATGTCATCAAGTGGTCTGCAAATGTTCTTTTTTGATGCATGGTATTCACATGGTTCACCCCTTTCTTACCTTGAACGTCGGAGGGTCATTGGTTATGACTTCACCTTATTTCCAAACGACTACCAAAACAATTAGAGCTTGGTGGAAATGATTAGTTTTTTTTCAGTAGTCGTTGTGCATGCGTATCATTACATCATCGAAAAATATCGTTTCACGAAAAAAAGACGATTCACAGAAAAATAATCGTCGTTCCTTCAAAAACATTCATCTTATCCGCATAAATATCGTTTATTTACGGGTAAATACCAATTTGATGATTAAAAAGTCACATAATCGGTAATAAGTCCTATATGAAGGGTGGATAGACTTTAGAAATGATGTTAAAATCCGTCAATATACCCGAGTCAATTGCCTTATTCATCCTATTGCTATTTGTGACGATTGATTTGTGGACGCGTCCGTTACGCTTTACGGATGAAGTCTTACCGGAGCATTGGAACGTCGTGACCGTCTTTTTATACCCGTTACTCTTTCTCATTTTTTATATCGTGTCCCGTCCGTTATACTTTCCGTTTCGGTCTCGTTCGCATCGACTCATCCTCGTCTTTTTGAGTTATTTGACATTACACACTGTCTTGTTTTTCTCTCGTCCCGCGACGGATGCACCTTTTTCACTCTTCTTTCTTTTGACGACATGGATGTTTCTGATCATCGTCCTATCACTCTCTTCTCCGCTTTTCACTCACTGGCACCGGTTCTTATTTCTCATCCTCTTTTATCAGGCACTATTTTTAGCGAGTTACGCCCTGCTCGTCTCGTTTGGACAATCCTACATCCCAATCGACAACTTGCAGTGGTTACGGATTGGTCCGATCGCGCTTCCACAACTCTATGTCGGGGAGCAAGGTAGCTTTCTACGCTTAGCCAGCTTGACGAACAATCCGAACGCATTTGCTGCTTGGCTTGTTCCTGGTGGATTGATTGCTTGGATTGCGGTCCTCCGTTCCATCACGACGAGTGCCTGGCGCCGTCTCTTCTTCTTTGGCGTTTCGCTGGCATTGATATGCGGAGGGCTGTTGGCAAGTGCTTCGCAAACGGGCATTTATTCTTTTTTTCTACTCACTTTATTGACGACCGTTCTATTGTTACCTTCGCGGCGACTACGTCTTCAGGTCAGCGCCTGTTACATCACCGGAATCGCAATTGTGTTTGGCGCCCTGTCGCTAAAGCTGGGACTCCTCCTCCATTTAGTCAGTTTGAATGGTCGCCTTGATCTTTGGCAGGCGGGACTCGCAGCTTCAGCAGATCGTTTTTGGGTCGGTCATGGTTTTGGCGCCGCAACGACCGGCTTATCTGAGCAATTGGGAGAAGAGACCCTTTACACGTTTCACAGTACGCCGATCGTTTTCCTCTATGAGTTCGGCATCATCGGGTTACTCCTCTACGTGTTATGTTTTAGTTTCATCTTGTTTCGTTTAATTCGGAATTATCGTTTTGACGACGTCGAGTCGCTCACACTTCTACTGCTCATCTTCTGGTTGTTGTTGCTTCAGTTTACAGAAAGCATCCTGATTCGACCGGGCGGCTTTTATTTCATCTGGCTCAGTCTACTCGCATACGCGACATTCCGTCGCGACACACCAACAGACAGTACCCACACCTAGACGAACACCTACACGAAAGGGGTATGACATCATGAAGAAATGGACAGAACAACAAGTGATTGATAGTTTGGTCGAGGCAAGTCTTGCCTCACCTGCGTTAGACGCTAAAACATATGCCCGCTGGTCCAGTACTAAAGAAGTACCTTCGATTACGACGATCATCAACGTCTTCGGTTCATGGCGCGAAGCATTGCATGCAGCAGGACTTTCATCGATTCGTCCCTACTTTTCCGATGAAGAAATCTTGACGTTCATCAAAGAAGCCTCGAACCGCCTTCATCCGTTTCATAGCAACAGTTATCGTGAATGGGCGAAAGCGAAACAGGGTCCTTCCTTAACGTTAATCAACCTTCGTTTCGGGTCATGGTCACGGGCCCTTGAGGAAGCACATATCGAGATGACACGCTCCGTCTGCATGACGGAAGAACGCATCATCAATGCGCTACTCGAAGCATCGGACGTCCTCCCGCGTCTGACGACCCAAACCTATTCGATTTGGGCGCAAGAAAATGGGCATCCGACGGTCGCGACGATTGCCCGAAAATACGGCTCGTGGGTCGATGCCCTCGCGTGCCTTGATATCGCGCCTCCCCGCCGGAAATGGGTCGAAGAAGATGTTCTCAGCGCCTTAAAACAAGCGCAAGCTGAACTTCCTTCCTTCAGCATCATCCATTACCGGAAGTGGGCTGAAGGAAAATCTGTCCCGAGCACTTCGACGATCAATGCCCTCTTCGGAAGCTGGACGTCCGCTGTTCAGTGCCTCAAGCGTTCCCGTGTGTCGCTCTCATAATTCCATTTAAAAACGGGGCTGGCTCAAAAGAAATCAAAGCTTTCGTATGTATAACGTAAAGACGCATCAAGACATCAGGAACGAGAAAAGACGCATCGAAAACGCCGATGGCTCCGTAGGAAAAACGGAAACATCGGCGTTTTATTTTATATGCGGAACACGCGTTTAAATATCTGCATGAATTTTCTTCCTTACGGCACAGCTCAAAGATTCGCTTTCAGCATGCTCACGCTTATGACGCGTGAACATGCGATATCGAGATACAATCAGTTCGCGCTTCCATCACTAAGATTTCGGAACGACGTAGGAGCCATCCTCCGTCTTTTTAGTATTTCGTTTGTTCAAACTGTGCCGCCGATACGAGCGTCAGCGTATCGTGCTTTATCATGTAAAGGTTTTCCTGATAGTGACCGATATCCGGTTGATTGACGAGCCCGCATAAATTGCGCCAGACTTGAGCGGGGAAGTTGACACCACATGCATAGGCATGGGGATACCCGCCGCCGAAGCGGGGATTGATTTCCGATAAGTAGAGCGTTCCGTCGACATCGAAAATATCGAAATCGAGCGGACCGACCAGTCCAGAACCGGCGAGGACGTGCTCGACGAGTTCGAATACATCGGTCCGGAGGACGGAGCGACTTTTATCCGTCTCTCCGGCTCGCATCGCCAATTTTTCTTTGATGAAGATGGACGTGACTTCATGAGACAGTAGATCGACGTAGACATCGACGCCGAGTTCAGGCCCATCAAGAAATTCCTGCACAATCAAGCCGGGGCTCTGTTCAAATAATCGTTCGACTTCTTCTAATGTCTCGACGCGTCTTACGGCGATACTCGCACTCCCATTGCGTGGCTTGACGAAGACCGGAAAACCAACTTCCTTGAGTGCAACCGCTTCACGAAACGACGTGAGGGCATGATACGTTTTCGCATGCGGGATACCTTGCAAGGTACAGTGCTCGAACATCGCGTACTTATCAAAACAAAGCAGACATGACGATGGCGGAGAAACGATGACCGTGACACCGATTGCTGCAAACCGTTCCGTCGCTGTCGCGAGCAACTCGAGTTCAGGGTCGATTAACGACAACAGGGCCGTCACCTGCTCGAGTTGACACAGTTCCAATAAATGATCGATGTAATCCGGCTGATCAATCTTCGGGACGATATGGTGGTTCGGTGCCATATAGAGTGCCGGTGCAAGTGGATTACAGTCTGCGACGCTGACCGCCCCCTCCTGAAACTCCTGAACGAAGTATTCGACCAGCTTCGCACGACGACCGGCACTCGTAATCAACAGATGAGGTCTCTTCATGTTGTCCGCTCCTTTTTATATGATGTTCCTAAAGGATTCGCTTTTGCTAGACAAGACTCCTTCTAAAAAAAACGTTGAACTGCGACAAAAGTCTCAAGACAGTCTGATCAGTTGCTGCGCTCGACGTTTTCTCCGAATGAATCGATACAATACAATACCAATTAACGCACCTGTACCATCTAATAAGACATCCTGAATCAACCCAGTTCGTCCGCCTGTTACAATTTGATGGAATTCATCAAAGACAGCAATCGTGATTGCCAACGTATAGGCGAATAAACCGGCTAGTACATAGGGACGCAACAAGCGAACGGTCAAGTCGACCAAGGCAAACCCGAGTACCATGAAAATCGATAAGTGCGCTGCTTTTCGAATAAAGAATTCGACAAAACCGGATGCACCAAGCGCTTCAACACTGACTTCTCCGTGATAATCAAATGAGATGAAGCGAAACGCCTCCACAAAATCCAAATTAAAATAACGGGACAGCCCGGGCTTTAACGATTGCTCTTCATACGGCATCGAACTCGAAATAAATAAAATAATTAGAATAGCCAAGGTGATGTAACCGGACCAAGGAATTTTACGCATATAACTCGTCCTCCTTATTCAACACGCTTCTAGAATACCATGAGTTCTTCTTGAATTTCTCAGTTAATCAATGGAACCCACACTGTTTAGACATCCTTTTAGTTACATAATTATGTAATTTGAATTACTAAAAAACTTTTTTTTACATTTGATAGGTTTGCGCTATAGTCGAAGTGGTTATTTAGTACTATAGCAGTACCGTTAAAAGTAGGATTTGAGCTTCACAAACCATAAGCTTTATCATTAGCTGCTCTACCGATAAGTCGATTACATTCTAAAAAAGGAGGTGAAGGATGTCCCTCTCCTGACTAACGTCTTGAGCGTCTGACAACCTATAACATGAACCGAGCTCTCGGGAAAAAAATCATGCAACTACGAAAACAGCACAAGTATACACAAAAGTATCTCGCTGAGCGATGCGGTGAATCGACGACCTCGATTTCTGCCTATGAACGCGGACAACGGATGCCAAGCACGCAATCACTTGAACGGCTCGCCATCGCCCTCAACACGACTGTGATTGATTTGGTTGATCCAGAGCACGTCCAGCATCCGACCCTTAGTGATTTTATGAGCCAATCGCTCGAACCATCGAAACCAATCGACTTTAAGCTTGTCCTTGAAGATATACTCGTTCACCTTACGCTCTCGAATGAAGTTTACTTTAACGGTCGGTTACTATCACATGAAGTCCGTGAAGAGATGGCTGCCTCGGTCAATCAAGCCCTACAGCAAGGTCTCGAATCAATCGAAGTCTAAAAAACACGATGAGAAGTAGACAGGAGCCATTCCCGTGCACTTCTCATCGTGTTTTTTTAGTTCAATCCGGTTTGACGATATGATGAATGTATAATGTTTCCTCTTCATATGTGGCTTCTAACAAACGACTAAAAAAAGAAGACTCTTTACTCTTTTCTGCGAGAAAAACCCGGTCGAACTTTTGGTGGGCTTGTTCAACGAAGCTAAATTTTAGTTCCCGCTCCTTCGATTTAAACGTCAAATATGTGCCGATTTGACCGAATGCATCCGGAAAGGTTTGCTCTTCCATGAATTGAAACGTTTCTTCCGGAAATAAGGTAGAGATGAATTCAAAACAGCTGGCTTGTATAGTCCGTGCTTGTGCCATTTTTTTATCCATAACGTATTGATCCTCCGAATTTCATGATGGCTGCCCCTAAGTGATGAACTAGTTTAAATAATACCCTGACTTTAGACCCATTCAAACTAATATTTAAAATATTTTTTTAATCATTCTTCATTAAAAAGTCTAATCCGTACTTTAATCCTTAAACAAAAACAAGGGAGCAGATTATTAATCTGCCCCCTGGTGAAATTCATCCTAATTTATCAAATTCTAAGATGTGTACGGTTTTCCCTGCATATAGAGTACGTCCTGCATATTTCGATAGTTTCGCGAATTCAAAGAGAGTGGTTGGTTCATAGAGATGCTCGACAGCATAACTGACTTTCTCATCCTGATCAGATTTCAGATAAAGATTTAGTATCAACCGCTCCCCCTCCACCTTCTGTCCATAGAATAGAGCACAGTCCTTTACACGTTTTGAAGCGATCGGTTGCGTCTGTTGCTTTAAATGCTTGGCATTATGAACATTCACTAACAGTTGACCATCTGTCGTCAGAAGCTGGCGGATGTTTCGGAAAAATAACAGTAATTCGCCGCGTGAATACCGGGCAACCGTCGTCCCAGGCAAAATCAGCTTCTCAAATGCTTCATACCCGACAGCGTCGATTAAATCATAACTAAGACCGTATACTTTATGCATAAACCGTGAAGAAATTCCATTCAATCGGCCGGCTTCCGGTTCGACGAGATACAAATCATATCCTTCCTCAGATAACGTGTTGAACAAGCCCGGATCAAACGTTCCATAAACGAGGACACGGTCATTCCGATTTAAATACCGGCGATAAAATGTCAATTCATCGATTTCTGCCAGTTGCATCGTTTCCTGATGCAGACGCATGAAACGGTTATCTGCGTTGAAATCATCGAGCACGGTCACTCTCGAATAACTTCCTTTTCGTGAAAATGGTCCAAAGAGTGGTACGTCACCCATGATACATCAACTCCTTATAGGCTTGAATGGCTGTTTCATAATCAGAACCGAGGCGTTCCGGCAATACATCGAACCGGTCTTTTTGATCGGCTTCTAAAATCCATAAAAAGACTTCATCTGTTTCAAACAGCTGGTTCGTCGTCAGTTCGAACACGAATGCCCCTTCGCGATTTTGAATGCCAATCATCGTCAAGGGACCGAGCTTTCCGGGCGTCCGAGGTAAATCCAACTGGGTATATGGAGTGACAAACTGACTTTCGGTCAAGAAGGCCGAGGCCAGCTGATACAGTAAAGGATACAATGCGAGCTGAAGGTGTGGCGCGATCGGTGCGAATGTCTCCCGTTGACGATGACGCAACTGACAAATATCAATCTCTTCAAGCCCGCTCAAGCAGATTTGTTTTCCGTAATCTGCACAGACGCCGTCTTTAAAAATAAATAGCCGATGAGACACGGTCATCCCGGTGAGTGTCGCATAATCGAGAATCCCCATATAGTGTCCCGGGTTCGGTACGCGGCTCGTCGTCTGCCACGTTTCGAAGGCAGCTTCTATTGCCGTTCGACTGACGACGGCAAGGTGTGCCTTGATGTCGAACGACAGGGTATCCGAGAAGGCGACCAAGACCGGAACGCGGCTCATCAGTTCAATGACCGGTAAATCGTGCCGTGTTGGTTGGTCGATGTACAGTAAGCTGTTGATCGTCATCTGATCGAATAGTGCCGGATTGATGGAATTCAGTAGACTCGTCTCTTCTGCGTAAATATGCCGGAGTGGTTGCGGATGACGGGACGTCGCGTCCGGATAGACACCTGTGAATAAAGACATCAAGGCATCTTGTAAGGCAATCGGTTGTGAGTCAGCGAGCGGTTCTTCGAACGGTACCGTGATGCCGTCTAAAAAATACGGATCCCCAAACAAAACGTCCCCCCGGTCATTAATCAAATGAAACTGGACATGCAGCATCCGTTGTTGAAGATAGGCGACGAGTCGCATCGTCCGTTCGCCGGTCCCCCGAAGAATGAACAAATAGTGTTCAAATTCTTGAAAATCCATATAATCCAGTAAATCAAGAAACGTGTGCACATTGTAATCGTAATGATCGAACGAAAAACGATGCGACTGACAAAAAGCGATGAAGTCCGCTGTCGGTTCAAGCTGGTGGAGCCAGCCTTCACTCTCAGCGAGTACAGTAAGTCCAATCATGTTCATTCTCCTTTCATCTGAGTGTGTAAAAAAATGGCTTCAAACCGTAACGAACGGAATGAAGCCACGCCGTTAATGGACGTTTTTTTAAGATGTTTTAGTGCGACGTTTCGTCACCGGTTTGACGCGTTCCATCTCCCGACTAGCCAAGGGTGCGACCGTAACCGTAGAAGCGTTTAAACACCAGCCACAAGATGAAATCGTACGTCGCGATTCTTTAAAAATGAGATTCATAGGAAATACCCCTTTCTTCCGTTTAGAATGGATAATCAAAATCGTTGACGAATTATCACAGTAAAAAGTTGGTTTTGTCCGGGCATCACTTCTATAATAAGGAGATAGACACGTAGTCGAATCCACTTGATAGAAAGGACCGAACCCATGGATCAATTCACGTCACCCCAGATTGGCCTCGCCCTTCGCCGTCTTCGCAAGAAGCATAACTTGACGCAGAAGGATCTAGCGAACGGGATTTGTAGCCAAGCGGAGATCAGTAAGATTGAGAGCGGCACACATTCACCGACGGTTGATTTGTTGTTTGCGTTATCTCGGAGATTACAAGTTCCGATAGCCGTTTTTTTAGACCATACAGAGCAATATAATTCATTAAGAACTTTAGATGACTCTTTACTTATGAAGTTTAGAAATATGAAATATGAATCCCTTTACAATGAGGCCAGAAATCGACTAGAAAACTTCCCTTTAACAGAAGAATCTTCTCTGCTGTATAAATATTATTTCCATTTATCTTCATACCGATTAAAAAAAATAGATTACCGCACATGCATAGTCGAATTACAAAAATTATCTGATTTGTATTCAACTTCTTATTACTCACCAAAAATGTTAATAAGATTGAAATCAGCGATAGCAACGATTTATTACGAAAATAAAAGTTACCAACGGTGTAAAAAAGTATATGAAGAATTAATTTCTTTGAATTTCGACAATGATGAGTTAATGATAGATCGTATTAGAATATTCTATAACTTCTCAAAAATGCTTCTAGATATCAACGATACTCACACAGCACTTAAATACATCGAAGAAGGCATATACGATAGTTTAAGATTTAAGGATATGTCTATTCTGGGACAATTATTATTCCAAAGAGCTTCAGTATTAGAGCTACAATCCGGCCCCATTGAAGAAATAAAAATCTCATATACAAAAGCATATCTATTATTCGATCTTCTCGGTATGGAAGAATACAAAGATATTATCTTAACAAGCAAAATAAAATATATAAACGATAAAGGTATTTTATCCTAATTTCACCGAGAATTCTGTCGGTAGGTTGTTGATCGCTACGTCACGCTTCACCGAGAATTCTGTCGGTAGATTGTTGATCGCTACGTCACGCTTCACCGAGAATTCTGTCGGTAGATTATTGATTGCTACATCACGCTTCATCGAGAATTCTGTCGGTAGGTTGTTGATCGCTACGTCACGCTTCATCGAGAATTCTGTCGGTAGGTTGTTGATCGCTACATCACGCTTCATCGAGAATTCTGTCGGTAGGTTGTTGATCGCTACATCACGCTTCACTGAGAATTCTGTCGGTAGGTTGTTGATCGCTACATCACGCTTCACTGAGAATTCTGTCGGTAGGTTGTTGATTGCTACGTCTACTTTATTTAAAGAACCAATTGATCCTAATCCCATTGAAGCAGTTAAAGTAAGTGCGCCAACAACAAGACCTAATTTATTTTTCAAGTTCATGATTAATGACCTCCTAATATTTTTATATGGCTTATTGATATCATCATATAACCTTAGACCCCCTCCAAATATTCGAATACGAATATTATGCGTATTTTGCACATTATTTACACTTCTCATTACTTTAGTCGCGGGTCATACGTCCCGAAAGTTGTGCAATTTTTACATTTAATCCACCCTTGTGTCGAAAATATGTATAAAAATAGATTTTTTAGAATATTCCTTCATACCTATTGTGTTCTTGATCCATTAAAAAAAAGCGATCTCCCTGACTGAAACATCCAGCCAGGGAGATCGCTTGTTCATTTAGAAGATCGACGCAGTGTAATGAAATAACCTATCCCTAACAGCAGAATCACGCCTAATAAAATCGTACTGATCGTCGTCCGTGTCGGTGATTCCGGTATAAAAATGCCAAGCAGTAAATTAATTGCGGCAATGATGAGTACAAGCCAAACAATTGTTTTAGGTCTCACTGTTGTCCCCTCCATTCTAATGGCGTCATCAATGTAAAGTTCCCGCTAAGAAGACGAGGTCGCTTTTCAATTTCCCGCGGCGATATGGTATGTTGAGAAAAGACCAGTCTTGAAGGAGGAACGATTGTCATGAAAAAACTCGCTGTGTTTTGTGGCTCAAAAGATGGAGCATCACCGCTTTTCAAGGAAGCCGCCGCGACGCTCGGCACGGTGCTTGCGAAACAGGATTACGGACTCGTATATGGTGGTTCGCGTGTCGGAACAATGGGTGCCGTCGCAGATGCCATTTTATCCGCGAACGGACAAGCCATCGGTGTGTTACCACACTTTTTACAGGAAAAAGAAATCGCTCATCCGAACCTGACAGAACTCCACCTCGTCGACTCGATGCATGACCGAAAAGCAAAGATGGCGGAACTTGCGGACGGGTTTATCATCTTACCAGGCGGTCCCGGAACGATGGAAGAATTTTTCGAAGTCTTCACGTGGGCTCAGCTCGGTCTCCATGAAAAACCGTGCGGCATCTTGAACATCGACGGGTACTACGATCCCCTCATCGCCTTGTTCAAGCAGATGGAAACCCAAGGATTCATCATCCCCGAGCATGCAGCGATGCTGCTCGTCGAGTCGACACCTGAAGCGTTACTCGAGCGTTTTCGTCAATACGAAGCCCCTCACGTCAAGTCCTACTTGAATACGGATCAAACGTAAACAATCTTAATCACTGTTTAAAAGAGGGGGTTCCCCCTCTTTTTTTAAGTTTCCCACTCCGCGACATACTTCTTCAGTAATGCTTTGACATCCTCTTGAATCTCTTCGTCCTTCAGCGCGAAGGCAAGCGTCGTCTCGACGTACCCCATCTTCTCGCCGACATCAAACCGTTCTCCTTTGATGTCATACGCATAGACGTCCTCGATTCCATTCAAGCGTTCAATCGCATCTGTCAATTGAATCTCGCCCCCTGAACCCGCCTGTTGCGTCTCCAAGTACGTAAAGATCGCCGGTGTCAAAATGTATCGCCCGATGATTGCCATGTTCGACGGCGCTGTACCTTGCGGCGGTTTTTCGACGAATTGCCGGACGTGGTACCGATTCCCGATTTGTTCAATCGGATCAATGATCCCGTAGCGATGTGTATGCTCCGGCGCGACTTGTTGAACGCCGATGACGGAAGACGCTGTCGTCTCATACTGATCCATCAACTGTTTGAGACCGGGACGTTCTGCGACGATCAAATCATCACCAAGTAAGACGGCGAATGGTTCATTCCCAATGAAATGACGGGCACTCCAAATCGCATGTCCAAGACCTTTAGGTTCCTTTTGCCGGATATAATGGATTTCTGCCATCGTCGTCGAGGCGTCGACTTCTTTCAATAGCTCGAGCTTCCCTTTTTGCCGTAATATGTTTTCGAGTTCCGGTGCATGATCGAAGTGGTCTTCGATTGCCCGTTTATTTCGTCCCGAGACGATGATGATTTGTTCGATTCCTGAAGCAACGGCCTCCTCGACGATGTACTGAATCGTCGGCTTCGTCAAAATCGGAAGCATTTCTTTTGGCATCGCTTTCGTCGCCGGCAGGAAACGTGTTCCGAGTCCCGCTGCCGGAATGATGGCTTTTCGAATCTTCTGCATCCCTCGCCCTCCCTTATGCTGAATCGTCTAACGCTGTACTGTCCGTTGTACTACTTCTTTTTTTGATTCGCGTTTCCCTGTTTGCTCGACAAAAAAGACCAGTGACACAAAACGTATCACTGGTCGTCGGTGTTTAAAATAGGTTGGCGATTGCGTCAGTCAGTGATGCAAATGATGGCGTTTCATCGATGACCATCACACTGCCGGCTGCGAGTACGAGCAGCCCGAGTCCGGACAAGATCCAGCCTGGATGTTTGACCGTATCTTCAGCATCGACGTTCTGCTTACGCGGTGTCGCGTTTTCTGCCTGTTCCTTTAAGCGATCTTTGCGGTACTGGTGTTGCTCGTCTTTCGACAGTTTCTTGTATGACGTCAAAAACTGCTTATACTGCGGCACGACTTCTTTCGTCGTCCCGTCGAGTTTGACTTGACCGTACTCGAGCCAGATGACGCGTTCACAGAAGTTGCGAATCTGTGACAATGAGTGGCTGACGAAGATGATCGTCTTGCCTTCGTCCTTGAATTCATTCATCTTATCGATACACCGGTTATAGAACGTTTGGTCCCCGACCGATAATGCTTCATCGACGATCAAGATATCGGCATCGACGTTGACGGCAATCGCGAAGCCGAGACGCGACTTCATCCCGCTCGAATATTTTTTAATCGGTTGGTCGATGAAGTCCCCGATGTCCGCAAAATCGATGATGCCGGGCATCCGGCGGTCGATTTCCGCGTCGTCCATCCCGAGCATCAAACATTTGAGCCGGATGTTCTCGCGCCCCGTCAAGACACTCTTCAGTCCTTGCGAGACGGCGATGATCGCGACTTCACCATTGATTTCGACGTCGCCTTCGTTCGCATAGATGATACCGGAGATCAAGTTCGATAGCGTCGACTTACCGGAACCATTGATGCCGACGAGACCGACGACTTCTCCTGATCCGATGTCGAGCGTGACGTCACGGAGTGCCGTGAACGTCTTCACGCTCTTGCTTTTACTTTTGAATAACAACTTAAATTTTTCTTTCGTCGTCGTAACCATGTCAAACCGTTTCGTGACATGTTCGAGTTTTATCATAGACATAGCGATTTCCTTCCCTTAAACAAGCTCGGTGAATGATTTACGGAACTTAATGTGTAAGTAAGTTCCGGCTGTGAACAATAGAAGCGTCACGCTCCAGAAGTAAAGTCCCGTCGGCCATTCCTGCCAGACCCAGGCACCGCCCAGTAAACTCGACCGGTAGCCTTCGACTAGGTAGAAGACCGGGTTGAGACGAAGCAGACCATGTAAGACGTCCGGGAATCGTTCAATGTTCCACAGAATCGGTGTTAAATAAAAGAGCATCCGCATCATCGATTGTAAAAAGAGTTGAATGTCTTTGACGAGCGTAATCAATGTCGAGAAACAAAGTGAGAACGCGTAGACGAAGATGTACGTCGCCGCCATGTAGTACGGCAACTGGAGCAGCTTCCACGTCATCGGGATTCCGTTAAGCAAGATGACGACGAAGACGATCAATAACATCGCGAAATGCTGGTACATCCGCGACAAGATGACATATGACGGAATCGCACTCATCGGGAAACGCATCTTCGTCACCATCGCGAGCCGGTTGTTGATCGAGTTCGAACCCCTGAGTAACGCGTCATTGATGAAGAACCAGACGACGATCCCGCAAAGAAGCCAGACAATGAACGGCGTGTCGCCATCCACGTTCTTGTTGCCTTTCAGACCGACACCAAACACGAACCAGTAAATAAAGATTTGTAATCCGGGATTGAGCAGCTCCCACAACAGACCGAGCCGTTGCTCCGCATGCGCCGATTTGATTTCGTACCGTGCCAGACGCCGAATCAGTGGAAAATTCTCCACTTGTTCGCGGATGATGTTTTTCATTTCTTTCAACATAAGTTAAGTTCCTTCCGATCCGTAGAGGTACATGTATTTTAGTTCAGTTACTTCCAGTCAAAAATGACGGATTCGATTCGCGATCGTTTCAAACGAATGCGATCCGTTAGCAGTGCCTCTCGCCTGCCCGATTCGATTATTCCCCCCCTCTGCTTGAACAAATCTTTCATATTAAAAGTCGTCGATAACGACCATACACTTAGTCAATTCTAGCCATGGTTAAAAATCGTGTCAATGTATTGAGGAAACCGACACTAAACTGTAGCTTTCTAAACGACAAAAAAACTGCCCTCATCGATGTCCTAGGACACGTCACGGAGACAGCTCAAAATCAATTACATGCATACTACCAATCGTCGTCGGAGGTGAAGATAATCCCCATCCGAGTAAGGCAATCATCAAACAGAGGATCAAAACGACTAAACTTCCTCGAATCGCTTCATTCATTTTCAGTTGATCATCCTTTCACACGTTAGTCCATTACTTTATATGATACAAGAGAGAGGCACTAAAAACTACAAGCAAATTATCAAAAAATGGGAATGACACATAAACTTCTCGCAGTTTTTTATTCCCTTTTGAATCAATCCGACATATAATGAAAGCGTTATCATTTGTTTTTCAGTCACTTTTTCAGCGTCTGCAGTCTAACAAGTAAACCTCTCCAACGGGTTGTCCCGTCGTCCGACCTAAGAATTTACGTTTTTTACAAAACATTATCCGCACAGTGCTTTCTAAAACACTTATAGTAGAAGAAGAGGTCAACGATCGCATTTTGACCTTGCATTCATATACCCACTTTGAAGGAGGATTTTTACGTATGTACAAATCAAAACCGCTTTACGCGGCAGCTGTCGCTGTCGCCTTGACGACATCGGCAATCGTGCCGGTTGCGCAAACTACTGTCTCTGCTGCAACCCATGTCAAAGTCAAAACGGTCAAACTCAAGTCACTCGTCTTCAAGAAAGGTGCCTCGGTCAAATTACCCGCTACATACAAGGGCGAAAAAATCACGTGGAAGAAGTATGACCGTCACATCTTTAACCGTTTCCAAACGGTAAAAGGGACATACGGGAAGAAGAAATCACCAATCGAAGTGAAGATTTATATCCAAAACTATGCCGTCAAGTTCGTCGAGAGCGTGAAAGAACAGACGATCTACGTCGGTGAAAAACCGGTCTTACCGAAAACACTGGCTGTTCTTTATGCAACAGGCCGTGTCTATGACAAACCGGTCCATTGGACAAAAGTCGATACAGATGAAGCAGGCGTCAAATATGCGGTCGCAAAATACACACGTCTCGGTAAAACAATCACACTCAAAGCAAAAATCAATGTCCTCGACGTCAACAAGGATGATTTCTCCATCGGTTTACTCCACACGAATGACACACACGCGAACCTCGACAAAGCAGCGAAACGTGCAACTGTCATCAAGGAGCTCCGTGCGAGCTACAAAGCAGCCGGCAAACCGTCACTCTTACTTGACGCAGGAGATGTCTTCTCAGGCTCACTCTACTTCAATAAATTCCGTGGTCAAGCTGACCTCGAGTTGATGAACTACATGAAATACGATTTGATGACGTTCGGTAACCATGAGTTCGATCTCGGGGACCAGGACAACCATCAAGCCCTTCAGGATTTCGTTACGAACGCGAAGTTCCCGTTCATCTCAGCGAACGTCGATTTCAGCAAAAACGAACTGCTTGCGGGTCTCCAATCGAAAACAATCACAGCCGGTCCTGACAAAGGACGGATTTACCAAGGTGTGATTAAAGAATACAAAGGACAAAAAATCGGCTTCTTCGGGTTAACGACAGAAGAGACTGCGGAAATTTCAAGTCCGGGTACGGTCGCTTTCGCGAACTACATCGAGAGCGCAAAAACAGCCGTCAAAAAACTTGAAGACCGTGGCGTCAATAAAATCGTCGCGTTGACACACATCGGTTTCGATGACAATGCTGCAGTCGACAATGATCAACTGCTCGCACGTAACGTTGACGGCATCGACGTCATCGTCGGAGGACACTCGCACTCAAAACTTGAAGCGCCAGTCGTCGTCGACGAAAAAGACGTTCCAGGTAAAACAGAACCGACAATCATCGCGCAAGCGTATCAATACGGTGATTTCCTCGGAAATCTCGATTTGACGTTCGACTACAAAGGGAAATTAACAGAGTACAACGGTTCGCTGATCGACGTCTCAAAAGCAGCAGAAGACGCGAAAGCTGCTGAGATCCTCAAACCATATGCGGATCAAATCGCTGAACTTAAAAATGAAGAAGTCGGGGCGAACATCGTCAATGAACTCACAAACCCGCGTGGCGAAGTCAGTGTGCGTAACAGCGAGACGGCACTCGGTAACTTGATCACAGACGGCATGCTCAAAAAAGCTAAAGAATACAACAAAGATGCTGTCATCGCGATGCAAAACGGCGGCGGTATCCGGGCAGCAATCAATGCCGGACCACTCACAGTCGGTGAAGTCTTAACGACACTCCCGTTCGGTAACACACTCGCGACTGCGAAAATGACAGGTGCAGAAATCAAGGACCTCCTTGAAATCAGCATCGGTGTCGCTCCAGTCGAAAACGGTGGGTTCCTCCATGTATCTGGTATGAAATTCGAATATAACAGCAAAAATGTTAAGGGCGAACGTGTCACGAAGATGGAAGTCGACAACAACGGGACACTTGAAGCAATCGATCCTGCGAAGACGTACGTCATCGCGACGAACGCTTTCACTGCGAAGGGCGGCGACGGTCTCACACCATTCGCAACTGCTTATGCAGATGGACGCGTCACGGATCTCGGTCTCTCGGACTGGGAGAACCTCCGCGACTTCACAGCATCACTTAAAGAAGTCGATTACAAAATTGAAGGACGCATCGTCGATACAGCAACGATGCTCAAATAAGAGACAAGACACAACGAAAAGACGCTTTCCCTTTACCGGGAGAGCGTCTTTTTTCATAACGTTTGCGGTACATTTTGTTTCAGTAAAAGAATGATGTCGTCGAGTTCATATTCTTCCGCAAGCATTAACGGTGTATAGCCTTCCTCGTTCTTAATCGTCAGGTCTGCCCCTTTCTCAAGCAACAGCTTTACGGTCTGCTTGCCTTCACCTTCAACGGCATGGTGGAGCGGCGTATAGCCGTCCTCATCTTGCTGATCAATTTTCTCACCTTGTTTCAAGTACAAGGCGACGAGTTCCTGATTGTTACTGTAGACGGCCGTGATAAACGGTCGCTCCCCGAAGTCGTTAATCGCATCGACGTCGCTGCCGGCTTTAATCAAAGCGTCAAACACACCTTCAAGCCCCTTACTCGACTTTCGGTATCCGAGGTAATGCAGGGCCGTATCACCGTCAGCATCGACGGCCTGCATATCACTCGTCGGTAACAGCTGTTCGATTTCCTCGAGCGTCCCCTTTTGAATCGCCGCCATCAGTTCCGTTTCACCTAAGTCCTGCTCGATTCCGGCTTCTTGTTCGACGAATGTCGTCAAGTCAGCAAACAGTTGCGGGACTTGTCGACCGACGACAGCAAGCCCGAAGAGCGCGACCAGCGTTCCGCTCATGACGAGCCCTCGGACGATCCAACGCATCGTCTGCCGATGTGCAGCATCGATTCCGGTCGCTTGTAGACGCCGTAAGACGTCCGGTTGCTTCCGAAACAGTTGTGCGATTTCTGTCGCGAGTGATGCCCTTGCTTGTTTTTCTGTTATGTAGACGTTCATATCAAGATTTTCCACTATCGTCCGACCGACCGTCGAACTGATGATGCCACGTACGGCAACGTCACGCGGGACCCGTCGAAGCGCCATCCGGTCGACCGTTTCCTCACAGGCACGTACATAGGCCGCGCGTAAAAAGGGCACCCAGCTTCCAAGCAGGAGGACAAGACGTTTTTCATGATGATTCCGTTTGACGTGCGCGAGTTCTCGGATGATCAAAAATTCACCGGTATCGTCAAGCGACTGGTACGACGCCGGAAGCAACAGCGTATACTTTTGCAAAAAATAGACGATTCGTGGTGTCGTCAGCTGTGGATGGTCGATCAAATAGGTCTCCGGCATCCGCCAAAGTCCGAGTTCTTTCGCCTGATGCGCGACTCGGGATTGAAGATCGTAAAACAAGACGTCACTCACACGAACTTGTTCACTCCGTAACGCCGTCAGCTGGATCCACTTTCTCATCACAACCAGTCCGAGTACTACAACCACTCCACTTACTATCATCAGTCCAACCATCGGAAATTCGATGACGAGAACGAGTATGCCGCATGCCGTCACGATTGACGTCAGGAGCAACAACCAAAAATACACATGCTCGCGTCTTACAACCGGTTCCTTTTGACGGATTGATTGATTCGTTTCATTGATGTCGTGCATGGTCAGTCTTCGACCCCTTTCTTCACGAATGGCCTCTTCACCACTCTTCCCTATCATACCGATAATCCCAAACGGATTCCAAGTTAATTATTGTTAATTCTCAAAAAAACTATCTAAATATATCTTCCACTTAGATTACGAGACTTTCTGAATGGGTCAAATGATTCATGATTTCATTTCAAAAAATATTCAAAAAATAATAATTTTCAGAACAATCCCGCATTTAACAACACTTTTTATCGTCATTCTAATCGAAAAAATTAATAAACCATTCGACCCATATACTATTTATTATAGGGTGAGACGAAAGTCTCTCTTTTAGATTGCCATTCATTTGTAAATACCATATAATAACTACTAGAATGAAGAATATGGGAGTGGATATCATGGGATTACTGAATCTGTTCAACAAAGAATATACCATCCAATACCATGTCATCGAACGCGAAGAAATCATTGAAACCGATCGCCTGATCATCCGTGCGAGTGATCACACGACTGCCCGCAAAAAAGCAGACAACATGCTTCGAAAAGAGTACGGTCGGACACAATACAAAATCGAGTGGGTCCAACGCTTTTAACTGAATCAAAACATCCCCCGTCTTCTCAACTGTTGTTGAGGGAACGGGGGATGTTTTGGTTAGCTCGTTCGTTGATAGTCCATTTTGACGATCCGGTCCGCCTTCAGGAAAAGCCGGAGTCCCGTGTAAAGCAGGATCCCGACGAACGCCCCGCTCCCGTCAATCAAGACGTCACCGACAAGCGGCGTCCGTCCACCGGTCAAGAGTTGATGGAACTCATCGAGCACGCCGACGGTCATTGCTGTCGTAAAAGCAAAAAAGGCAGCAGGGACCGGGCGATAACGTCGCATCCGCAACAAGTGGACCAGACTGATACCGAAGACGAAAAACAGACCCGCGTGCATGCCTTTACGGATGAAGAACTCGACGAATGCGGCCGGTCCGAGTGCTGCGACACTGATCGGGACTTCATAATGAAACGAGACGAACGAAAACGCATCGACCCAGCCGAGCGGGACATGGTTCGTCAAAAATGGAATCAAGGATTGTTGTTCATACGTCATCGAGCTAAAACCAAACAATGCTAACAGGATGGCACCTCCTGTGACATAGGCAATCGGTATCCGACGCATGTAGCATCCCTCCTTCTACTATCGGAATAGCTTACCATGAAAAACGACTTGGAACCTACGCCTAAAGACGGAGACAAAAAAGCGCTCACCCGTTTAACAGGTGAGCACTTTGCTTAGGATATAGATGTTTTCGGTTCACGCAACAGATGTTTGACTTCGCGAAACGTCACGAACGTTTTATTTTTAGCATCATATAGTTTATAACGAAGCGACTTGAGACTCGAGAATAAGCCGATCGTCGTTGCTTTTTGAAGGGGTGGTGTCGCCGTATGGGCTTTTTCTAGATGATAGTTCGGGACACGCGGACTTAAGTGATGGACGTGGTGGAAGCCGATATTTCCTGTCACCCACTGTAAAACTTTCGGCAACTCGTAGTACGAGCTTCCTTCGATCGCGGCTTTGACGTAGTCCCATTCGCTTTCATCCTCGAAATACGAGTCTTCAAACGTATGCTGAACGTAGAATAACCAGATCCCGAGCACGCCCGCTGTGAACATCGTTGTTCCTTGGATGATCAAGAAGGCCTGCCAACCGACGACATAAATCATGACGGCATACAAGACGACGAGTGACGCATTGATGACGTGTGTGTTGATGCGTTCTTTTTTCCGTGCGTCCTTGCGATTGAAGCGGCTGACGACGAGAATCAACAACAATGGTCCGAGACCGAACATGACGAGCGGGTTCCGGTAGAGACGATACTTCAACCGTGTCCATTTCGATGCTTCGACATACTCTTCGATCGTCATGACCCAAATGTCACCGACGCCACGTTTATCGAGGTTACCACTCGACGCATGGTGGATTGAATGCTCGCGTTTCCATTTTTCGTATGGGAATAACGTCAAGATTCCTGTGATTGTCCCGACGATCGCATTTGCTTTCTTGTTTTTGAAGAATGACCCGTGCGTACAGTCATGGAAGATAATGAATGTTCGGACGACGAACCCGGCTGCGACGATCGCAAGCGGAACCGCAAGCCATACTGAGATTTTGAGTGCTTGGTAGGCGAGAAACCAAGCGACGAGAAACGGTAGGATCGTGTTGATCATCTGCCTGACACTCGCTTTTATGTCTGCCTTTTCAAACGGCGAGACATGTTTACGAAGCTGGGCGATTTTTTCTTTACTCATGTGTTGCTTCCTCCTCGAATTCAGTTACAGCGTTCACGACGCTAATGAGATGATGTGCTTGAATGAAACCAGGAAACGGCGTTCGTGACGGTGAATTCGTAACATCCACATGATACTCGACCCGACCGATATAGTTATACGCTTAAATATTTTTTATACCAGGTAATTATAGCACATGTTATAAAAAATAAAGCAGGAATTCTCAAATTGATGAAGATACAAGCAAAAAGCCCACGACGCATCGTGAGCCTTTTGGCTGTCGTTACATTCTTTTCAGCGGCTTAACGGCTGGCCCTTCGAGCACATTTCCTTCGTAATCGAACCGGGAGCCATGACACGGACAATCCCATGACCGTTCGCCGTCGTTCCATTTGACGTCGCAACCGAGATGCGTACAGGTCGTCTTGACGAGATGCAGTTCACCCGTCTCGTCCCGGTATCCGCCGACCGTCTTCCCGTCATGGCGGACAAGTCCACCTTCGTCGCGTGCTAACGCCTCCGCCTCTTTCTCGCCACGTGCGACTTTCCCTTTGACGAGTTCGAGCGCGACATCGGCATTGTTTTTGACGAACTGTTTCGCATCCTGCTTGCTCAACTTCGACCGGTTCGGATCGAACAAGGACAGGTAGCGGTTTGATTTCCCGGTCAATAGATCGGCTAAGAGACGACCTGCCGCGATCCCGTTCGTCATTCCCCACTTGGCGAATCCTGTCGCGACGAACAGGTTCGAGTCGTCACTCGTCATTTGACCGACATACGGGACTTTATCGAGCGAAATCAAATCTTGCGCCGACCAAAACTGTTCGATTGCTTCGACCCCGAACTCGGCTTCCGCGAACTGCGCCAACGTTTGATAATTGGCTTTCGTATGTGTCTCGTGTCCCGACAAATGGTTTTCCCCACCGAAGAAACCGAGTGTTCGTCCATCTGCCGTCTTTGCATGCCGGAGTGAGCGACTCGGTTGATCGGCACTCATGAACATACCGTCCGGAAACGTTGCATCGACGAAGCCGGAGACGATATACGATCGGTGGACTTCGAGTTTTGAAAAATAGAGCCCTTTTAAATCATTGAACGGGAAATGCGAGGCGACGATGATCTTTTTCGCTTCGATTTTACGTCCGTTCTCAACGACGACGGTCGGCGTCCGTTTTGTCTCGACCGATACGGCCCGTGTCTGTTCGTATAACTTACCGCCATTCGCTGTGAAGTACCGGGCGAGTCCTTGTAAGTACTTGACTGGATGGAACTGGGCTTGATTACGTAAGACGACTGCTTTTTCAACCGGATAGGGCAACTTCGCTTGCACTTCCGCCGTCGCCTCTCCCCCGTCCATTCCGAGTCGGGCATAGGCTTCGATTTCTTTTTCGAGTTGACTGGCCTTTTCTTTTGAGGACGCGACGTACAGGTACGCATCCTGCGTCTCAAGCTCGCAGTCGATGCCGAGTCGTTCGACCTGCTCACGTAAAAACTCAATCGCCTCTTCATTCGCCTGAAAATAGAGGCGCGCTTTCTCTTGGCCGATTGTCTGAATCAATTGATCATAAATCAAACCGTGTTGCGATGAGACTTTTGCCGTCGTATACCCGGTCGTCCCGCTCGCGACTTGATCCGCTTCAAGCAGCGTCACGGCATATCCGGAATCAATCAACTGGACCGCTGCGACGAGTCCTGCAATGCCGGCACCGATGATGACGATGTCCGTCGTACTGTCTGTTTCTAATTTCGGATAAATCGTATGTTCAATCGAAGTGCGCCAGTATGATGTTGGAAATCCGTCAAGTCGCTTCATTTTT
Source organism: Exiguobacterium sp. s133 (assembly GCF_018618595.1). NCBI lineage: Bacteria > Bacillati > Bacillota > Bacilli > Caryophanales > Exiguobacterium > Exiguobacterium sp. s133. Next base: position 364,848 of record NZ_JACSMK010000002.1, read on the forward strand.
TCCGCCTCCGTAAATGTTGGTTTCTTTTCATACAACTAACATTTACTTTTACCCTCTCTCTCACAAAAACATTCACAATCTGTATTTTCCAAAGAAAACGAGCGATCTAGAACATGGCTATTTTCTTTCGCGTTATATACGATTATTTATTTTTACTCGCCGATTTCATATTATATCTTCTTGATAAATAATCATTTCCAAAAACAAAATTTGTAATCTATTTTTAATTTTTGGTTAATGGAGAATATTTATATGACGAATTGTAATATTAAGTACAACACCTAGAAAAAAACACAAAAAGTGTACGACCTCATGTAGAACTAATCAAACACTTGTCTGAATCGGTAGAAGACCAAGTAAATGTCTTAACTCGAAATCTGTATACGAGATCTTAATTAAGAAATGTTGTACTTGATTTGACAAACTATATTTAAAAATAAAAAGGAAAGAGAGAGACAAAAAAAGATGGGAAACCACATTCAAGTGACTTTCCATCTTTTTTATCTAAAATCTGTGACTTCGATGAAATAGAAGTCATTGTCTTCAAGAACTCAATTTTTCTTTTGTTTGTTTTTCGAGCTTCCCAAGCCGACGAATCTTTTTCTCCTCGACGACAGCGACGATTGCAAGGGCAATCAAACCGAACAGTAACGCAGCATTGAAGATGACGAACGTATCGCTCCAGCCGTGTAATGTAACTGAACCGATCGTTAAACCATTCGTTTCTGGGTCAGCGATTTTTGCTAAACCGACTTTCGCGATTGAATCACCAAACAAGTAGCCGAACGTTCCGACCATTCCGTTCGTGACCGTTGTCGCTTGCTTCGGTGCGAAGCTGATGACCGAGACACCGATCAAGAGCTGTGGTCCGTAGATGAGGGCACCGAGTGCGAACAATGAAGTGTAAATCATGACTTCACTCGTACCGTAACGATAACCAAGGACTGCGACTGCCGTCAGCATGAGACAGATCGCTGCGACGAGCGCTCGGCGTCCTTTGAGTAAATCGGACACATACCCCCAAATCATACTGCCGCATAACGCACCGATTTCAAAGAAGAAGATCGTATTGACGGCACTCTCCGTACTGAAGTGCAAGTGTTCCGTAACATAGAGCGGTGCCCAGTTATCGATCCCGATCCGGACAATATAGACGAAGACGTTCGCGATACAGAGCGTCCAAATCCACGGATTCGAGATGACATACGTCTTGAAGACTTGCCACTTCGTCATGCTTTCTGCAGCAATGTTCTCCGGTTCGATCGGTTCCTCGAAAATTTCCTCACTCCTGTTCCACCCGAGTTCCTCCGGATCATCCTTCCCGATGAACAGACCGACGATCCCGATGACGAGAGCAATCGCAGCAGGGAAGATGAACATCCCGACGACACTTCCGTTAAAGAAGACGTTTGCTCCCCAAAGCGCAAGACCACCGGCAATCGCACCACCGATGTTGTGTGAGACGTTCCAAAAACCAAGGTAACGTCCACGTTTTTCAAACGGTGTCCAGCGGGCAATCGTCGAGTAGGATGACGGTCCTCCGACCGATTGGAAGAATCCACTCATCCCCCACAATACCATCAGGAGACCGACAGGACTTCCTCCGGCACTCATCAACATCCCCATGGCTGTCACGATTAAAGAAGACAAAATCAATAAGAATGAGATGACGCGTTTCGTGTTTTTACCGTCTACGAAGTACCCGAGCAACGTCTTCCCAATCCCGTATGTAATCGAGAAAGCGAAGCCGATATATCCGAGTTCAGTTGTCGTGAAACCGAGTTCTTCTTTTAGAAGCGGTTGTGCGGCTTTAAAGTTATTTCGAATTAGGTACATCGCCATATATGAAAAGAAAACGACTAAAAATGCTTTTAAAAATTGCTGCAACCATTGTTTCCGTTGTACTTCAATCGGTATGCCGGCATTCGGCAATTTTTTGATGCTGAAGAATCCCATCTTCCATTTCCCCTATCATGAATCAGAGTCTTCGCATCATTTGTCCTGGAGCTGATTGAATCGACGGAGATAGTCCCGGTAATCGGCGACGATATCCTGTCCGATGTTTTGCTGGATCGGTTGTGTCTTCGCGATCGCATAGGTCGGTGTACCGAACGATACTTTCCGTAGGATTGCCTGACCGTCAGAAGAAAGCACAAAACGCATGAAGGCATTCGCCTGCTTCTGTTGCGTCCGTCCCTTTAACTTCGAGATCGCGTTGATCGAATACGTATCAAGCGGGATGCTCTTGACCGGATAATACTTTTCACGTAGTGATTGTTGATCCCCGATGAAATTGACCCCAAGCACGGCTTCCCCACTTGCTACATACGAAGTCGGCGCAAAACCATTCGTCGTAAATAGACGTGTTCGCTCGATCAATTGGCGTAAGATATCTTCCGCTTTCGTTCCGTATCCGTCAAAGACAGCTTGCAGAATCGTCGCCCCCGTACCAGAATGATTCGGGTCCGGCAAGATTAATTCGTCCTGGTACTGTTTCGCCGTCAAGTCAGCGAGCGTCTTCGGATAAGGCGTTGCCCCAAATCGTTCATTCCAGACATCCGTGTTGATGACAATCGCGAGACGCTCGACTTCATAACCGATCCAGTAGCGATCCGGATCTTGCAGTTCCGCTTGATCCATATCACTCGGGAATGGTGTCGATAAACCACGTTGTTTAAGCGTCTGATGGGCATCCCATGTCCCACCGATGATGACGTCGGCTCGTGGATGGTCCGCTTCCTTCGTCACGCGTCGGACGAGTTCCTCCGTCGAGAGACGCACGAACTCATACGTACACCCCGATTGTTTACAATACGATGATAACAATGCGCGTCCGATATCCTCTTTCGCAGAAACGTACGCCGTCAAATGCGGAACTGTCTCCCGCGCGGCTGTCCCTTGCTTCGTCTGTTCATTGTTTCGGACAATCCAAATGCTCATAAGACAAATGATACTCAGCAAGAAGAGCATTCCTTTTTTCATCGTCCCGCCTCCTTCTCTGTCGGCAGGAGTTGTCTTCTCAAATAGAAGGTGTTCCCATTGTCATCATCCATGTACTGGACACTGAACAATGTCTCATATACGGTGATATTCATTAGGTTGGCACGCGTGTTCTGCTCACTCTTGAACCGCTGGAGCTTAAGAATGCGCGGCTGTCCCTGACTGGCATCAAGCGCCTGACCGACTTCTTCGTAGTCCGTCATCGGCTCTGCCTGCGTCAGACGACGTTTAACGTCTTCTCGCTCGCTTGCAGTCAAAGAACGAGATTTCCCTGCTTCATACCACGTTACGACTTCCGCCTCGGCGAACTGACGCGCGAGCTGTTCCGGTTCGTGATACGCGTTCAAGAACCGTGCTTTCAGTGTCGTCGTCTCAGTACTTGGACGTTTTGCGACACATCGCCCGTTTAGCGTCATGTTTTCTCCAAGCGAAAACGTCCACGTCGTGCCGTTTAAGAAACGAAGCGTTCCGTTGAACGTTTCCTTACCTGCCGGACACGTACCGTTTGTCACCGTCTTCATTTGCTTCAAAAGAGTCGTGATGCGCTGGACTTCCGTTCCGTCTTCTACCGTTTGCTCGCCCCATGACCGGTGACGTAACGTCAACTCGGTCGGGATCGAGTCATCGGAAGCATTCAGCCGTTTCGGTCCATCAAGGACATGTAAGCGTCCGAAGACCGTCTGCTGAAGCAAAAAAAGACCAAGGGCAAACAAGATGCCCATCAGGAAGAGATACGCGATGGTCGATGCTTTCATGATTCCTCTCCTTGCTTGATTCTTAGATTACCGGGCAATTGTTTCATAAATCCGGTCGAATTGTTTCGTAAATGTATCATTTGTAAGCGATTACATTACGTCTGGTTCGCTAAGCGGAATGTCAACATAACGCGTGTCCCACTCGTATCACTCTCAAGCGTGAAGTCGCCACCTTGTTCTTGCATCAAACGCCGGCAGAGCGGTAGACCGAGTCCATTTCCGTTCGCACTCGTCAGACTGTGCTGTTCTTCTTCCCATTCTGCAAGGACCACCGGATCAATACCGATTCCATCATCCGTCATGATAAGTTGCAACGTCGTATTCGTGGTAAGTACCGCAAACGTCACCGTCATCGCATCACTATATTTGACGGCATTCTCAAGTAAGTTCAACAAGACCTGTTTCGTCTGATCGGGTTGCCCGAGCACGTAAATAGACGGAACCTCTCGTTCAACTTGGATCCCTTGTCCATCGAGCCGCAGTTGCATGATGAATAAGGCGTCTATAAGCAAAGCATCGAGCGCGAACATCGTCGACGTCACCTGGCGTTCATTACGTTGCTGTTTTGCCTGCTCGAGATTATGTGAGACGAGTCGTAGCAATCGCTGACTTTCGACTTCGATATAGTGATAGCAATTCGCAGCTTCATCCGGCGGCAGCTTCGGAATCAACTCGACATAGCCCATGATCGCCGTCATCGGTGTTCGCAGTTCATGGGTGATGTGATCGATGAACGTCTGTTGGTCGCTTCTTTGTTGTTCGAGCTGTCCGATGTTATGTTGGATTGCGTCAGCAAGCGTCGAGAAGTCTGCCGCCAGTCGATTCAGTTCTTCATACGGATACGCGGGCAACGCATGCGCATAGTGCCCTTTCGTCAAGGCATGCGATACGCTCCGTAAATCGTCGATTGGTCCGATCAACGTCTTCGCCATCCGGCGCGCTGTCCAGACGGCAATCACGATCAAGATCAGAAATACACCGGCGAAGACATACGTGAATTGCCGGAGCAGTTCAGCTTCCGTCCGGAGATCGACGAGAAAACGGACCGATCCGATGACGTCCGTCTTGCCGTACAGTGGACTTGAGAAAAACAGCATCGGAACATCGGTCTCCTTGAGGAACAGATAACTCGATTTCCCTTTCAATGCTTGATCGATATCACTAGCGAGGAGCGGTAATTGATCACGCTCCGAATCGGCGAGCAGTTCCGCGTTTGGTCCGAACAGTTGAACGCGTGCATCGAACCGATCCGCTAGATACGAAGCAATCGGGACTGCCGTATCGGCGAGCGCGTCCGTCTCCTCGCTTGCGAGGTAATTCGTCGTATAGAGATCGGCTTCCCGACTCAGTTTTTGGACGGACTCGACGGCGTTCTCGTACAGGTTCGATTGAATGAAGGCGTAGAGAATCAAGAAGAGGACGAGTAGTGCCGGAACGAGAAGCAAGACGAAGTTTTCCGTAATGACCTGGCGTAGCTTCATGCGTCGATCCACTTGTAGCCGACGCCGTAAATCGTCTTGATCCGTTCGCCTTGCGTTCCGAGTTTCTTCCGCAAACGCTGGACCATGATATCGACAGCACGGGTCTGACCAGAGAAATCAAAACCCCAGACTTGTTCGAGCAGTTCATCACGCTCGAAGACACGTTTCGGATGCGTCAGGAAGAGCGCGAGCAACGCATACTCCCGGTATGTCAGTGGCAATGGTTGTCCGTCTAAACGAATGACCCGTTCTTCCGGATCAACGGACAGAAACGGATCCGTCACGATGGGTACAGGTGGTGCTAGAGATTTCGCGCGTTTCAACAGATTTTTCACACGTAAGACGAGCTCTGTTCCGTTGAACGGTTTTGTCATATAGTCATCTGCTCCGAGCTGCAGCCCGATGATTTTATCATTCATCTGATCACGCGCCGTCAGCATCAAGATCGGTAAGTCAGGCGTCGTCTTTCGAAGACGGGGAATCAAATCGAAGCCGGTCGTATCAGGAAGCATCAAATCGAGGACAATCAAATCAAATGTCTGCGTTGTCTGTAGGGCAAGCGCTGCTGCTCCATCAGCTGCCGACTCGACCGTTTGACCATCGAGCTCGAGTTGTAGTTTGACGAGATGCCGGATGCTCGCCTCATCATCGATGACAAGAATATGCATAGGGATTCCTTCTTTCTGGACAGGTTTTTCTGTCCCCCAGCGTATCATGAAATCGCTTGCAATCACACTGGAAGAACAAACGAAAAAGCCAGCTCCTGAAAGCAATCAGCAACTGGCTCGCACTTATTTTACTGTAAACTTCATCGTAATAGCATCACTATATGCGTCTGGTTCGAAGTGCCATTTTTCGACGCCAGTCTTAATCGCTTTAAATCCGTACCCGTCGAGTTGTAGCTTTCCTTCTCCTGAAGAAAATGCCCGATAGACGTATGGATTCGTATCCTTCGTCGATTTACGAACAATTCCGAAACGTTGTCCTTTTTTGAGTGTCATCGTTTTACCACTCGTCAGATGCGTGCTGCCGCCATAATAATCGAGCGTCATATAGTTAGAGACCTTCCCGGCAACAATCCGGTCATCCGCTCCTGTACCGGCACGATGCTTCAGTGCCTTCCCTTTGTAGGAATAGACATCATGGACAATCGTCATTGAACCGACATAGAGTTTTTTATCTTTAATCAGCGCCCGACCGAATGGGTATGCTTCTTTTGATTCGAACATCTTTTTGATCGTCTTACCATCTGTTGAACCAATCAGGATCGGCACGATGTAACCCCCGCTTCCACCAGATGGTCCAATGACTAACTGTTCTTTTTTCGTATCGAGTAGTTTTCCTTTCGCCCGGACATCATAGTAGTCTGTATCTCGATCCGTATACGTATAAATCGTCGTCCATTTCTTCTTTTTCGCGTCATACTTTTGGGCTTTACCGATAACATCATTCATGTACGTATTCGAGTTGAATCGTTCGTACAGCGTAAACGTCTCGGGATACTTTCCACCAAGTAGATAGACGGATCGGACATCGATTGGTTTATATCCACCCGATAGTTTACTTTTCTTCAAAGCGGCAATTTGTCGATCAACAATTGATTTCTCTGTCTTACTAAGTGCCGCTACCGAATCACTTGCTATCGGTAGTGTACTGATGATAAGACCCAGTGATGTTGCTATAACTACTTTTTTCATCCGGATTTCCTCCTTCGATTTAATACGTCGTCGTATCGTTATGACTAAAGGTTTTCAGTGCTTCCGAATCAACAATATACCAGCGTTCGTCATCTAAGTTATATTTCAGATAATACTTGAAGGGAACATCTTCTCCTGGATCACGCTCTTCGAGTGAATCATCGTCTTCTTTATAATAATCACCTTCGTAATAGCAAAGCGCTTCGACAGTCGCGCTCAGATCAGTTGCTACTTCACTAACATTGATCGATGCTGGTGAATACTCGATTTCGTCCAAGTATCCTTCCCAATAGACGCCTCTTTTATTCATGCTAGCATAGTAACTCTGTTGCTTACTCAAATACGCAGACGATGTAAACAAAGTAAACGCCGACGTGTCTTTATCGATATACGCCTGCTCCCATTCCTTCGCATGCTGATGTACGGCGCCTATGATATCCTCTTTAACCGACTCCCGAACTTCCATACCTCTGCCTGTCGCCGAATCCGATAGCGATTTCCGCTGATCGACGAGCCAGTCTTGACCTGACTTCACAAGATTCAGTTCCCAGACGATCGTGCTGCCCTCAGGGCGTTCGTGTAAATACGGCTGATAGGATCGCGAGGAATAGTCGACCGTTGCTTTGACCGTCGCCTTATCTCCTTTGATCGTAATATCGTTTTGAGGAATGTCGTTGACCGTCAGTTCACCGTCAAAGATATAACCTCCTGTGACCAGATCGTTCAAACTACCTTGGAAATTCTGATTATAAGTATTCGTACTGACGGATAGTCCTTTGACACTCCGCTCCGTCAGAGCATCTTCGAGTTCACGGAAAAAGAGCGCTGAAATATCTTGAATGTTCTTATAATCCTGATCGGACACTTCCTTCGAGTCTGATTTCTTCGTCGACTCCGTTGATTTCGTTTCCGCTTTTTCCTGACTTGCCTTCTCTTCTTCACCAATGACGAACGAAGCATCTTGCTTCTTCTGTTCGACCGCCTGAGGCGTCTCTTCCTGATTCAAAAAGACATAAGTTCCACCTCCTGCAGCGAGCAACAGAACGATTGCTCCAATGCCTACTGTTCTTTTATTCCGTTTATTCTTTTGTTTCTTTTCGTATTTAATGACGACGTATGCCCGTTCGATTTCCGTCCGCTCTTCGGACTCCTCCGGATGTATTTCTAGCTTTTCAGCATACGCGCGCTCCAGTTCTTTCATCGATGAGGTACGCGATATTCCTAATCGTTCATATGGATCCATGATTCCCTCTCCTTTTGTTCAAAAAATTGTTATTTTTTATCTTTATTTTACATTATAATGACGAAGGTAAGAAAGGAGTGCTTTTTTATGTCACATTGTTCGAATTGCCAGACCCCGATGAATGATCAAATGATTTACTGTCCGGTATGTGGTCAAAAAAATCGTCACACGCGATTCCGTTCCTCAAAAAAATCCTGGTTTATCGGATTGCTGATTGTATTGCTTTGCATTGGTGGAGGAACTTTCGGTTATCTCAAATATCAAGCTGCACAACCGTTATTTAAGACAAGTGAGCTGACACATGCAGCGGCCGATATCGATCAAGTCTTGCCGGAAGGTGCCTCAGCGACACAACGTAATCAACTAGATGATGAAGACCTTGAGGATTACCTCATGTTTGATGCAGCCTCAGCAGATTCCTTGTACGAGTTCCTAACCAGTTACGCCCAGCGTCTTCCCTTGCTCAATAATGGAGAAGACGGTGTCTGGGATTACTACGATTCCACCATCGAGGACTACAATTCCTATGCTGATTTATTCTACGGTGAAGACGATTTAACAGAAGATGAGCGAGACCACTTCAGTGATTTACTTGAGGTGCCTGAAGAAGATCCATATAGTTACATCACATTAAAAGATATGACATTCAATCATATAGAAGCCCTCAACGAAAATGATTTCAGAGTTGAAACGACCGAGACGTATGCTCTACTTCATTTTAGTAATGACGAAGAAAAGAAACGTTTCTATCGTGCTATCGTCGAATATGAGGTTACGTTCGATGACGACCGGTACAGCATTACCTCTGTGAAACGAACTTTCAAGAAGGAGACTACATCATGATGTCACGTGTACTTCCTCTTCTCTTCACAGCTATCGTACTCAGTGGCTGTAGTAACGACTCAGCAGAGATTTACTTGAAGCAAAGCGCTCAAAGTACACTCGCCGGAGACCTTTTCGAAGAACAACAATGGCGCGAGAAAGCTCGTACGGAAGGTGCAACAGACAAACGTCTGATCGCACTGATGCAGCAACAAGAAGCTTTTCACGATTTGGAAGCTGCCTTGTTCATGAATCAGACGACGGATGCCCTTCGTTATGCGGAACGGGTCATGAATCAGACGTTCGGTGACCGAGCACTTGCGAACGAAGCGGCCCGTTACCACCGGACACTTGGTAAGGTCGAAAAAACGTTTCGTGACGTGGCGGGTACCTATTCATACTCGACGAGTGATCAAGGCGAGTACGAGCAAGATTATACGAGTGCGACAATCGATGTCGTGACGCGTCCAAACCGCGAAGCGACGTTGACAATCCATGATGCCCTCGATTATGAAGGACAGCCACTCGATGACTATACGTATAGCGGACGTTTTAATTCCGACAATAGCTTGATGCTTTACTTTTACGAGTCCTCTTTAGAAATCCAGTTTAATGAGGACGGTAGTCTGACATTGCGAGATTCCGGCATTGAAAAAGACTCGACAATCGACTTTGAACAGACGACCAAACAATCCTTATGATAAAACGCTTGTCTTCGCAAACGGAGACAAGCGTTTTTGTTTGGAATCATCCTTTTGTATCTTTGAAGCGGTTCAATCCATACCCCACTAATCCACCGAGGAATGGGAACAGGAAAAGCATGAACGCATTCCACCATGTCAAAGTAGAAACGACGACACCGGCTAGGATATCGTTATCCCATTGCAGTTCAAACCGCGTTTGTGTGAAGTAAGCTAGAATGAGTCCACCGATCATAAAGACCCCAGCATAAATCACCACATTAGGTAACGTCCGAATCCAACGGAATCCGATTCCGATATGGATAACGAACATCAGTATAAGAGCAATCAAGCCGTACGGAGCAACACTTGAACTGAGCAATTGCTCTTCTTCAAATGGAGTGGAGGCATTCGCGATTTGCGCGAAACGTGTTAAGAGTCCAACATCCACCGTTTCATCAAAACGTGTCACTTTCGGATCGAGTGTTGGATCTTCTCCGTTTTCAATCTGGTTACCGATGATTCCTTGAATCCGACTCAGATTCGAAGCTTCTCCTGCTTCTTCCACTGGTCGTTGCAGATCACTCAAGCGGTCTTCGCCATATAAGGCAGCACCTAAACGGAAGTCTTCCGTCAAAACAGTCATCTTGAAGTCGACTTGCCCCGCTTGTGACATCGCGTAAAGCGGAGACGCGCCACTCAACAGGACGAGACTTGCTGATTCACCAAATTCGACTTCGTCCATTTCATCGAGCTCGTTTAGATAATACAGTTGTCCGAACGACGTCAGCAGGACACCGAACAAATAGACGCTCATTAATGTCGTCGCAGCGATTCGTCCAACTTGCCAAGAACCGTGCAGATTCGTTTGACCGATGAATTGGAACAACAGGACACCACCAAGTGATAGAAGGAAAATCCGAAGCATTCCTGTGACCAGATGTAGATCGAAGATACCGAAGTCTGTCGCGAGCAATCCGACGACCAGCGTGATTAACGATAACGTCAGGGCAAAAATGACAGCACGTTCGATTCGTTCATTCCATGATGTCGCCTTGATCCCGATGACACCACCTCGTTCCAGTAACCATGCACTCCCGATTAATAGAAGCAGACCCGGTAAGGACAGCAAGAAGTGTCCTGAGAAAATATGAAAATCAAGTTGATCGATAGCTTTTTGAATATCAGAGAACTGTTCTGCATCGTTACCTACCACTTCTGTAAGGAAACGTGACTTCAAGTCTTCACTTGATGTGAGCTGGAGACCAGCAAGGGCAACGAAGGCAAGGAAGAAGAACATACCGAATGTACTAAAATCATCCCCCATGTTTTGTTGAACAGTCTTGATTCCTTCTAATGCCGGGTTATCACTGAGGAGACCAAGCATGATGAACAATAAGACGATGATTGCAGCAAAACAAATGACGGCAGCGATACTACCGATGACAAGACTCGGATTCCCAAGCGATAGATTGAATCGTGATAAAAACGATTGTCCGCGCTCTTTCCATGGAAGATTCACATTCCAATCCTGTGACTTCCACTTCTTATGAATGTCGTCCATACCCGGAAGGCGATCCACAAGTGAGCCTTCTGACGTCGCCGCGATAAGGCGCGAATGTCCACAATTCGGACAATAGGACGCACGACCATCCATTTGTGTACCACACCCGACGCAGAAATGGGTTGCTTGTTCGAAACGGATCGGACGGGCTTGCTTATCCAGTGACGTTCCGTCTACTTCGCAATACTGGGCGTGGGGAGCATGTGCTTGACCACAGGTCGAACAATACTTCATACGCGTTGCCCCATTTCCGATCCACAACATGTACAGAAATGCTGATCATTACGTTGTGGCGTATGACATGTCGTACATGCGACTTTCGCTTGTTCGTTCTCACGCGGGACGGACGTGCCGCATTTACCACAGAACTTCGCGCCTGGCTCAAGTGGTGTCCGGCATGACTTACATTGTTTTTGTGCAGCTTCGACTTCCATCTCATCAATCCGTGACAATGCACCGAACACGAGTACTTCTTGCGCAAGAATGTCCTCGATTTCTTGACGACGTCCTTCGCTCCGCAGCTTCATGTAATGACGCTCTCCGATTTCATACAACAAGCGTCCTTTTTCACGTCGTGCCTGCTCCGCCTGATCCTGTAATTCTTTTGCTGTCATCCCTTGAAAACGTGATTTGACTGTTTGCCAATCCATCATCTTTGTTGCCCCCTTATTTTTATTTAATGTTCGTTGCCTGTTGAATTCGGAACCCTTCCTTATAGCTATCTTCTGAACTACCATATGTGAAGAGATAGCGGAAGAGTGACTTCGATGTTGACTTTCCTGGTGATTCACTCGCATACGTATACAGTTCACCTCGAATATATGTTGTCGCCATGACTTCGATGCCGACCGTATTCCCGTACTCGACAAACTTCGCTGACGAACGATCAATCGATGCATTCATGAACTCTCCGTCCCACTCCAAGTCCTTTCGGCTCCAATCGTCATAGTTCTTTTGTTGTTTCGCAAGGTAAGACGCATCATCCACGAGCGAGAAATAACTCGTATCCTGATAGGTTGCCGCATCGACCCAGTCGGACGCATGCTGCTCGACAACTCCTTGAAGTTGGTTCAGCACGGCTTCTGATGGTTCGAACGTGAACGTCGCTTTTTTGGTATCCGGTTTGACGACAATCTCATCCGATGTCTCCTCCCCCCATGGGAATGAATTCTCAATCGAGAGTTTGATGCCGTTCTTCGGGATCGGTCCATAGTTCTTCAAATCCGATACTTGTTTAGATGTCGACTTTCCATCAACGATCAAAAAGGCATCCGGATACGTCTGATCGAGCTCGATCGCATTTCCTTTTAACGTGATTTCAAATTTTCGATTTGCAGCGTCAAGCGTCAATGGATTAATTGTGACATCGCTCGACTCTTTTCCGTATTCGCCGTCATACGCGACTTTGGCATCCATTAATCCCGGGTAGACACCGTCCATCATGATACCTTCCGCCGACGCTTTACTACTTTCCGTTCCGACCGGATTCACGAGCGTGACCTTCGTTCCTTTAAAGTTACTGATGACTTCCGTTTTAACACTATCGAGGCGTAAACGGTAATCCTTAAAGATCCCGAGTTGACGACCACTTGCTACGATTTGACCGGGAACGTCACTTTCGTTTTCTGCTTGAATTGAAGCACCAGCCATTAATAAATAATCCATGAATGATTTCTTTTGCTCTGGCGTCTCTTTCAAGGCATCTAAGAAACGTTGCGCCATCTTCTGATCAATTGGCTTTCCATTGAACTGCGTATGCTCAGCGAGTAATATCGCATCGTCTGAGCGAATCGCATCCCGCACCTGATTCGTCGTCGCCTCGACCGTGAACCATTGTGTCGCGAGTCCATAATACGCGCCACCTGCTACGACCAATAATCCAACCGTTAAAAGAATGGCCTTTGCAGACTTACTCATTTTATTAGGACGGACCGGTCTGACGTCGCGTTCTTTTTCTACTGGTTCTACTTGTTCTACATGATGTTCCAATTCATCACCGCAACTCGGACAAAACTTCAAGCCACGTTTTGCAGCATCCGAACAATTCACACATGCCATGACAAATCTCCCTCTCTATTTCTTAATTTTGATTAGTAAAAAATAACCATAGAAAATTCTAACACGTTTTTATTACATTTACTATTTATTGTAAAAAATTATTAATTACATACTTTTGTGAATGTATGTAAAAAGTTATTATCTTCATCAAAAAAACTCATGTTGTATAAAAAACCTTCACTCCTAAAGGAGAAAAGGTTGAAAGGAATCATAGATTTGTCGCAGAAACACCAAATAGCGGAGATTTCTTTTTATAACGTAGTCAATCCAAAACAACGCTTTTTTACTGATATTGTAGATAGAGACGTATCTCGATTTAAGATCCTCGATTCAAAAGATTGCTAAATGCCTTGAGCATCATCCCTCTATGATTTCATAAGAACCGAGGCCAAATCCGCACTAAGATGCTTACTATGTCAATCAAACAGATTACAGGACGTTTATTCCAAGAGGACCAACCATCATTCAAAGCGATTTATCGTGGGATCTGGAATGACCTTATCAAGGCTCATGCTGGCCTTCTGCGTCCAAAACCACGCGAAGCGCGCAGAGACGCTTCAATATCAGACTATCAATCAGCAAACACCCTTCTGAAGCGAAAGAGTCGTTTCTACAATTACGTTATCGATGTCTAACTGTTCTTTTGATTTAATGGAAGAGGCGATTCATACACTCCATGCTTCTTTCCCTGCCGGAACACTTCAGACTGCGACGACAGACCGTGGGAAAGAGTTCAGTTGTCATTTGCGAAACGTTAGGAGTATCCACGTACTTCACTGATTCGTACTCTTCCCGGCAATGTCGGAGTAACAAAAACGCTATTAGTTTTTTCCATGAATTCTTACAGAAGGAAGCAGATTTTAGCAAGCTCAGTCGTTCTGAATTCGCTCAAACGCTATCCTGGATCCGTGCGCATATAAAGAAAATGTATCAACCGAAAAATTGTATACGAGGTCTTCTCGGAAGAGGTGTTGCACTTAATTTGACAAACTGTCTCATGTATAACAGCATGCATTATCCGTTTGTTTTTTTCCGAACACCCCCGAGGATAAGTAGAGTTATCCTGAAGCGACGCGCGACAAGACAAGGGTTTGCCTCGGTCAATCGTCGATATTTAGTTGGAAAACGAGACGAACGGCTTTTGAAAGCTCAGAAAACCGTTGGCATGATTCAAAAAAGATGGTTTGAAAAGAGAGGATAACTCTACTTATACTAAAACTACCGCGGAATACCCTTCGATATGCATATCCGAAAGATTGGATCCTTCCCATGAATGAAGCCTTACACCACTGGCTCCCTCTGATTAATTCACTCCTGCACCGCCTCTCGATCCACCCGAACGAACACGATGAATGCCGACAAGCAGCGTTGCTCCGTCTCTGGACATCCATCGAATCTGGTAAGGAATTATCCATCACGTTCGTCCGTATTCGGGCGCGCGGCGCAATGCTCGACTATCTCGCCAAACGGACCCGCACACTGACTACCGAAGTCGCTGTCGAAACCCTACCGGAATTGCCTCGTCAACAAACTGTTTCCTTCCCTTACTTGCTGAACGAACTCGAACACGCCCTCTCCCCGAAAGAATTCACTTTCCTTCAGGCAATGATCGCTGGAACGGAAGGAACACTCGGCTACTCCGACGCCCGTCTGCGCTCCCTCAAGTCAGACTTGAAGCGGAAAGTCGAAGGCATCCTCCTATGATGACGTTCTACCTCGACCGCTTACTCGCCTTGATTGAGGCTTCCCCCACCTACAGCCGCCTGACCAAAAAAGCCTATCGCTCGGACGTCCGCCACCTCTGTCGTCATGCGACGGCCCTCGATATTCCGTCACTCCGAAGATACATCACACTGCTTCACACGACCTATGCCCCGACGACCGTCGCCCGGCGGATCCATGCCTTAGCGACCTTGTTCGATGCCCTCGTCGCGGAGCGATCACTTGCGAAAAATCCCCTCAAGCAGATTAAGAAACCGGCTCGTCCGAGTCCGAAACTGCGAACGGCCTTCAGCTATCCGGATGCCCGTCGTGTCATCGACACGCTGACCGATGAAGCGACGTATGCGTTTTACTTTTTACTGCTCCATACCGGACTCCGGTTCAGTGAAGCCCACCAATTGACGTGTGCCGATCTCGATTTTACGGAGCGCCAACTGTTCGTCCGCCACGGCAAAGGCGACAAATCCCGTTTCGTCCCGTTGAACGACGAATTGACGGACGTCCTGTTGCGGTACATCGAGACGGAACGACCGGACGGGGAATATTTATTCCTGACCGATCAAGGACGGCGGTTACGTCCCGACACGACACGGAAACAATTGCGGCAGGCGAGCGAAGTGTTGCTCGGCCGGACGTTACGTCCGCACGACCTCCGGGTGACGTTCGCGACGACCCTTTACCGCGAACACCAGACCGACTTACTGACGGTCATGCGGTTGCTTGGTCACAGTGACGCGAAGACGACGCAACAGTACATCTTGCCGTCGGCTGAAGTCGCCCGTTCGTCGATCAACCGCCTTACGCCGACAAGGCATCGACGACTTGTCTGAGTTTCGTCTCCTGGCTCAAGATATAGCCTTCCGTCGTCTCCGACCGGGCATGTCCGAGCAGGCGTTGAATCTCGAGTAACTTACAGCCTGCCGTCTGGTACAGATAAGTCGCGTAGCCGACACGTAAATCATGCGGACGGAGTACATGACCCGACCGGGCGAGCGATTGGTTCCGTAACGCGTCCCGCGCCCCTTGTTCGTGGATTGCCTTGCCACGGACGGAGCGAAAAACGTACCCTGTCGCGCGATCTCCAATGAACGCTTTTAGCTTCGTGACCAAATGGCGCCCGAGCGGTACGGTTCGCAAGCGTCGTCCTTTTCCATGCCGGACGAGTAACGTCGCCGTTGTAAATTGAATGTCTTCGATCGACAACAAACGGGCCTCCATGAAGCGGAGGCCCGTTTGGCTGATGAGTTCGAAAAAGAGACGGTACGTCGGATGCTTGATTTGCCGGATGACATCGATTGCCGCAAGCAACGGATAACCGTCCCGTTGCCGGACGTGTTGATGGACGATCGGTCGAACTTGTTTCATTGGATTGACCTTGAGTCGTTTCACTCGAACAAGTTCATTTCCGAGTGCCATCAACGCATGATATCGCCGCAATGCCGTCGCCGGTTTATACTGTCCGATGACATGATTAAAATACGTTTGGAGGGACTTGACCGACCACTCGACACACGCCTTCTTCAGCTGCCGTAAATCGCTGCGGTAGGCTTTGATCGTCAGCGCCGAATACGTCGCGTGCGTTTGGAGATACTGCTCGAGATAGTCGAAGTGGGTCATGGTTGGTCCTCCTCTAATTGTAGTAGTAGAAGAATTCCCTATTTAGGAGCTTTCAAGCACCAAACAGCTTGATTTCCAATTCAGCGTAACAATCAAGATTCGTTCTCGAGTATTTCTTCGTAGTCCTCGTAATCTTCTACTTCAACTGTTCCTTCGACCTGTACGAACATCACTTTCGCTACCTTTGCGATCGTTTTAGTCGATCCAACATCAAATACTCCTCCGATAATTCCACCTACTAATGGGACCATCTTACCCAGATTAACAACCCCCGTTTCACCAAATTTTGTAACAAGACGCATACCGACAGCAGCATTGATTCGTTTAATGACCTCACCAGGAATTTTTTTAATTAAGTTGACTGACACCTTGTTACCGACTTTAATGCCAGCACTTTTTAAAATATCGGCCGCCGCTTGTCCAGTCAATGAAGTGTAAACGAATGTCCGAACCTCATCACTTTTTAAGTCATAGCCTCGAAGATGGGCAATTGCTGCAATCATGCGGAGTTGGATGAATATAACTGAAGAGACATTAGCCGGAACTGCAATCGGTAATGTCATAATCCCACCTAGTCCACTTAAAAAACCGCTAGTGCCACATTTTGTGATTTGGACAGTAATCAGTTTGTCGATGCCTCTTTCAACCCCATATTTTTCACGGTATTCTTCAGCAAGTGTGCATGCAGACTCAATCCCCATACCACCCTTTGTTGCTTTCTCATACCCCCAGTCGAGTAACTCGCTTACTTTAATCAAATCAAAATTCGGTTTCTCCAATCTTCATCGCCCCTTCTTTTCTAACAGTTTTTAACGGAAATAATCGAAGTAGTATCCTTCATAGATCGTTCGCTTATTCAAGCATGGAACAGACAATCATTTCATGCTATGCTTATCCAATAATTGTAACAAAAAGGAGAATCTTTATGGAAATCTTAGTAACAGGAGGCGCCGGTTATATCGGTAGCCACACGTGTCTTGAACTGCTCCAAGCAGGATATGAAGTCGTCGTCATCGACAACTTGAGCAACAGTCAAAAAATCGCTCTCGACCGAATCGAGCAGCTCGCGGGAAAACCGGTCACGTTTTATGAAGCCGACGTGATGGACATGAACGCGCTCGAACAAATCTTTACGCAGCATGACATCGAAGCCGTCATCCACTTCGCCGGTTTGAAAGCGGTCGGTGAGTCTGTCGCCTTACCGCTGTCGTACTATAAGAATAATCTCGTCAGTTCACTCGTCTTGTTTGAGGTCATGGCGCGACACAACGTCAAAAAACTCGTCTTCAGTTCATCCGCGACCGTCTACGGTGTGCCGGAAACGACACCGATTGACGAGTCGGCGCCACGCTCGACGACGAATCCGTACGGCGCGACGAAATTGATGATTGAACAGATGCTCGAAGACGTCGCGGCGTCCGACACGGACTGGGAGATTTCCCTGTTACGGTACTTCAATCCGATTGGTGCCGATATCAGTGGATTGATCGGGGAAGACCCGAACGGCATCCCGAACAACTTGATGCCGTACGTCACGCAAGTCGCAGCCGGACGTTTGGATGAACTCAGTGTCTACGGACAGGATTACGAGACGCCGGACGGGACCGGGATTCGCGATTACATCCACGTCGTCGATCTCGCAAAAGGACACCTCAAAGCACTTGAGTATAAGCACCAAGGTATCGAAGCGTTCAACTTAGGAACAGGGACCGGCTCAAGCGTCCTCGACTTAGTGACGACGTTCGAGTCAGCGACCGGCATCGACGTCAAACGCAAGTTCGTCGACCGTCGTCCGGGTGACGTCGCCGCCTGTTATGCGGATGCGTCAAAAGCCGAACGCCTCCTCGGCTGGAAAGCTGAAAAAACGTTATATGACATGTGCCAGGATGCTTGGCGCTGGCAGTCACAAAACCCGGAAGGCTATCCGCGTGAAATGAACCGCCGTTGATGACCGTCCACAAAAAAGCCTGAATCCGAGTAGCGAGATGCTACTTCGATTCAGGCTTTTTTTGTTAGGCCGAGCGCCGGTTCAACCGTTCCCCGACGCGGGTGAAGCGGGTTGACCGCTGGCGCGGCTCATAGCGGCAAAACGTATGGTAATCGATCTCATTGACGTACTGAATCAAGCGGATCAAGGCGTAGGCGAATGTCACCGTCGACCCTAATGCGAAGCTCAGACCGAATCCGTCATATCCGAACGGTGCTAACGCAACCGCGAAGACGCCGTTGACGGCGAAGAACAGCAGTGACGTGATACAGGCACCGCGCTGATCTTCGAAATAGAGCAACAGCAGCGTCAGGACGAGGACCATCGCGTTCGAGAAAGCACCGATCGTCGTCATCTGGAAGATGCTGATCGTCTCCTTCGACAAGGCGAGACTACTGAGCAAGGTCGAGGCAAAAATCAGGACGAACAACGTGAACAGTCCCTGGTTGCGGACGAGCCGCTGGAGCTCTTGCCGTAAGATCAGCAACATCGCCGCCTTCGCCTTATTGATTTGCTGGAGCGTCCCGCCTTCATTGACGTAACCGTAAAAGACACGGTAGCGCTCGTAGAAACGGGTCTCGACGGAGATGACGAAGATCGTCATCGTCGGGATGACCGTCAAGTACGAGAGGAAGATCGCCGTATCGTAGACGGGGTGATACCGGAACGTCCCGAGATGGACGGCTCCGCCTTCTGAGAACCAAATCACCCAGTTGCTGACCCAGACACCGATGTTGTAGAGGAAGCTCGTCCAAAACAATGCCGGATGCCGGTCGAAGTAACTGAGGTAACTAAACGGATCTTTCGTCTCCCGGTTCGGGAACGTCAACAACATCGCCGTGAACAGACCGAACAACGTCACGAGCATCCCGAGCGTAAAGCCTGCCGTCAACGCCATGCTCGTCGCGAACGGTGCCGTCAAGTACGGCATTAAGAAGCGGTCGATCAAGAGGACGGAGATGATCGATACTGCCGCTCCCCCTAAAAAGCTATAGGCGACGGCTTGATAAAACTTCGCCGCACTCAGGAATAAGAACTGCACCCAAATCAGGTTGATCGTCAAAAAGAGAATCAAAATCAACAAGTTCGACAGGAACGGCAACTCGGAGAACGTCAGGAAAATCACGTAGAAGACGGCGGCAATCGCGATCGTCATCTTCGTCATCCCGATGAACGTCGGGAAGATTTCCTTGTAGCGCTTCTCATAAAAACAATCGGCGAGGTAGCGCGTGACGACGAGCTGCTGAATCCCGAGGATGACTTGCGAAAAGATGAAGCAGTAAGAAATCGTTAAGTTGAACGTCGTCCGTTCCTCGAACGAAGCGATCGATAAGTATGTCGTCAACCACTGCGTCAAGGCAATCGTGACGATGACGATCAACCAGGGACCGGATGTGACGAGCCCTGCGAAGGCGTACGCCTTCAGACGTGCTGAAAAATAATCTTCCTGGAACAGCTTTTGGAGCTTAAACCCGATGCCCGCCATATGCCAGCCCCCTCTCTTCATAAAGTGCCACATACTCGGCGATGAACTGGTGTGTCTGATAGTATTTCAAGGCCCGTTTCTTGCCGTTCTCCCCGAGTTTTTTCGCATCCGCACGATGCGTAGCGAACCAGGCACAGCGCTCGGCAATCCGTCCGGGATTGACCGGCGGGACGACGAACCCGGCTGGTCCGTAAGGGTCGTCTTCGCGTCCGTTAATCAATTCGGAGCAAGCCCCGACATCGGTCACGATCCACGGGACACCGGCTGCCATGCCTTCGAGGACGGCGAGCGGTTGCCCTTCCGAGATGCTCGTCAACAAGCAGACGTCAAACGTCGGCAAGTAGGCGGCGATGTCGACCTTGCCGGCGAGCGTCACATACGGATCAAGTTCGAACTGTTCGATCAACTGTTGGCACTCGGTCGCATATTCCTCGTCCTCGTCGAGCGGTCCCATGATCGTTAGCTCGAACGCGACGTCCATCTCTTGCAGGACCTTCGCCGCATGAATCATCGTCTTGATGTCCTTGATTGGGACGACGCGGACGATGGCACCAATCTTCAGGATTGGTCCCTTCTCGACGACCGGTAAACTCGACAGACGGACGGCATCGATACCGTTCGGGATGATCCGCAGCTTCGCCGCTGGTGCCCCGAGTTCTTGTTGCAGTTCACCGTTGCGGTCGAACAGCGTGATGACGTCATCCGCTTCCTGATAAGCTTCCGCCGACAAATGGTGGAAGAAGCGAATCCAGTGCGCCCGGTATTCGACTGGAATCCACGTCGCTTGTAACAGTTCCTCTTCCCGCTCCCGCGAGTAGATGCCGTGCTCCGTCAAGATGTACGGCACGCCTTGGCGTTGTTTGATCGCACTCGCGACGAGTCCGGCATATCCGGTCGACGCCGAGTGAATCAAGTCGACTTGCGGTAACTCCGCCTGCAGTAACTCGAGGACCGGCGTATACATACTCCGCCACATCCAGAGGTAATCGATAAATGAGCCGGATTGTTTTTCCGTCTCATAACTCGTCTTGACGAGTTCGAAGAAGAGCCGGCTCGCGAAGAAGTGCTCCGACGTCCCGACCGCTTGTTCGAAGATCGGGAAGACCGGGGCTTCGACGTGTTGGAACGTCATCCATTGTTGAATCAACCGCCCTTGTTCTGCCGACAGGACGTGCTTCGGTTTCGGACGGTCGTATTTGAGATCGAGTGATAAGTTCGTCACACCCATCACATTGTCCGGTAAGTTGTATTTATAATCCGCTTCCGTCAGTTGCGTCGGTGTGATGGCGATGATTTCAAACTGATGCATCGGCATCTGCTGGATCACCATGTGGACCCAGCTCGCGACACCACCGCTGACGTAGGGATAGCTGCCTTCGACGACTAAACCAATCTTCATTCTGTTCCCTCCTCGATCGGTAGCGTGACCGTTGCTTTCGTCAACGTGACTTGATACAACGTCTCGCCTGCAAGCGCGCGGACCGTCCCGAAATCGAACGTCCCTGTCTTGAGGTGTTGACCCGGAGCGACACGGACGAGCATGACCGATGGCTTCAACATGTTCGTCCCGTTGATTTCAATCGTCTTGTCCGTATAGGTGACGTTGATGTCCGACTGTTGGTACTGGACGTATTTTTCATACGCTTCGTACTGGGTCAAGCTCTCGAGGTACGGATACATCGTCTTGACGTCGCGGAACATCTCTTCCATCGTCTTCTCCATCTCTGCCCAGCCCTTCCCTTTCGACCGGTCTTCGTCTAGCACGTCATCCGGGTGGATGAAGTGGGTAAACATTCCGAAGTTCGCGACGGCATCCGCCATGACGAACGTATCGTTTGCCGTTTCGTTGTAGCCGCTCGAAATACGCGGGAAGTTGTAGAGATTTTGATGGACGGGATCCGGTCCGAACTCCTGGATGTAGCTACCCATCGAGGGATCGCCCGAGTAGAGTGAGGCGACGATCAACTTGTCTTTAAAGACATTGTTGAGTGCTGTCAAACCGGTCTCGTTGATGATGTTCGACGGCGGGACATAACTTTGAATCGACTCGTTCGGGAAGTAATAGTCGTGCGTCCCGATGACTTTCTTTAATGCTTCCTCCATTTGATCACGGTTGTTCCACGGGACATAACCGAGGTTCGGGTCAAGCGTCTCACCGGCGACGACGAGTGGCTGGTGATTAAAGCCGTGCAGTCCGATTTCGCCACCCATCTTCAGCAGACCCCGCCCATAGTTGAGCATCGGGGTGCGGATTTTCTCCGACAAGTCTTCCGTCGTCTCTTCCGTCGTATTCTTATAGCTGCCGATGATGAACCCGGTATAGGTAACATCTTGTTCGTCGGCGATTCGTTTCATGTCACGCCACCAGATTTCTTTAAAGAACTCCTTGATCGTCCGGTTATAAGTCTTCTCGATTGCGGCGTTCGTATTCCCGGGGACCGGTGACGGGAAGTCATCAAGATGCGTCACTTTGATCGCCGCCTGTTGACTGACGAATGACGGGAACAATAACGATAACGTCTGGAGCATTAAACCGCGTGAGTTTTTCTCAGCGAGCGATGTCGTGTTCCAGAACAGGACTGTTCCCTTGCCGTACGCTGATGTCCAAAGAATCGGTTCACCGGACGCCGTGATTTTGACGTCCGCTTGCGGTAGCAGCTCGACGTCGGCGATACTGTGGGCGAACAAGTTCGACGAGTCCGGCAGATCGACGAAACCAGGGAAGATTTCTTCCTTGAAGGTCAATCCGTTGATGCCGTCTTTGAAATCACCGAACTGTTTCACCCCGACGAGCTCCGCCCAGTCCTGATTGATGAAGCGTGCTGCGATATAAAGCCGTCCGCCGTCCTTGACGAATTGACGAATCGTTTCGTAGGGCCAGTCACGTGAGTGCTCTCCCGCTAAAACAAGCACGGTCCGCTCGGACGGCTCCAATTGCTCGATTTCTTTGATTGAGATATTCGTATACGGGACTTTCGCATACTTCAGTGCATATTTAAAGTTCGTCAAGACACTTTTTGAGAGCTCGCCTTTATCCTGATGGATATAGACTTGTAACGGTTCTCCGTCCATCTGTCCCTCCTTGCCCGACATCGTCTGAAACGTCTTTTGTTGCGTCTCCTCGGTCGGAATCAGGCGATGTCCATAATCAAGACGTAACAACTGGACGACGCCGATCGTGACGAGCAGAATCGCGAAGACGGCGACGACGTAGGTCGTGATCGATTTTTTCATAGTTCCACTCCTTCCAGCCGGTCCAAAATGTAGCGTTTCTCGTCCGGAATGTCGTCCGGTGCGACGTGTGTTTTCAATTGTGTCACGAGCGGTGCCAGCTTCGTCCAGTCACCTCTCGTGAAGTGATATTCGATTGCCAGCAGGTAGCCGTCCGCTTGCTCCGGGTAGTGCATGATCAAGCGTTCATAGTAGCCGAGTCCGTCCGCGACGTCGCCTTTCGCGAGGGCGAGCTTGCCGCACGCCTTCAAGCACGTCGCGTCCGTCGGATACTGAATCCGCATGTCTTGTAAATACGATCCGAACCGATCAAAGATCCGTTTTTGCATGCTGTCGTCGAGCAGTCCACTTTCGATGAAGGCTTCGAAGGCGTCAATCAAGTGGTAATACGTCGTGACATGCCCCGGATTCAGTTGTTCCTCCCGACTTTTAATCGTCGCTTCGTACCGGTCATATAACGTATTGCGGACCGTCGCGGCGTAGTGGACCGTCTCCGAGTCGGCATGGTCGAGCCCGAACTGAAGGTACTTCCCGGAATCGGCAATCGATGTCGTCGTCAAGCGGACGATCGATTGTTTCCGTTCCTTCGCGTCCATCGCCATCGCTTCGCCCATCGGCACCAAATCGATGTTGTCGGCCGCCTGTTGTTGCAGTCCTTCCAGGTTGACGACGTCGAACTCGATGTAGTCATCGTAGTCGAGCAACGTCTTGTCTGACGCGTATCGTCTTGCGATCAGCCAACTGACGAGACCGAACAGTTCACCGAGCAGCGGGACGAAATAACAAATCAGGGCGATCCATTTGACGAGACCACGCTGTGCCGGATCCATCCGTGCCGTGATCAGTTTCGCGACGAGAAAGACGATGACGGCATGAATCAGAAAAAATAACAGGACGAAGAAAATCATCCAAGATTCCCTCCTTTTCGTGCGAACAACTCTTTAATCCGTTGCTCGAATCCTTCAGCGTTCTCTTGCGGTGTTCCCGGTAAGAGGAAGTGGAGCATTTGATTCGTCTCGTCATAGCCGATGATGTCGATTTCCCGCATCGACTGGCGTAGGATTAATTCCATTTCAATCAACGACAGCCGGACCTGTTCGACCGGCAAGACGACTGTACTGTACGGCTGATCGTACTGTTCAGCTCGGTGTTGTTGGAGTGCGACTTTTTTATTGAATGGCTCGATTTGATAAATCCGTGTCCCTTCAATCAAATCACCACGCGACGCATTCCATTCCATCGTCAACGTTTTTTCGATTCGTGTCCCGGTCCAGTCGAGAATCAACTGCATGATGTTCATCTCGTAACTCGTCAGGCGGTTGAAGTCGATCGCCTGGATGACGACGACTTCCTGAATCTTCCCGTCGTAGCGGATCGGTGCGATCAGTAACGGGACGTCCGTCTCGTCCATCGTCCGGATTGAGATCGCATTCGTCTTGAACATCCGTTGATAGATGCCGGTCGACGGATCGATGAATAGTGTTTGTGGCAAGACCTCTTTCTCACCGAAGCGGACGTGGAGTCGTAACGTCCGTTTTGACGCATCGACGTGATAGATGGCAAGATTCTCTGCCTTGAACGAACGTTTCAAGACATCGACGAGGCGATCGCGGACGATGTCGGCCGCCGTTTGGTCGAGCTCGAGTCCGACTTGGTAGATTTTCGTTAATGTATGATCCGAGTCGAGGACCTTCTTTTGCATTGTCGACTGCGACAGCCGGAGCTTTTCGACCGTCTCGAGCAAGTGGTTGTTTTCTTCGACGACTTCTTCGTGGCGGAGTCGTAACGATAAATAACGTTCCTGGAACGAGGTGCTAAAAATCCCGCAGACCATCGCGACGAGGAAGTGGAAGATGATCCAGCTCAGTTCCGTCCTGTCGTATAAAAATAAGAGAATGTCCGAACCTTCGACCGACAGGAAAAACAGGTGGTACAGCATCGTCATCGTGAAACTGACGAACGCCCCGAGCAGACCATAGCGGAGGGCGAACAATAAAATATAAAAGATTAACGGATCAATTGCCCAATTCGAGACCGAAAGGCTAAACATATAGTCAAGAATACCGATAAGTAAAATACTAGCTAGCATTTCTATCCATTTGACTGTATTTCTATGCTGTGTGTAAATCATGGCACACTCTCCTTAAAATAGTTATTTACATTTTTATTAGCAGTGGTAAGATTTAGTCAAACAGGCAATTACAACTAAATATCGAGAAGGGCAAACTTAC
This sequence comes from Exiguobacterium sp. s133, assembly GCF_018618595.1. Taxonomy (NCBI): domain Bacteria; kingdom Bacillati; phylum Bacillota; class Bacilli; order Caryophanales; genus Exiguobacterium; species Exiguobacterium sp. s133. The sequence goes on from NZ_JACSMK010000002.1 coordinate 390,422, forward strand.
TGAAAAGTAAGGGCGCAAAGACATGGGTCGTCGATCTTCGGATACCGATCGCCAGTCTGCAATGCCGCAGCCGCTCTCTGATAAAAAATCAGGAGGCTACTAACCATGGGTATTATCTCACTCAAACGCGTGACGTCTTTTTTGTGCATTCTTTTTTTAGGAGTGTTACTAATGACACCAATCACGGGCAAAGCTCAATCAACGAATCCACTCGATTCCGTCAGCTCGTATAAGGTCTACTACGATGCACCGACGAAATCAAAAATCAAGAAGATGCAAAAGTATGATGTCATGATCATCGAACCGGTCTTTTATTCAGCGAAACAAATCGCAGAAATTCAAAAGTACGGCACGAAAGTCTACGGCTACATCAACACGATGGAAGCCGACAACTGGAACACGGACTTGATGGCGCAATTAAAGGAATCAGATTTCTTCCACCGTGATGGACAACGTGTCCACTACGCGGAGTGGGATTCATACTTAATGGACATCAACTCGAAGCATTACCAAGCGGTCCTCATGCAAGAAGTCGAAAAGCAGGTCGTCAATAAAGGACTCGACGGTGTCTTCTTGGATACAGTCGGCGACATCGACAACGAACATGCCGACCAACCAAAGATCCTTGAGCAGCAGCAAGTCGCGATGACGAACTTCTTGAAGAGCGTCAAGACGAAACATGCGGATCTCTCATTGATTCAAAACTGGGGCTTCGGGACATTAAAATACCATACGTACCCGTACATCGATGGCATCATGTGGGAAAGCTTCAACTACTCGACGGTCGCAAAAGACCAATGGTCAAAAGACCGGATGGCAGATCTTCAGGAGTTGAACGAAGAAGAAGACATCAAGACATTGACGATTTCTTCTAAACAAGGTGCGAAAAGTGCGAAGTACGCGAAAAAGAATGGCTTCATTCACTTAAAATCAAACAAGACACTCAATTACAATAAATTCTAATCCACTTGAATATAATCTCATAACCGATTACTCAATTCCAATTCTGAGTGCTCCTGCATGAGACAATTATACAGGATGCACAAAACAAAACCGGTCACTTTTCAGAGGCAGGTCAACGAATTGAAACATCGAACGCAAAAAGAGGTCCAAGCGATAGTTATCGCTTGGACCTCTTTTGATGCTTGTAAACACTCACTTTTGTTCTCTTTAGTCTCGACTATACAAATCACGTGTATAGACTTTCTCTTCAACATCATTCAACTCCGAATGCATCCGGTTTGAAAGAATGACATCTGACTCTTGCTTAAACGCTTCAAGATCACGGATGACGCGTGAATTGTAGAATGTATCTTCCGTCAAGACAGGTTCGAAGACCGTTACTTCGATCCCCTTCGCCTTGATTCGCTTCATGATGCCCTGAATCGATGAGGCACGGAAGTTATCCGAGTCTGTCTTCATCGTCAGACGATATACGCCGACGACTTTCGGATTTTGTTTGATGATTGTATCTGCAATATAGTCTTTCCGTGTCCGGTTCGCTTCAACGATCGCCCCGATGATGTTGTTCGGTACTTCATCATAGTTCGCGAGCAGCTGCTTCGTATCTTTCGGTAAGCAGTAACCACCATAACCGAATGATGGGTTGTTATAATGATTGCCGATTCGGCTATCGAGTCCGACACCTTCGATGATTTGTTTTGTATCAAGGTTACGGACTTCGGCATATGTATCCAGTTCATTGAAGAACGCGACGCGCATCGCGAGGTACGTATTCGAGAACAACTTGATGGCTTCTGCTTCTGTTGAATCTGTCAAAAGAATCGGCACATCCTTTTTGATGGCTCCTTCAAGTAACAGATCAGCAAACTGCTGTGCGCGTTCCGATTGCTCGCCGACGACGATACGTGAGGGATAAAGATTGTCATGCAGCGCCTGTCCTTCACGCAAGAACTCTGGGGAAAAGACGATGTTCGGTGTATCAAACTTTTCTTTTAACTCTTGTGTATAACCGACTGGCACCGTCGATTTGATGACCATCGTCGCATCTGGATTGATGGCAAGAACCGTCGCGATAACGCTCTCGACCGTCCGAGTATTAAAGTAGTTCCGTGTTGGGTCATAATCTGTCGGAGTCGCAATAATGACGAATTCCGCATCTTTATAGGCCTCAAAATTATCGGTTGTTGCATGGAGATTCAATTCTTTATTTTGTAAGAAACTTTCGATTTCTGCATCAACGATTGGTGATTTGCGATCATTGACGAGCTCAACACGTTCTTTAATGATATCAATTGATGTAACTTCATTATGCTGAGCGAGTAAAACGGCCATCGAAAGTCCGACGTATCCTGTTCCTGCTACTGTAACTCTCATACGTCACCTATTTTCTTTTTTTAGATATTAGTTTTGAAAAAAGATCAAAAAAATCTAAAAATATTTTTTTATTCAAAAAAATTAAAAATAAATAGATAAGTAAGTATATATACTCAGAAGTTGAAGAAAATGAAACCGATAGTGATAAACAAATTAAAGTTACTATTTGAATACAATCTATTGTCTTATTCCATGATATCTTCACAATTTTTTTCGAGTGATACAATCTTATTATCCAAATCAACATATAGCTAAACAACGTTGCAAAAGATGCACCATATGCACCATATGAAGGAATCAAGAAAATATTAAGAAAAATATTTAGAATTCCTCCATATGCAGTAGAGTAAAATAAAAATCTCGTTAACATAGCAGAGGTATATATCGTTCCTAAATAAGAAGCAAGTCCATTAAAAAAATATGCTACTAACAAAATTGGAACAAAATAAAAAGCTTCTTTAAATGTTTCTCCAAACATAATTAATGAAATTGGTTTTGCAAAAATAATTAAAGCTGAACAAACAAGAATATTAATACTAAAAAGTGTTCTATAAACCTTCGAAAAGCTTTCAATTCTTCCTTTTTCAAACTCTTCCACTGAAGAAATTTGCCAAGCTTGCATAAAAATACTTGTAATTGTGTTAAGTAAGGATGGAACTTTATAAGCCATTGAATATAAACCAGTAACACTAACTCCTGAAAAATAATTTAATACATATTTGTCTGATGTGTTACTCACCCACCAACTTAAGGAATTAGGAATCATAGGAAATGAATAGTTGAACATTTTTTTTCTAAGAGCAATATTTGGTTTTTTTAAAAGATAACTTAAATCAATTTTCAATAATACGATATAAAAAATAATTATTAGAGTTCCTGATACGATTAAAGAAATGTAGTATCCTTCAATTCCTAATCTGTAGATATAGAGCAGTATAAGATTAAAACTTAACAAAGTAATAGTATCTAATATACTTAACTTTATAATTAATTTTATTTTTTCAATTCCTCGAGCATAGTACAATAATAAGTTTTTTAATGATGTAATTAGATAACTTAAAACAAAAAATATATAATACTTATCTAAATTCAAAAAATTTAAGATTAACGGAGAGAATACACAGACGATTATAAATCCCACTATCGTCACTTGAAAACCGATACCAAGTATTACTCTAGGATCTTCTTTTTTACTTAATAAAAATCTTAAAACAGCTTCATGAATATTGAGTGCGAAAATAGGTAATAATAAACTAACAGTTACAGTTATTAAATCAATAATTCCATATTCGCTGGTTTCAAGACTTCTTGCGTACAGTGGAACTAGTAAAAAAATTAATATTCTTGTCGAAAATGATCCTATTGCAAATAAAAATGTATTCGATAAAAGTTTTTTCAAAAATGAATTTTGTTTACTCATTAATTAATACATTTCCTTTTTCCAATGCTTCACTTAAATATATCAAAGAGTCTTTCCGATATTCGGACATTAGCTTGTTAATCTCAATATAATTCATATAATCTTCTTTTAAAGAAATTGAACTATTTATAACACGAGATTGAATTTTAAAGATATTGATAATGTTCTCAAGCCTCGAATTCACTCCAAATTTTTCATCTAATAGTTCCACGTACAATTCTTTATTAAGGTTTAAGCTTAATGCTACACCGTGGAATGAGTTAGTAACAACATATTCCGCATTATTAATTATATCTAACCATTCTTCAGGCCCAGCTGTTTGAACATAAGTTGCTTTGAGTGGTTGCCTCGGATTTCCGTTAATTGTTAGTATTTCTATGTTATTTATTTCGGCTAATTTTTTAGCAAATTCAACAAGTGTTTTGGAATATGCTCTTTGATAAATAACGAGATATTTTCGACCTGGTTTTGTATATTTTTTCTTTGAACTATTTGCTAATTCCAGCCATTCATTTCTATTTATAAGTAGACTAGGATCAATAACCACCTGAGGTTTTCTTAAGCCCATTTCCGTTACAATATTAGCTCCGGCAGGTTCCCTAACAGATATTGAATTAAATGATTTTAGATATTTAGAATACATGTCTGTTTTTTCAATTGGAATAGTGCTTACTCCGAAGCTAGCAGCATAACTAGTTTTTTTAAAATGATCAGTTGTCTCTCCAAGTAAATAGTTTTTATCAGAATCAGTAACTTTGTAATTCCAAACTTGATCACTACCAACTACAATTTTAAAATACCCTTGTGATATTTTATTATTTATATCTGAAATCTCCTTACTCTTACCTATTTTATTCAAAAAATTATCAAATCTTTTTCTTCGAATAAACCACATAGGCGATTCCAATATCTGAAAAGCACTTCTTACAAATCCCTTTGTAGAGTAAAATCTTTTATATGAATCTCTTTTTTCAAGTTCCAAATTTCTATAATCTATAATTTCGGCATTGTACCCTAATTTTTCAATTGATTTTACTAAACCATATGCTTGCAACACAGCTCCATAATTCAACGATCTATGGAAAGTTAATACCCCCACTTTTTTCTTCATATAAATTTTCCCTCTTTCTGTGATTCATTTTTTACATTTAAATAGTAAGGAACACTAGTAGAAATAATATATATACCTAATATGAAGTAATCATATAGCGGATTACCTGTAAAACCATATAGTATAAAAATAAATTGGATGTATATTGAAAATAAAATTTTATCAAGGAAACTATAATTCTTTATGTCTTTTTCATCCAATAATAATTTTATGCTAAAAATTAAAAAACTAGTAATCAAGATTATAAATATAATTAAGGCAAATATTCCTGATTCTGCCCACAATTGAAGATAAATATTATGACCTTTAATATTCAACGTCTCTTCAATCGACCCTATTCCATTACCTAAAATAGGATTTTTACTGATCATTTCTAGCACTCGCTTATATATATCTACACGACCAGTAGAAATATCTTCATCAAAAAGATAGTAATTTAATAAATAGGAATTAATACTTAACATCCATACTAATATAGTAATTATCGTTATAAAAAATGTAATTATTAAGCCTTTTATTTTTTTTAATTCCATTTTTTTATATAATAAAATAATTAATATAAACAATATAGTTATTATATTAAACAACAATAATCCTCTTTTTTCAGTAAGCAATAAAGCATAGAAGCCTAATAATAAAAGTGTTGATAAAAACATTCTTATTTTTAAAGTTTTACTTATATATAGTTTAGAAATTACTAGAGCAATAAAGATTGTTATAAAAAATGCATTTGATCCTACCTGTCCTGTAATACCTGCATATTTACCTCTCATTTGTTGCGAAAAATTTACAAGATATACTGATCTTTCCAATATTAAGTAGTTTATTTTATTGACTGTGCTTGGAGAAAGCCATTGTACATAAGTAGCTAAGATATGTATAGAAGAAAATAAAATATTTGAAAACATAAACATTGAAATCCAGTTTCCGCTGTTAATAAGAGAAGTACGTAACAAATAAAGCATAAGAAGAATCAACAAAAAAGTATATGCCTCTAATTTATTATTTGAATACAAAGTACTAATAAAAATAACACTTAAAAAGCATCCCCATATATAATCTTCTTTTCCAAAAATAATTTTTTTGAAATAATTTTTGGAAGAATAGTCAATTATACATAAGAGTACATACACCACAAAAATGTATTGGATCGAATTAAACACGTAAGAAAAATACAAAAAAGACATTACTAAAAACAAAAAAACATTAAATGTTTTCATGATCTTTTATGAGTAAAAAAAGTATTATTTTTAGTCAACAAGCCTTCTTTAAACCTGATAGCTATATTTTCCCACAAAAAGGTTTTTGAATGTTCAAAAGCATTATTAGACAATTTTCCGTGGTTATCGATAACATAATTAACTGCTTCTTTAATTTCAACATAAGATGTAGGATCTACAGGCACCCCAACTAAATTATCCTCAAATTGTCTATCGAACCCTTCATTTTTTGTATAAATTAACGGTAATCCTTGTGTCATTGCTTCAGCATAAACCAACCCAAATGATTCTGTTTTTGAAATCATAATAAATATATCAGCTGACCTATAATAACTTAAAAGGTCTTCTTTGTTAGAGAAATCTATTATTTCGATATATTCTCTATTTATCAAGTTATTTTTTATTTTCATATCTTTCGAATTTTCGCACTCTCCAATTATGGTTAGTTTAAATTTCGTTTTATTTTTTTCTTTATTTAATTTTTGTACACAATCTGCTAAAAAGATTAAATTTTTGTTTTTATTTATTTTACCAACATATAATAACTTTATTTTCTCCTTGTCTAAACAGTTCTCGAGCTTATGGTTATTATTTATCCAAAATTTTTCAATCCCAAATGGTATACACAATGCCTTTTCATTAATTTCTTTTTGAACATCGCTAGAGATATATTGTTTTAATACTCGATCTTTATAGGCAGCGGAAGTAAAAATTATTGACGTTGCATTCTTCAGTATATTTTCTCCATTTTTTCTTAAATGAATCATTTTTTTAAAGTATTTATTCACATCTGTATTTGTAACTATTACCGAATAAGGAATACTCAATTTTTCACTCAAATCCATTGCCAATTTTCCGTTTGAAAAAAGAGAATGAGCAAGTATATGTGTGAATTTAGTATTTTTATATAAATCAGTGGATACTCTTGATAAGTGTCTATTTCTATAAAAGTAAAAATATTTCTCATATTTACTTAAACAATTAATTTTATCGATATAGTCTTTATTATGTTTAACTTTTTCGTTTTTTTCTGTCGGGAAAAAAATTCTTCCGTCAACACTATCTAAACTGTTTAATGATTCTACGATGTTATAGTGAATTTTTGAGCGATTTAAGTTCGAATTCAAATGTAAAATATTCATTTTTATCATCCTTATAATTAAATATGATTGTACAAATATTCATGCTTATCTACGTTATTGTTTAAAGAATATTTTCTTTTAACAATTTCTAAATTTTGATTTAATTGGCTATCAAAAATTTCTTTTTCAGAAAAATAATATAGTATCTTTTCTGAAAAATCTTGTGCATTGTTTGCTATATTTTTAGGGTTATCGACAACTTCTACTGATCCTCCTGAATCGGTTGTTAGAACAATATTTTTTCTACTCATAGCTTCTACTAATGTTCTTCCAAATGATTCTGTATTAGGATTCGATGTTAAAATAAAAGTATTAATTCTATAAAATAGTATATTCATTTCTTTTAAATTAATGTTTATCTCTCCTGAAAATTTTACATTCGGAATTTCTTTTATTTTGTTAAACATTAATAACGTATCCTTATGCGACTTTTCATCTAAGCATCCTACTGCCATAACTACTTCTAATTCTTTATTAGTTTTCTTTCTCAAGTCATTAATAATTTCTATGGCTAAAGGCCAGTTTTTCCAATCACAGTACCTTCCAGCGAATCCCAACACGATCTTCTCATTATCTTTGTTTTTTTCAAATTGCTGCTCATATATTTCGAAAAGAGGGCCAGCTGTATTCTCAATTATTTTATACTTTAATTTATTTTTTGTGAATTTTCTCCAGTATTTCATATTGAATTCGGTCGTAGTAACTAACAAGTCCAAAGACCCAAACATAATTTTAAATAGATTTTTGAAAAAGAAATTATACTTTAGATATAGTCCTCGTTCAGTATGAATTATTTTAACTTTTTTATCGATTAGTTTTAATCTTTTTAATAAAGAAACAATGAAAAAACTTACTTGAGCCTGTGTATGAATTATTTCAGGTGATAAATTATTTATTATTTTTCTGACTTTTAATATGTATTTTAAAAATAGAATTGGCTTTTTTATTAAATGTTTTATTCTAGTTTCTTTTGTTAAATCAAACTCTTTGACTTTGTCTATTTTTGTTCCATGACCAGGTTGTATTAAATACATTTGAAATTTTTCCTTCAAATTTTCTAATATTATTTTGCTTGATTCTTGTTCTCCACCAACTGTGCCTAGATTATTGTCACACATTATTATAATTTTCATATTTTATATTCTCTCGATTCAATTGTTATAATTTCTTTAATGGCATTTTTTAAATCAAACTTTAAGTTAATTCTGTGTATATTGTGATCATTAATTTCATAGTATAAATCTCCAAATATTTTCTGAAACATAGTCTGAAGTAGCAGTATTTTGACAATTAGTTTAGGAATAGGCAATAAGAACGTTCTTTTCCCTTTAATCCTTCTAAGCGTTTGATAAATTTCTGAAGTTGATACTGGACTTTCATCTGACGGTAAAAATATTCCTTCTTTTTTCTGATCGATTATCCATTTTATAAACTCATTTAAATTCTCTATATACAAAACGCTTCTACTATTGTGTATTTGAAAGAAAATTGGGCTTTTAAAAGCTAACTTTTTTAACTTTTCAAAATTACCTTTTGATTTATAACCGTATATCATAGGTGGTCTTAAAACCGTCACTAAAAATCCATCATCCGCCAGAAAAATTATATTTTTCTCCGCCAAAAGTTTGCTATTCCCATAAAAATTATTAGGATTAGGCTTTGTATGACTATTTATTTTTTCATGAGTACTTCCATAAACAATTATACTACTCATAAATATAAAGTGCTTTACTCCATCTTTTTTTGCTTTTTTAGCCAAACGTGTTGTTAGATCAGTGTTGATTTTATAATATTCACTTTCTAGTTTTTTATTTCTAGATACATGTGCCTTACCTGCCAAATGAAGAAAAACATCATAATCTCCAAAATCCTTTTCTTCCCATTCATTATTTCTAACGGAGATAAAGTCTATGCTGTAATTTTCATCATACTTCGATATTGTCTTTTGAAAGGATCTTCCTATATAACCGTTTTCTCCAGATACAAGTATTTTTTCCATCCAAATTACTCCTTTGTGCTCGCTACTTCTTTAGTAGTAGTTATGGTTCCAGTTCCACCCTCAACTACACCCTCGCTCTTAATTACACTAAATAGAGTTGCAATAAAACATCTAGTATCCATCAGGAATCCCATCCGAGTTACGTACTCTCCATCTAGTTTGGCTTTCACCTCAATTGGTAGTTCGTCACGACCGTTAATTTGCGCCCACCCTGTCAGTCCGGGTAATGCGTCATTAGCATTGTACTTATCTCGTTCATCAATTAAATCATATTGATTCCATAATGCTGGTCGTGGCCCTACAAATGCCATCTCACCCTTTAAAATATTGAAAAGTTGTGGTAATTCATCTAAACTCGTTTTACGTAAAAATTTACCAACACGCGTGATGTAGACATCTGGATCGGCAAGTAAGTGTGTTGGTGTGTCATTTGGTGTCTCAATGTACATCGTTCGGAATTTTAAAATGTTAAAATGATTTTTCTTTAATCCAACACGTTTTTGTTTGAAGAAAACTGGTCCACGCGATTCGACTTTAATCGCTGCCATGATAAAAGCAAAGAGTGGAATCAATATAATACAAGCAATAAGTGCGATTGAAAAACCAAGCCGACGCTTGATTGACATGTAGTTCACGATAAAACCTCCTTCATCCATTTAAATTAGATTTTTTTCACGGATAGCTACATCATTTGCGATATCGAGTAGCACATTCCGCAATTGTAACGGTGTTTCTTTATGTTGATGGACGAGTGTTAAAATGTCCGATACTTGTTCTTTTTGGCGTGTTCGGCCAACAAAAATCTTCGGATAAATCGCTTCCGGATCCACTTCGCCGTCTTTTAGTAATTCTTCATACATTTTTTCCCCAGGCCGAATCCCGGAGAAGACGATTGGCATTTCATCTTCCGTAAACCCACTAAGTTCAATCATATTTTTTGCAAGGTCAACAATCTTGACAGGTTCACCCATATCAAGGACAAACACTTCACCACCATCCGCAAGGATACCCGCTTGAATGACGAGGCGGCTTGCTTCTGGAATCGTCATGAAGAACCGTGTCATTTCTGGGTGTGTGACCGTCACCGGTCCACCAGCTAAGATTTGTGATTTAAACAGTGGAATGACCGAGCCACGACTCCCGAGGACATTACCGAACCGGACGACAGCAAACTTCGTCTGACTGCGGCGTCCTAAGTCTTGCACAATCATTTCTGCGATGCGTTTCGTTGAACCCATGACATTTGTCGGATTCACTGCCTTATCGGTCGAAATCATGACAAACCGTTCTGCCTTAAAAAAATCTGCGACTTCGGCGACATTTTTTGTTCCATAAACATTATTTTTGACAGACTCATATGGATTCGCTTCCATCAGCGGCACATGTTTATGCGCAGCTGCATGAAAGACAACTTGCGGTTTATGCGTTTCAAATACTTGTTCAAGTCGCGTACGATCCTGTACGTCAGCAATGATTGGAATCAAGTTAATCGGTAACTGTAATCCGCGCAATTCCCGTTCAATCAAGTAGATGCTGTTTTCCCCGTGACCGAGTAACAAAATCGTCGTTGGGTTAAACTGGACGATTTGTCGGCAAATCTCTGAACCGATTGATCCACCAGCTCCTGTCACAAGGACTGTCCGTCCTTCAATCTCCGACCGAATCCCGGAGATATCGAGTTCGACAGCTTCCCGTCCGAGTAAATCTTCAATTGAAACATCACGAATCGCATTGACCGAAACTTTCCCGGTGACGAGTTCCTCAATCATCGGTAAAGTCTGGACATTTTTACATAACGTTTTTGCTTCCGTGATCAGTTCAATCCGCCGTTGTTGTGATAGCGAGGGGATCGCGAGTACAATTGCTTCGATTTGATGTTTTTCGATTACTGTTTCTAAATCGCCGGTTGTTCCAACGACCTCGATTCCCTGAATCATGAAGTGCATATTCTTTGGATCATCGTCTACAAAGGCAACTGGTTTTAATTCATGGAACGGTGAAGCATATAATTGACGGACGAGTGAACGTCCGGCCCGACCAGCGCCAATCACAAGTGTCCGTTTCCGTAATTTAATCATTCGTCGTGGTAATGCGTATTTCCGCCAGTGTTGTCCAATTCCAAGTAAGCGGAGCGCAATACGAATTGCCCCGAGTAACAACAGCGAAATACAAAAACTAAGAATTGTAATTCGCTCTAAAATTTGTCCAAACACAATTACTTGGTAAGCCATTAAACCGACTGAACTTAACGCAAGTGATAATGATAATGTTAATGCTTCTTGAATACTGGCATACTTCCAATTCACACGGTACAGCTTCATCAAGAACGCGACAGTTACGAATAATACGGCGAATAGCACAGCGGACTGTAATAAAAGTTGTGTATCGACTAGTGAGAATAATTCCTTAGGATACAGGAAAAAATATGCAAAGCTCATTGCGACAATTAACGCAACTGCATCAATACAGGCTAACGTCAGCGTTCGATAATAATAATAAAATTTCATCTATGAAGTTCCTTTCTCTTCATATTTCAAATGCGGAGTTAGACAAGTGATTGATTAGCTGCCCGTTCTGCAAGTAAGTCTTCCATCATCTTCGCGACATCATCTCCGAGATCGTCACGCTTTAGGGCAAATTCGAGTGTCGTTTGAATGAAACCGAGCTTTTCACCAACGTCATAACGTTTGCCATCAAATTCATAGGCAAAGACACGTTGCATCTCATTGAGACGCGTAATTGCGTCCGTTAATTGGATTTCTCCACCTGATCCAACTTCTTGCGTTTCGAGGTACTTAAAGATTTCCGGTGTTAATAAATACCGTCCTAAGATGGCTAAGTTCGATGGTGCCGTTCCTTGTGCCGGTTTTTCGACAAACGATTTCACCTTATGTAGGTTCTCTGAAATGCTTGTGCTTGGATCAACGATGCCATAGCGATGTGTGTCTTTATCGGCGACCGGTTGCACACCGATGATCGAGCTGTTCGTGATTTCGTACTGTTCAATCAGCTGACGTGTACATGGAACGTCTGCTTGAACGATATCATCCCCGAGCATCACGACAAAAGGCTCATTGCCAATGAATGCTTTTGCTTGAAGAATCGCATCACCTAGCCCTTTCGGTTTTGATTGGCGGATGAAATGAATGTTGATATTCGTTGTCTCTTCGACTAAGTGCAGCAACTCTGACTTGTTTTTAGCGATTAAATTTGCTTCCAGTTCCGGGACCGAATCAAAGTGATCTTCAATCGCTCGCTTCCCTTTACCGGTAATGATTAAAATATCTTCAATCCCTGATTCAATCGCTTCTTCGATGATATATTGAATCGTCGGCTTATCGACAATCGGTAACATTTCTTTCGGCATCGCTTTTGTGGCGGGTAAAAAACGTGTCCCAAGTCCCGCAGCTGGAATAACCGCTTTTTTTACACGGCTCATGAAATCAACTCCTGTCTGTAATTTTTGATTACCATAATATAATCAATATTCCATTCTTTATGTAAATTACGATAACACATCAATGCCCTTTACTTCCATAAAGTTTTCCATTTTTTAATAATGTAAGCGTTAACATAGAAAAAAGAGAGTGTTATTTCACTCTCTTTACTATTTCTTACAAATATCACCTTAGACCCACTGCCCCTTCCAGTTTTTTTCGACCGGACTCGGTGGATTAATCGTTACAAGTTGATTCAATAAGACGGCTTCATTGTTTTCATACACTTCGTCATACAACCAGTCTTCCAGTTCTTGCGCCAAGTACTTCCGACACTGCTCCCAGTTGAACGGACGTTTCTCGACATGGTGGGCGTCTGACGCTACAAGGTGAGCCAAACCATTTTCGAGTAAGGCAACAGCGAACCGCTGAACATCCTTACCATACTTACCAATCAAACTGGCACATGTGACCTGACTAATTGCTCCGTTCGAAATCAATTCGAACAGGAGATTCGGATTTTGGATGATTGCTTTATTTTTTTCCGGATGGGCGACGATCGGAATGTAGCCGTCGGAAATCAACTCCGCGAAGACTTGTCGGGCATACGATGGAATCCCACTCGACGGAAACTCAATCAGTAAATAACGGGAATCTGCGAGTGGTAACGCTTTTCCATCCTTGATTTCTTCGATCAAGTCTCCCGTCAAACGAATCTCGTGTCCCGGATAGACGGTCAATGGAATATCGCGTTGTTTGAGTAAGACGTTTAACTCGGCAACTGTTAGGCGAACATCGACGTCTTCCGTTTCGAACTGCGGGTGATAGAGATGTGGTGTCGCGATGATTTGCGACACCCCTTCCGCAACGGCTTGTTCTGCGAGTTGTAATGTATGTTCGACACTCGCCGGACCATCGTCAACGAGTGGTAAGAGATGACAATGCAAATCAACCATGATTGAACCCCTCACTCATAAGAATAGTAGTATTGGTATGCTGAATCGTCCGTCAGCTCGCGACGGTTTAAGACGACACCAAGAATTTTCGCTTCTGCCAGTTCGAGTTGTTCTTTTGCTTTTAAGACACGTTGGCGATCGGAAGTCGTACAACCGACAACTAACACAACACCATCTGTTAATTTCGATGTAATCCGGCTATCCGCGACTTGAAGTAATGGCGGGGCATCCAAAATGATCACGTCATACGCTTCACGGAGTTGTAAAATCAAGTTTTCCATCGACCGCGATGACAAGAGTTCTGCCGGGTTTGGCGGAATCGGACCTGCTGTCAAGATTGATAAGTTATCGACTTTTGTTGGTAACACAGCTTTTTCAAGTTCGGCTTGGCGTGTCAAGAGACTCGATAAACCGAGACCGTTCGCGACTTTAAACGTATAGTGAACGGTCGGGCGACGCATGTCGGTATCAATGATTAAGACTTTTTTTCCTTGCTGGGCATAAGTGACGGCGAGGTTCGACGACGTCGTCGATTTCCCTTCACTTTGCGTCGCCGAGGTAATCAAAATGACTTGAATCTCTTTATCGACGGCCATGAACTCAATATTCGTCCGAATCGTCCGGTATTGCTCAGCAATCGGTGACTTCGGTTGTGTGACCGTAATTAAGTTCCGTGCGTCTTTATTCATTTTATTTTTCTTAGCCATATTGTTTTGCCGCCTCTCGTTTTGCTGCCTTTGCTGACGATTTAAAGACCTTACTATCGATATCCGGGATACTGCCTAAGACCGGCAGATCAAGAATTTGTTGAACTTGATCCTCTGTCCGAATACGGCGGTCGAGAACTTCACGTAAGAACGCAAGACCGACTCCGAGTAAGAATCCGACAACAGCTGCAATCGCCGTGTTCAAGATGATATTCGGACTGACCGGTGACGTTGGAATCCCTGAAACCGACAAAACTTTGACGTTATCGACGTTCATCAGTTCAGTGATGTCGTCACTGAAAACGTTCGCGACTGAATTGGCAACGTTTGACGCCAGGGCTGCATCTGTACTTTGGACCGAGACGTTGATGACCTGTGAATTTTGTTCACTTTCGACGGTGATCATTTCATTTAAAGTCGCAATGCTTGTTGGAGCATTCTCGACTTCTGCTTGAACCTTTTCTAAAATCGCTGGACTCTTAATGATGACACGATATGTATTGACGAGCGTGACAGATGATTGCACTTGTGACGCATCGATGACGTTGTCCTCTTGTTTTTGCGGTGTGACAAGAATTTGTGTTCCTGCCTGATAAGTCGGTTTAATCAAGAAGCTACTGACGGCAAATGCAATGACCGCTGCGACGATTGTCAGAGCGAGAATCCGCCAAAGCGACTTCCGTAAAACTGAAAATAACTCTTGTAAGCTAATCGTTTCATTCATGGGTTAATTATTCTCCTTTATTTGTCTAATGCAGTGACTTTTTTATCAACTAGGAATCAGTATAACAAAAAATTGGGAAATGGTTGAGATTATTTTAGGAAATAACATACGTTTATTGAAAAAGGTTGCGTATAATAGAGACATACATGTTTCTTTTTACATGAATTACCTGAATTCTACATAGGAGGAATTTTCTTTATGCACCGCTCTCTGCAAGCACTCCAATACTATACATCACATTCCGAGGACGACATCATTCGTCTCCATGAACGAATCCGTTCGAGTCTCGCTTCGACCGAGTCGTTGACAGACACGATGATTCGTCTGACAGGAGACGCACCACTTATTCCTTTTAAGCAGGACACGGTCACAGTCGACGAATGGCAAAACTTTTTAGCCGGGAAACACCATGAAAGTCTGGCAGATTTTTATGGCATGCTCGTCGCCCGTCCGATTCTTACTGAAGATGGCCCGCTTGAGCATGACGAGCCGGAAGCGCCTGCGACGTTATCACGGTCACAACGTGACGATACGCCACGCCGCCAAAAAACGAAGCCGATTGCTCCACCACGTCCAAAACGTAAACTGCCGTGGGGCTGGATTGCTTTATTGATTCTTTGTTTCTTACTTGGTGCTGCCGGAACGTATGTCTACTCAAACTATCTTGCAAGTCCGAAATCGTCTGCACCGGATGCGACAGTCGAACAACCGGTCGCCGTCGAAGAATCAACGGCAGATGAAAAAACAGACGACAAGCCGGAAGCTAAACCGGAAGCTAATGTCCTTTATGTCAACACACGCAACAGTAACATCTACCGCGATGAAGCATTGACGGACGTTTTATACGAAGCTGACTTCGGGGACGGCTACCGGATCCTTGAAGCGTCCGACTCGATTAGTAAAGTTGAACTGACTGACGAATTGACGGGCTACATCAAAAATACCGATACGACGAAAGAGCTGTCAGGTGATACCATTGCCGACGAAACATTACTGACATGGGTCAACGATAACCTCGATACGAACTTCGTTACCGAGACGCTCATTGACCTTATCGGCAAATCAAACGCAGAGTTGAATAGTCTTTACGCAGCGCCTGACCGAACATTCAGTGACGACGTCAACGATTATCTTTTCTATGGAAATCATTTCTTTACGTTACAAAATGATCGTGTCATCGCCATCGACTGGTCTGAAGCCGATGTGACAAATGACAAGTTAGCGACACTCGCTCCACTGCAACTCGAATCGGAGACGACGGGACTCGTCATGAGTAACTCTTACCGCTTGCAACGCTTTGCAAAAGATGGGACCGACTTGAGTCGTGTCCGCCTCGCTGAACAAAACCTTTAAACAAAAAGAGTGAGCCACGTCGGCTCACTCTTTTTGTTTATCATTCGATTCCTAACGAGTACTTTAACGCTGTTTTTGTTTGTTCGAGTGAAGCGTCCGTCGGATGCCAATAATAAATACCATCCGCTTCTTTTCCACCCGTTCCTTCAAGCTTCAAGTTTTCCTGATTTTTAAAAGCATCCATGTAGTCAAAGGCAAGTGTCCGCATCGGTTTGAATGAGACATTGGTCTGCGCATTGTCCCCGACGACATCCATGATCGCATTGAATTTACTGATTGAGACATCTGACGACAGTTTCGAGACGACTTGTCCGATGACATCGCGTTGACGCATCTGACGACCGAAGTCCCCCCGTGGATCTTCATAGCGCATCCGTGTATACTTCAGTGCTTCGTCTCCATTCAGGTTGATTTTTCCGACCTCAAACTGTTTGTCCCCGACTTTGAAATCTAAGTCGTTATTGACCGTCACCCCGCCAACGGCATCGACGAGTGACGTGAACCCTTGCATATTGATTTCCGCATAGTAGTTAATCGGAATATCGAGGAAGTTCTCGACCGTCTTGATTGCCATTTCCGGTCCACCAAACGAATACGCATGGTTGATTTTATCGTTCGTTCCTTTACCGATGATGTCGACCTTCGTATCCCGGGGGATACTGACAAGACGACTTTCATTCCGTGTCGGATTCAGTGTCATGACCATGATTGAGTCACTCCGACCCCGTTCACCCGGACGTTGGTCGACCCCAAGCAATAGAACCGAAACCGGTTTTTGTTTTTCGACGACGGCGTCACCGGTATTTTTGACCGGTGACTGAATTTTCTTGACGGTTTGGTCGACCTGGTAATATGTATAGCCGATGAATCCGCCGATTCCGACGACGAGGATCAAGGCAATCAACAGCATGACCTTCAGCGGCGTCCACCGCTTTTTGACTTTACGTTTCTTTTTGACGCGTTCCACTCTATCATTTCTCCTTTTATCTTGCGTATTATGTCGCGCATATGAGTTCTCATTTATATCGGTTCAGCATGAGCGCTCTTACAGTCGAGTATACAAAAAATAACTCCCTTTTTGTCAAAAACGGAAAAAAATGAAAAAAAGAGCCTGGTTGACAGACTCTTCAAACGATTGACGGACCCTCTGGAAGCTTGTTTATCCCTTACTCGTCGTTGGTATTATTAAAGGACGTTCCGAATCAAAAAAAATTGCTCGAAAAACGCATTGCTTCTCGTGACTCCTACGGGAAAAGCACGTTTCGCGCTGTCAGAGGCAGGCGAGACCCTGCTCCTTGTTCGTCAGAATCAAGGAGCAACGGCTTGCGCCTCGCCCGAGGAAAGCACGAGAAGAAACATGCGTTTGCAGTACACCACTTCATCTATAAATCTCAACTTATCTCTACGTTCAAATGGTTGCTTTACAGACCTATCCATGTGGTTGTCCATGAAACCTTATAACGATGCTTGTCCAGAAACGACATACGTTTTCTTTTTCGCATTGTAATCAAGTATGACGAGTTTTTTTGTTTTCGTTGCCGTCGGGAAGACGTACGTTTTCGACTTACCTTTAATCGCAAGACCTAACTCGAGTTCTTGTTTCGTTTGAACAGACGTTAAATCAATCGTATCAAGACCCGTCCACTCCCCAAGACCTTTTCCGGATAAAAGCGCATCGAGTTGTTTTTCTGTCATCCCCGTTTTGATTTTCGCACCCTTCGCGAGCTTCATCTTGCTTTCCCGTGCACCTGACGTTGTCGTCCCGCGATACAAATCGAGCGATTTTGAAGTCAGCCGGTAGACGGAATCATTTTTCTTCGTCATGAACATCAACGTCGTCATCGCGGATGGGAAGTCTGCTTTTCTATCGTAGATGCTGTAGAGTGTCGTCTTTTGTCCTTGTGACGTGCTCGTCGCCTCTGCCTTTTGTTTCAAGACCGTCGAACTGCCCTTTTTCGTCAATTGCTTTTTGTAGTCTTTCCCGTAAATGACTTTTGCCGCCTGGGCAATCGTCATCCCTGGTGTCAATGCATTGTATTGTGTCGTCGCCTTCGTTTCCGTTGTCGTTGCCGCTTCAGCTGTTCCGGCAATCAATGTCGAACCGGCGATCAATGTGGCGAGTGTCAGTTTAGCAAATGTTGTTTTCATGAATCTGTCCCACTTTCTGTTTAAGTTGTTTTTATTTGATATAGCGTACGGCTTTATCGGCATCAAGTCGTCCGTATCCGTACGCTTTGTCATAACCGGTCTTCCCGAGGTCCTGGGCTGATTTTTTTAGAACCGACTCGACTTCGGTTGCTTTGAGCGTCGGCTTCAGGCTGTAGAGGAGACTTGCGACACCGGCGACATGCGGTGCTGCCATCGATGTCCCGCTCCAAAAGGCCGATTCGCCGTCACTGAGGTAACTCGGAATGTCTTGCCCCGGTGCGACGAGGTCAAGTCCGTCGCCATAATTCGAGAATGTCGACCGGCGATCAAACCGATTCGTCGAACCGACCGACAAGGCATACTTCGACCGTGCCGGATACGACAGGCGGTTCGTCCCGTCATTTCCCGTCGCGACGACGACGAGGACACCTTGTTTCTTCGCATAGGCGAGAGCATCTTCAATCGCGAGTGACGAGAAACCGCCACCGAGACTCATATTGATGACCTTGGCTTTTTTCTTGACGGCATAGATGATGCCTTTCGCGATGTTCGAGTTCGAGCCCGTATTGTTCGACGCGATGACTTTAATCGGAATGATCGATGCCTTGGCGTTGATGCCCGACATCCCATACGTATTGTTGCTGTTCGCTGCAATGATTGCTGCGACATGCGTGCCGTGACCATGGTCGTCGATGGCAAGCTTCCGTTTATGGACAAAGTCATAACCGAGATCCATCCGGACCCGTCCTGCGAAATCGGCATAGGTCGGATTGATGCCCGTATCGATGACGGCGACGCGCGTCGTCGTTAAGTTTTTTCCGGCAATCCGTCGTTTCATCGCCTCAAAGTTGATGTCGGCTCCCTTGACGCCGCCGCGTTGCCCGGTATTGTTCAGCGACCACTGGTATTTCTTGAACGGGTCCACTCCGAGTCCCTGCATCTGTCCGTCAAGTTCGACGTAGGTGACGTCCGCTGACTTCGCAAGTTTCGCCTTCGCCGCAAGCGCTTGATAGACGGACGAATACGTGAACTTCTCCATCTTTAGTCCTGCATCAATCGTCTCACTGGCGATTGCCTTCGTATTGCGCGACAACTGCGCATGGTCACTATCCGCCGTGCGCATCTTGACGATCAAGCTCGTCGATTGTCCCGTCGCTTTTTTCTTCGCGACGACATCACGCATCGGTTGCAAGCGTTCGAGTTTGAACGGGACCGTGAACGAAGTGTTTTTACGTCCATTGACTTCGATGTATTGCCGCCCTTTCCAACTCAGTGGGAAGAATAATGATTCACCGCTCACTGCGTCATAGCGTTCGTAGACCAGTTGTTTCAAGTAATCACTTTGCGTTTCGTAGACCGTGACGTCTTCTGTCTCGTCCGCTGCGAATTTGATATGTGTTCCTTCATTAACATAGTTCGCTGAGTCGAAATAAAATAACGCTTTTCCGTTTTGGTCGAACGTTCCTTTCAAGTACCCTTTATGCGTTTTCGCACCCGGCGTCGGCATTTTTTTCGCGCCCGTGCCCGCCGCTTCTGTATGTACCGGTAGTCCACTTGCAAGCAGTCCGACAATCGTCAGACTGAGTAACCATTTTTGCATCTCTTCACTCCTTTATTTAGGATCTCCCTCACGTATAATTATAATGGAAAATTTTATAAAATCTATTTATTTTTCTAGCTTATTCTCGCTTTTTTTACATCTATTTGAATATTATTTTGTGCTTTACTAAAAGATTATTGTCTAACTTGATTCAACAAATAAAAGAACCCTCAATCCATTTCTGAATTGAGGGTCCGTGTCGTGATTAGTTTAATCCGAGAAGAACTGCTTTCTCGTAACCACCAGTCAAGACAGAGTTGTCATACGACTGAAGATCTTTGTTGACTGTGATGACGTTCGACAATGTTTTGATCGTCCCTGCTGGAACTTTGATTTTCACGATGTCGAGTCCGTTTGATACGTTGTTATCCGAGTCAGCAAGCGAGATGCTCGTGCCGACCGGAAGGGCTTTTCCATTGAAGATGTATTGCGCCGTGCTCGTCGCATCATACATACCTGCGTACTGGACGCCTTCAGAGAACTTGATGCGGATGACGTCTTTTTCATCCTTCGCGTTCGCTGTCACTTTTTCGATTTCGAATGGTGAAGCGACCGGTGTGACAGGTGTTTTCATGAGTTTGAAGTCATGTGTCGCTGTCGCAACTGTGTTACCGACATCATCTGAAAGTGATTTAACGACGACTTTCCAGTCTTCGCCGTACCCTTTCATGTCGACGAGATACTGGAGACTCTCGTTCGCTTTAACACGGAAGTTCTTATCTGTTGTATCTGTATATCCGACAACCGAACCGTCGACTGTGACGATTTTGCCGTCTTTGTTTTTCCCGATGAATTCAACCGTCGTCTTCGGCGGGTTGACTAAGCCGTCAGCATTTTCGAGTGGTGTATCTGCTTGATCTTTCCCAAGCAATTTCACCGGCTCACTCATCATGACGTGGAAGTCTGTTGACATCATCACACGATCGATTGCTGTGATTTCAGCACTCTTCACATCCGGAGTGTTGAGTGGCGATCCGTCATAGTTCAAGTCGAGTGCAAGGGCATCGTTTTTCTCACCGTTCGCTTCTGCCTGGATCGCACCTTTTTCGAGCGTGATTTTGAACTTATCGTTGTAGTAGTTCTCTTTCGTATTGACGGTATCGTAGATGACTGTCCAGTCTTGTTTCATCTCGACAACCGCTTCGCCAGTCATTGCATCATACGATGTCACTTCAGCATATTCGCTGATGTCTTCGTATTTTTTAGATGTTGAGTTGTAGCGTTCGAGCTTCATTTTCGAACCATACAGAGCTTCGATGTCTGCTTTTTTCAGGTTCTTGCTGAACATGACGCGGAACTGCTCAGGCGACTCGACGACGACGCCAGCTGTCGGTTTGACTGTATCTGCTGCGACTGTGAAGTCGAGGTTTTGTGTCGTACCGATGTTCATTTCATCCGAACGCGCTGCGAAGTCCATCGTATCCCATACTTGAAGTGAATGTTTGCCGGCTGCGAAGTAGCCTTCTTTCACTCCTGGGTAGTTGTCGTTCAACATGATTTTGACTGTATCGCGACGATCGACACCCATTTTGTTATCGAAGCCGTAAGGAATGACAGTGAAGTACTTACCACCATACTGGCCATCGATTTTAAAGTTCGCTGTATCGATTGCTTCAGAGAATTTCACTTCGAGTTGGTTCAAGCCAATTGCTTTGACAGACGTTACTTCAGCAGGACGTGCATCCGTTAACTTGAAGCTCGCTTTTGATTTCACTTCTGTATCCGTGTTACTCGTGATTTTCGCTACCACTTTAACAACTGCGTTGTCTTGAAGTGGTGTTTCTTTATCAAGAATCAATTCGAACGCTTTTGGATTCGAAGGAATCGCTTTGACGCCGATGACATTTTTCATACCATCGAATTGTTCGATTTGAATGTTGTCGTTCGCCATATACTCTTCTTCATGAAGCGAAGGACGGACTTTATCGAGTCCGAACGATTTGAGGAGTAACTCACGCGAGACGGCTTTATCAAGGAAGATCGTGATGCGATCTGCTTGATTCGATTCCGCTGCGAGCATGTTGATCATTTCAATCGGAGCCGGCGTGACGGCGATCGTGCTGAACTTGACTTTCGCTTCACCAGAAATCTTACCGATGAGGTTTTTGTAGTCGCCGTTCGCTGTTTCGATGATTTCCGCGCTGATCATCGCATCGAGGTCCGTGTTGCTGAACTCAGATGTGAGGATGACCGTTGCTTTCCCGTCCTGGATCGTTACACGTTCTTTTGAAAGTGCACCGAATGACGTTGATAATTTAAGAACGATGTCGTCTGCGTTCATGTCGACTTCACCTGTCGCTTTGTTCTTGAGTAAGAACGTCACTTCCGTGTTGTCGCCACCGTTCGCAACGATTGTCGATGCTTTTGGTGAGACTTCAAGCATCCAGATGTTTTCAACACCTTGTGTCATGAAGCTCATTGAACCGAGGTCACGCGCGACGCCACCGATCATGATGTTTTTCGCATCGACCGTGTAGTCTTTATCATACTCAAGACCTGATACTTCAAGAACCGCTGATTTCTTGTCAGCACTGAGTGCCGCTGAAGTAACCGTTCCACCTGCGATTTTGAAGTTGTCGGCTGAGACACCATCAACGGCACGTGAGAAGGAGACTTCGACTTTTTCTTTGCCCATTGCTTTAGCAGATGTCAACATCGTCTTCGCGACTGTGAATTCCATTGCCGGAGACTTCATATCACCGACTTTAACGACGTAACTGTGTGTCCCTTCAGGAATACCAGATTGGGAAGCCATGAATTTACCGTCTTTAAGCATCCCTTTCGCGACGATCGGTGTCGCTGACATGTCTTTACCAGGGTAAATCATGAGTTCTGCCATCGCGTCAGCTGAAGCATACATGACGTCCGCTTTAACAGAAAGTGTCTGATCATCAACGCTTCCCATGACGTTCGAGATGTCGGCCGCTTTGACTTCATACTTGATTGAACCGGTTACGACTGAGTTTGCCCCTTTGTACGTATAGGCGATTTTATAGTTACCCGGTTTAGAAGTATCCGGTGTTTTGATGTTGAATTTACTGATTGGACGCTTGACGATGATTCCTGATTTGTAGCGGATGCTGATCGTGCTCGGAAGCACGACTTTTTCGCCGACAGCGACTGGTGCGAGTTCTGGTTCGAGGACGTCGACTGGATAGTTTTGAAGTTCGACTTTGAGGATGGCTTTTTTCGTCGTTCCGGCGACTTTACCGTAGAGGACTTGATATTTGTTGATGTATTTTTTCTCGAACTTGATCGAACCGCTCCATTTGACAGAGCGCATTTCGTATTTACCGTTTGAAAGTTTGACTTTGACTTTCGTCGGTAAGACTAATTTCTTAGTCGCATACTTCGAACCACCTGCATGCTTCATCAAGATGGGAGAGATGTATTTAACAGAGACCTTCGAAGCTGCGTCAGCAGCAACCGGTGCGACGACAGATGCCGTGACTGCGAGGGCAGCGGCAGCAGCGTACAATTTGTTCGATTTTTTCGTGTGAGCCATTTTTACGATTCCTCCTCTTATCTTTCAATACCAAATGTGACAACCCCAACTAGATAACCTACATTTTAAGTAAAATATTTCAATATATTTACTTAAAAACACGTAGTAATTCTCTATTCTTCTTTGGAGGAGTACGTTCTGTTTCACACGTCGACCTTCGCCTAACGTCGAGGCGATCGTCAGTGATTCATATGTATCCAGTTCGGGATGAACAAGAGAAAACTGTTGGAATTGCTTTATTCAAGCAATTCCCCGTGCTGTAGGTCCGTGCTCCTTCTCACTGCCTAATATACGTGAGTAAGTGAGCTACAGGTCAAATATACAAAACTCAGAATCAGAGGACAATAGGTTTTATGTAAAAAAAAGGGGAATAGTAGTAACCTGATAAATATATTAATAGGTTGTATATGGAAATTAAAAATCTGAACTCCCTTAGATTTGAAAACGCTTACAAAATTAAAAAACACCACTCTCCCTTGTCAAATAAATAGCGAGGGTCGCAGACGAAGATGAACCTTTAAACGTAGCCACGCTCCCGCTGGTTTTCAGAACACGAGCGTGACCCGCTTTTGTCTCAATCTCGTCCGTACTACATCCGCTTCCGGTTTCTGACGTCCATCGCCTCCAAAAAATCCGTCCGATCGAACTGATGTCGCGAATCCGCCATGACTTCAATCCGTTCACCGACTCGTCGGAGCTGAATCGGTAAGCCACGCCCGATCCAGTCCAGTTGCCGCTGCAACAAATGACGCGCCCGCTTCGTCTTTCGTTCCGCTTCGACGAACTGACGGATGTATTGCAAGACATACCCGAATCCAAACTCGATCGGAATCCGGAGCTCGACGCCGTCGTCCGTCACCCGAATCAACCCCGCGCCGTAATGAATCGCCCGCGACCACTCCTCGTCGACATGCTGCTCCCACCCGTTCATCAACGGTACGGTCTCAAGCTTTCCTTTAGGTCCACTCGGTTGCACCGTGAAATACTCAATTTTCATCATCCGTCTCCTCCACAAAAAAAATAGGATGAACCCACTGATGGATTCACCCTATATAACAGGTCAGTTAGATGGATTGTTCGAAAATGTGTGGTGCGGTCGCCCGATGCCTTCATACTGGACGCCACCCGGTGCCTCGAGATGTTGCCAGCAGTTCCGTCCGTCAATCAAACGCGGCGTCTGCATGTGTTCCTGCAAGAGTTGCGGTGAGACGTACTTGATGTCATCCCATTCCGTCATGATGACGGCGACGTCCGCTCCCGCCACTGCTTCAGCCATCGTCTTTTTTTGGTCGAGCAGGGTCTTCGCTGCCGGGTCATAGCCTGTCACCTTCAACCCAAGCTGTTGCAGGCGTTCGGCCAATCGTAACGCCGGTGCGTCCCGTAAATCATCCGTGCCCGGTTTAAAGGCAAGTCCGAGCAGGGCGACATGCATGTCACGCTCGGGACGAATCTTTTCGAGCACGTATGCGAGCTGGGCTTCATTCGTCCGGTCCGCTGCTTCGATGACGTGAAGGTGCGTATCATGTGTGCGTGCAAGTGTCGTCAAGGCTTTGATGTCTTTCGGGAAACAGGATCCGCCGTAGCCAGCCCCTGCCCGGAGAAAGGCTGGACCAATCCGTGGATCAAGACCGATCCCGTGGGCGATGTCGTCGACGTTCGCCCCGACCTGGTCGGCAAGCCGGGCGATTTCATTGATGAAGCTGATTTTGACGGCCAGGAAACTATTTGCCGCGTACTTCGTCAATTCTGCTGTCGTCGGATCGACATGGACGACCGGTGCGTCCGTCGTCTTGAGTAATTCCTCGAGCCGGGGCGCAAGTAGCGCGTCACGCGTCCCGATGACAATCCGGCTCGGTTGACGCATATCGGCGAGTGCCGTTCCTTCCCGCAAAAATTCCGGGACCATCGCGAAGCGGAGGGACGGATGCTCCGTACTCAACCGTTCCGTCGTCCCCGGAGGAACGGTCGATTTCAAGACGACCGATGCGCCGGGACTGATTGATTCAATCAACCGGACGACGGCTTCGACGGCTGAAAGATCGCAACTGCCATCTGCCCGTTCCGGTGTACCGACGGCGACGAGGTAGAGGTCCGAGACCGGGTACTCCGTCGTGAAGGTCAATCGACTTTGATTTTTCTCGAGTGCCTCGTCTATCCCTTGCTCCGTAATTGGCGCGATACCTCGTTTAAGC
The DNA here is from genome assembly GCF_018618595.1 of Exiguobacterium sp. s133. Lineage (NCBI taxonomy): Bacteria > Bacillati > Bacillota > Bacilli > Caryophanales > Exiguobacterium > Exiguobacterium sp. s133. The sequence goes on from NZ_JACSMK010000002.1 coordinate 416,273, forward strand.
TGTTCCATCCGTTCTTTATTTAAATCGACACATGTCACTTCATGTCCCGCGTCCGCTAGTCCAATCGCTGTCACAAGACCGACATAACCGGTCCCAATCACCGTTAGATGCATGCAATCACTTCCTTCGTTAGTTTCTCTGTCTTCACTATACGGGAGGAAGAAAGATTTGTGCATCGAAAAAGCTTTTCGAATACGCTATACTAGTCATGGGAATGGGAGGAATGTCCGTGGCGATTATCATCTTTTGCCTCGTCTGTCTCTTCGCATATCGTATCCGGAAGCTTCCTGAAGCGATCCGGACGATCTTACTCATCCTCGGGTTATTCAGTGGATGGTTCGCGCTGTTTGAGATCATCAGTTATCTAGAAGCCAATCCGTATCTAGCCGCGATTCCAATCACACTCGGACTCGGATATTGGTACTGGCGCCGTAAGAAAAAACAAAAAACCACCACACCGCCATCGTCCTCATGATGGACTAGCCTGCCGGCAAAGCTCACGAGCTCGTGAACTTTGTCTTTTTTTCGTCAAAAAAGACTACCTCATGTGTAGAAGGTAGTCTTTCCTGCTTATAAACCGTTCGCTTTATGCTCGAGTGCTGCGATTTTTTCGTCAACATCCAGCAACTTCAGTTCATGTTCAAGCTCAAGGCGACGTTTTTTACGTTTGAGCTGACTGATTTGTTCAGCAATTGATTCAGCCGTCGCTTCCTGTTTGGGTGGCACCGACTCGCTTTGCGTCTGATCCATCGATTGACGGAGTGGGTCGAACAAGTTCGATTTCGCAAACTTCGCTGCTTCCGGACCAAACATGTCATTGATGATCGGGAGGATTTTATTCATCGCCGTCCCCGGGATTTGTGACTTTTCATCGACCAGTCGTTTCAGCGCCAGTTCATCGACCAAGTAACCTTTTCCATCCTGTTCCGCATGCAATTCGCCTGTCCGGATCCAGCGACGGACCGTTTCTTCCGATACACGTAATAATTCACTGATTTGTTTCGTCGTTAACATCGTCATCCCTCTTTCTGTTCATTTGATACTACAACTATACACACGTGTGTGCGTGTGTGTCAACCGATGCACACATGAAAAAGCCTTCTGAACATAATCATTCAGAAGGCTTTCATTTTTAACCGTTTCGGCGTAAGAGGAACCACAGTCCGACAACTGCAAGTCCGGCACCTGTCGCAGCAAACGGGAATGGTGTTTCTTCCCCTGCTTGCGGCAACGTTCCAGACATTTTGGTCGAACGGGTCACGTCCGGCGTCTGCTCCGTTTTCGCTTTGACCGGCGTCGGTTTCGCTTGTTCGACCGGTTCAGCACGGACGACTTCAGCCGCCAAGAAAAATCCGAGCGTGTCTTCCGTCATCGTAAAGGTGGCTTCGACCGGCTTTCGTTTGAACAACTTCATGAATTCCTCGAGCTCCGGGAATTCTTCGTCGAGTTCTTCACCCTGATCTTCAGCCATCGCTTTCATGTCCGCTTTCGTGATGGCACCTGAAAAATCTTCGAAGTCAAGCAACGCATCCAAATCCAAATAATGCATCGCTTTTACAAGATACCCTGATTTCACTTCTGTTTTAACCAAGTACGTCCCTGGTTCGAGTTCAATCATCATTGCTTCATTCGCACCGACTGTTTCTTTGTAGACATCTTCTCCGGTAATCGTGTCCGTCACCGTATACGTCGCAGGCACGCCCGTTTCTGTATAGCCCGGTCGTTGATTCGCATCCGCGTCAAAGAAGTTTGTGACGAGCAAGAGGTTTGAGAAGTCTTCTTCTTCCTCACCGCCATACAGCCCTGCATCAATCTCTGCCGTTTGACCGGCTTTCAGCCTTAAATAAAGGTAACCGTCCTCTTCATCTAAATCCGAATCGATCAGTCGGTCGTCACCGACGTTTTGAGGCGAGTTGTAGTAATACCCCATGTCAAATCCGTCCATCTCGACGTCGTACTCACCCGGCTTCAGGTTCGAGAACGTGTAGCGGCCTTCCTTCGTATACACTTCGTCGACGACATCTTCATCATGATTCAACAGCAATACAGGAATATCATCGAGTAACAACTCGCCACTTTGACGAATCCCGTCCATGTTCTCGTCATACCAGACGGTTCCACTGATTGTTCCCGTTGTTGCTTTGACAGGCTTTTCTTTTGTTGGTTCTTCTTTAGTCGGCTCTTCTTTTGTTGGCTCTTCTGTTACTGGTTCCTCAGTCGCCGGCTCTTTCGTCGCAGGATCGACTTGTGGTTCTTCTGTTGTCGGTTCTTCCGCTGCCGGTTCTTCTGTCACGACACGTCCGAACTCGACGAGAATGTTCTTCGATTGATCGACCGCAATGATATTGATCGTCGGTGCCGTTTCAGCCGTGAACGTCACGACCGGCGTTTTCGCGATATCGATGTTTTTCCCCGTCACTTCGCCTTCGAAGACGAGTGTCGTTTCTGATTCGAGATCGACGAGTCCTTCCCCTGTAAAGGTAAGGGTGTACGGATTCGTCCCCGTTCCCGTGACATCCCAACTCACCGGTGCTGCTTGTACCGGAAGGATGACACTAAAGCTCAGTACCAGTGCAATAAGAGACATGCTAAGTTTTTGCATTATGTAAGTATTCGCTCCATTCTAAAAATATGTTCTGCCTAAATTTTAAACAATACAGGAAAAATAAACCACCTAAAACTTTAAATTGCATTATCTTTTTTTCAAAAAAAAAAGAGACTGCCCCTTCCCTTCAGGAAGAAAGCAGTCCCGTTCACTCGACTTTTAGACGAGTCGCTCGCAAGCTGTCGCGCACGCTTCACACGCTTCAGCACATTTTTGACAATGGTCATGATCATGTCCGGCACATTCTTTCGCACACGCACGACAAATCTCGATACAGGCTTTCGCGAGTACAGATAGGTTCGAGCTGTTTCGAGCAATCGCTTGACTGAGCAGACCACATATATCGGCACAATCCCGATCGAGTCGGATACAGCCCGCCATGTGCGCGACGTGTTCCTCATTCAAACAGGCATCGAAGCACGCGTTGCAGGCCATGATGCAAGCATTCAGTTCTGTTAAGACAGCTTGATGGTTTTCAGACATCATCCAAGTCCTCCCTATACGTATAGTAGGTACTACTCTTATTTAGTTTCCCTAACATCTTCATCACAAACATCAAAAAAGAAGCATGCGAGAACCGGGGAATCCAAGTGGCTCTCGTATGCTTCTCATTTGGTTTAACGGACGATTTCGAGCGGAATCTCAATGCCACGCCCGGCTCCCGCATCAATAATCAACACAGGGAGTCGTTCTTCATCAAAGATATCCTCTTCAATCGTCGTATCTGCCGTATAGGTCCGAACTTCGCCCATCTTCTTCGCTTCGAACGAGACGAACGGGAACGGAATCGATTGATTGGCGACATCGAGTCGGATGTCGACTTGTTGATCGTCAAGACGAATGTCATTCGCCGTTCGAATCGTCAAGCGCATCCGGTCCTTTTCCGTCAAGGAGACTTGAGCGGAAATGTTTTCCGTTTGTCCGGCACGTTTGACAGGATCAATGAAGACCGTCGGGGAAGCCGTCTTCACCACGTCAGCACGCTGACAACCCGGAATGATGAGTAAGGATATAGCAAGGGGGATCAACCAGCGTTTCATCAGCAGGTCACTTAATCGCGAAAGTTAGTTCAGCAGTACAGGCGACTTCCCCATCGACCGTAGCTGTAGCACGCCCTTTACCGATCGGTCCACGCAGTTTCGTCAATTCGACTTCCAGTCGGAGCTGATCACCGGGTACGACTTGACGTTTGAAACGGCAATTTTCAATACCTGCGAAAAATGCGAGTTTTCCTTGGTTTTGTTCCATTTTCAGTACAGCGAATGCACCGACTTGCGCTAACGCCTCGACGATCAGTACGCCAGGCATGACATTGTAATCCGGAAAATGGCCATTGAAGAATTCTTCATTCGCCGTGACGTTCTTGATGCCGACCGCTCGTTCACCTTCCTCGACTTCAAGAATCCGATCAACGAGTAAAAACGGGTAACGGTGCGGAATCACTTCTTTTATCTGTTCAATCGTATACATATCTACAGCTCCAATCACTGATTAATCTAAGATTTCATCCAAAAATCGGTGATGCGGGTCCACGTATCGAGCTTCAATACATCCATCGCTTCGCCACCACCAAACGTCGCGTATCCAACCATCGCGCCTACGACGAGTGCAATCACGACGAGAACCAATACAATCAGTAATCGTACAAGAATCGGTACACGACGAGAGGAATACTCGCGAAGACGTTTACGCTGCTTCTGCTCCGGGTTTTCTTGATGTTCCTGATTCGGCTCTTTTTGATGCCGTTTCAGACGTTCACGTGTCGGTTGACCCGTTCCTGCTTGGTTTTGTACCATCTTGATCACCTTTCATTGAGTCAGTCTAAAGAACAGTATAGCACATTAGTACCTGGTATTAAATAGTTCCGATTTAGCTACAAGTTTGCTCTTTTTCCAAGTGTAACATGAGGAATCAAACAACATATAAAAAAATTTCGCATTGTGTATATAAGGAAAGAAAAAACACTTCCCCATATTTTTCGATATTCTTTCACAAATTTTAAATCCAATTCATATCCTTGCGCGTAAGCTACACAGAACGGCAAACAGAACGACTACTGAAACGCATCAAAATTACGTTTTAAGATTTTTTCAACTTTTTAAAACTTTTTTAAATCCAAATGCCTCACTCCTTCGTAGGCTTTTCAGAAGGATGAAACAGAAACTACCAAAACTACTAAAAATTGAGAGGAATGATTACAGATGAAACATACTAAAAAATTCGCAGCATCAGCAATGGCAGCAGCACTCGTATTACCAGGAACGGCGGCATTCGCATCAGGCGGCGCATCGGACGACACGATGATGCATGAGGACAAAGCAAAAAACGTCACGGTCAAAACGAAAGCAGCAGATCTTCGTGCGACACTCGACCAATTGCTTTCTGAGCA